>DATHFT010000049.1:0-4442 GCA_035317965.1 Saccharimonadales bacterium (SeqCode) | reverse complement strand
ATAGTTGAAAAGATCGACCGACTCGCGCGGCAAGGCATCGGCGAGTCCGGCGATCCAGCCAACCGCCCCGGCGGCAAGCCCTTCGATAATTGCGTCATCCACGCCCACAAAAATTGCCAAACGGTCGCCGAGCAAGGCGCGAATCGCTGTCACGCGGCGCACGTCGGTGCTGGATTCCTTGACTGCGGCGAGATTTTTATGTTCGCCGGCGAGTTCGGCGATTTGCTCTGGAAGAAAATCTGTCCCGTAGGCGACTGGATTGTTGTACAGCATACAAGACAAGCGGGTCGCCTTGAGAACCGTCGAAATATGGGTTTTCATCTCGCGCCAATCGCCCTTGTAAACGTAGGGCGGCAAAATCATCAGCGCGTCGCAACCCGCCGCTTCGGCCTCCTTTGCCAATTGCACCGCTTCCGGCGTCGAAAGTGCGGAAATAGCGGCGACAACGGAAGCGCGCCCTTGCAATGCGGTCACGAACGTCTTCAGGACTGCGTTTTTTTCCTGCGCGTTCAGCGTGGCGCCCTCGCCGAGTGAACCGAGCGCGACAATGCCGGTGCATCCGTTTTCGACCAACCAGCGAGCATGGTCGGCAAGGAAAGCGTGGTCTACTTCGTATGCTTCATTGAAAAAAGTCGTGATCGCGGGCAATACGCCAGTCCATTTCATCTTGATTCTCCGGTGAGTTCTTCAGAACAGTTTCGATGCGAAATGGCTGCCAGACTCGAGCACTGCACGGGAAAGAGCGGCGGTCTCGGTGGGTCCATTTTCCATCCGAACAGAAATTCAGCGGCAGTACCGCAAACTTTTCCTTGGCAGGGACCCATGCCGCATCGCGTTTGCAGCTTGGCCTCGCGCCATGTGCGATATGGCTGAAGTTTGCCAAAGCTGACGTCTTCACAACGGCAAACCAGGGTATCGAAGTCCGGGAGCAGCTTCAGTTCCTCGCGTAGCGCAAAAGCGTCTTTTAGCGCCTCAACCACCACGTGCTGGGTGTCCCTGCTTGCAAACAGCCGCTCCCCCAAGGGTCTCCGTCCAGCCGCGTCATAGCCGGCAATTTGACCTTCGAGCAAAGCTCGGTCCAGCCCGCCAATTCCGGTCAGTTCCCCGGCGCAATAAATTCCCGCAACGGAGGATTGTTGATATTGGTCGACAACCGCAAAACGTTCCCGAATCTCACATCCGGCGTATTCAGCCATTTCGGTGTTGGGAATCAAATGGAATCCGCACGCCAGGTAGTCGCAGGGAATATCTTTGCTCAAGCCATGATGCGAAAGGCGAACCGATTCCAAACGATCCCGTCCCATTGCCGCTACGGGCCAACAATTTTTCCAATGACGAACACCTCGGAGGCTCCAGCTCAGACGCGCCGCATCTCGCCGCTTGCCGGAATTGAACAACAAAGACGCGCCAAACGCGACATATTTCAACCAACTCGTCTGTTCCGCGATGCAAACCACTTCCCCGCCGTGATCTCCGACGTATTGCGCAACTGCAAGCAGGAGCGGCCCCGTTCCGGCAATGACCACGCGCTTACCGGCCAACGGCAGGCCGGATTTCGCCAGCGCTTGCAGCCCCCCGGCGCCAAAAACGTTGGGCAGCGTCCATCCAGGGAAGGGCAGAAACTGCTCTCGCGCGCCGGTTGCCAGAATTAATTTGTTGAACGAAATCTCGTAGGAGGCGTCCGAGGATTCCCCCAGCAATCTGCCGCTCTCTAGATGAAAAATACGCACCGAATGGATTCGTCTGGCTCCCGACCGTTCGGCTCTTGCAAACCAGTTCGCCCCACTCGAATTTTTGGACAAAGCAGTCTCGCCCCGCCAAATCTGGCCGCCAAGTCCCGGATTGTCGTCGAGCAGCGCAACCGAGGCTCCGCATTCGGCGGCGACGGTTGCGGCGGCAAGGCCGGCCGGTCCCGCTCCAACCACTGCTACTTCAACTCGAAGCTGGACCGCTTCATTCATCGGAAAGAATTTCCATGCTGGCTTCGCACTGCACCTGGCATCCGCGCACGTGGGGCTGGCCATTCACCACCGCCCGGCAATCGAAGCAAATCCCCATTCCACAGAGAGGAGCGCGGGCTTGCCCGCTCACAGAAATCCGGCAAGGCTCGCCTGCACGGGTCATGGCCGCTGCGACGCTGGTGCCCCGGGGCACGGCCAGCGATTTTCCGTTGATTCGGATCCTGATTTCTTCATGCATGGCCAAAGGCTTCCTGCTGTCTGGACGGCAAGTAGGGTCCGCTGGGGATTTCTGATTTACGACCGAGATAATGATCCGCGATCAACCTCCCGGTTGCCAGAGAAGTCGTGATTCCCAGCCCTTCGTGTCCAGCGGCAAGGAATACGCTGGGATCACCGGGCCACGGTCCGATCAGCGGGAGTTTGTCGGGGGTCGCTGCGCGGAATCCTGTCCACACGCGAATGGCGGAGAGTCCCACGAGATCCGGGACGTATGCAAACGCGCGCCGCAGCATGGTAGCCAGAATATCCCCATCGACTTTGCTGTCCTCGCGCGCATACTGCCGTGAAGAGCCAATCAGCACTTGCCCGGTCTTGCGCGGTTGCAAATTGAAGGCGACGGAATCGGCGGTGGTGGAATGCGCACTTTTTAGATAGCCGAGTTCCACGAGTTGATGGTGAATTTTCGCGGGATAGCGTTCAGTGATGACGAGATGCCCTTTGCGAGGGCGAATATCGATTCCTGGAGTCAGTTTTGGGGCAAACTGTCCCGCAGCATTTACAATCACCTTCGCGCTAATTGAAGTTCCGTCCCGCAAAACTGCTTTGCCGTTACCAATCGAAACAATCGTTTTGTCAGTATGAATCTGCGCGCCAAGTTCCAGGGCTTTCTCAACCAAAAACATGGCCGCGCAGGGCGGATAAACGACCGCATCACCGGGAACCAGCAGACCACCCGCGAGTGGCCTGCGGAGGCTTGGCTCTGCTTCTTCCAGCGCTTTTGCGTCCAAAATTTCTGAAGCGATTCCACGCTGCGCGTAGTATTCGTGCTTGCGCTGCACTTCCGCCATTTCTGCTTCATCGGCGGCCACCCAAATGGTCCCGGACTGCTGGTACTCCACAGTGTCGGGATATTGCTCCCGTAGTTCTTCCCACAATTTCTGTGAACATCGTGTCAGCGCAAATTGCGCTTCGGAATCATCCATCGCCACGATATGACCCATGCCGGCGGCCGTTGCGCCGGTGCCGACGCCGGAGCTATCCACGATCGTGACGCTGATTTTTTCCTTCGCCAGTTCGTAGGCGCAAGCGGCTCCGACAATACCCGCCCCTACAATCACGACCTCCGTCGTGACGCTCATGCAGACAAGCCGTGTCGAAATGGATCTTCCGGATGGAGGATTAAGTCCGCTTCAGAAGTAATGAAAGCAGAACCTTTGATTCTTGGCAGGATTTGGCCGTCTTCGATCCGCACGCTTCCTTCGAAAATGCTTCCCACGATACTTTCCTGCCGCCACACTTCGCCGGATCGCAGCTTGCCGTCGGCGTACAAGCAGGCCAACTTCGCGCTGGTTCCTGTTCCGCAGGGCGAACGGTCGTAAGCCTTGCCGGGGCAAAGGACAAAGTTTTGGCTATGCACTCCGGGAACGCGCGAAGGCCCGAACAGTTCCACATGATCGATTTCTTTTGATTCGGTTCCGTTAATGCCATTCCCCTTGATGCCGTTGCGCTCGAGCGCTTGCCGTATGGACCAAGTCAGGTCCGTCAATTCGGTCACTTTGGCGGCCGTGATTTCGACGGCCGGCTCGTTCACCAGGAAAAACCAGTTTCCGCCCCAGGCAATGTCACCGTACACGGTCCCGTAACCTGGCACATCGACAGCAACATTGCTGGCGCTCCGGTAGCTGGCTACGTTGCCGACGGTCACTTCTCCCGATTCGTGCAAAATGGCAGTTACGACCCCGACCGGTGTCTCGAAGCGGTGCTCCCCGACGCCAATTCTGCCCAAGTAAGCCAGCGTAACGGCTAGCCCGATTGTGCCGTGCACGCACATCCCGAGGTAACCTACATTGTTAAAAAAGATGGCGCCCGTCGCGCAGGTCGGGTCCACGGGCTTGCAAAGCAAGGCCCCCACGATGATTTCTGAACCGCGCGGTTCATTGATCGTCGCCCGACGGATGCAGTCGAAATTCTCACGCAGATACTCAAGCTTCTCCGCCACACTGCCGGCGGGAAGTTCCGGGCCCCCGCTAACGATCACTCGAGTCGGTTCGCCGCCTGTGTGGGAATCAACGACATGTAGGCGTTGAATAGGGGGATTCATAGCCTTCTGTGCATTCTCCTGACGCAAACCGCATACTTTATCCAATTTTTCGTCTCTCGGCAATGCCAATTTCTACCCTTTTTGCCCCGGCAATTTCACCGTTGACAAACCTTCTCCCGCCCATTAACTTGCGCCCCTGGGAAAACGTTTACTCGAATTCG
>DATHFT010000048.1:0-66556 GCA_035317965.1 Saccharimonadales bacterium (SeqCode) | reverse complement strand
GTACCGCTGGCTTCCCGTAAAAATGACGCCACGCCACCCAGGTGCAAAGCGCGACGGCCAGGCACGCGCACAAAGCCAGGGCAATGCCCTCGGGTAGCTTGCCGCGTGTGACAACGGGCGCAATCGCTTCATTTCTCTCGCTGGCTATTCCGACGGCAGGCTTCGGCGACGCGACTTCCTCAACCGCCGCAATAAACCGGTATCCCCGGCGCGGCAGCGTCTCAATATAGCGAGGCGACTCGGCCGAATCCCCCAATGCTTCGCGAATGCGTCCAATCGCGTTGTGCAGGCTGTGATTGAAGTCGACAAAAGTATCGGCCGGCCAGATTTGGCTCTGCAAGTCCTCGCGGGTCACCAGTTCGCCGGCAGACTGCAACAAGATCGCCAGCACCTGCAAGGGTTGCCCCTGCAGGCGCAGCTTCTTGCCTCGCTTGCGCAACTCACCGGCGCGAAGATTTAGCTCAAAAGTGTCAAACCGCAGGATCTGCGCGGCTGGCGTCGTCACTGACATTACATTCCTCTGGAGATTGTAGGAAAGCGTATCACAATTCTACCGTCCCGAAACGCGCCGCTGCACACGGGAAACTCATTGTCCTCAGCAGGTTAGGAATGGAGAAAACTTTGGGAAGCGATGGAGGTTCAAGGCATTGACCCTCCTGCAGTTTTCAGGCGAGAGTCGCCACTGTGTCAGGCTCGGAGGAAACGCGCGACGGCATCGCCCCGGTCACACGTGGTCGCCGCTTTCCCCGGGCAAATTCTTGAAGAAGAAAAGAGGAAGAAAGTAATGAGAATCACCTTAGCGAAGTTTGCTCTACTGGCGGGCAGTTCGTTTTTGGCGGCTGCGACGCGCACGAGTGCGCAGGAAAATCCCCCGACTCCGGTGCAGATCGTGGCGCTGGACGAATGCGATCCGACTACGTTTAATGCCGCACTTGGCGCGGACTTTTGCAAGAACGTCACGCTCGGATTCTTCACAAAACTGGACGACCTGTTTGCCAAAGCAAAAAAAGGCGCTCCCGATCCCAACTGGGACTTTGAACCGGACGTCCTGCACATCAAGAAAGGCACACCGATCCTGGTGGTTGATCAGGGCGGCGAGCCTCACACGTTCACCGAAGTGAAGCGCTTTGGCGGCGGCTTTATTGCGGATCTCAATTCCGGCGAGACGCCGGCGACGGAGTGTTCCGGTGGCTTTGGAAACCTGGCGGTGGCCCGTACCCGCATTCTGCAGGGCAGCCAGCTACAGGTTACCGGACTATCCAAAGGGGAACACTATTTCCAGTGCTGCATCCACCCGTGGATGCGTGTAAAAGTCGATGTGAACGATCACGACTCACACGACCACGACCACGACCACGATCACGACTCGCATAGTTACTAGCGCGAGCGGGGAATCCATAGCGCAATATGTTGCAGAGGAACGTCAAGCCAATGCGCGGAGGCCTACGATCTTGTTGCCCCTTTGACAAGATCGGGCCTCCACTCATCTGAGCAGTTCGCGCGCGGAAAGACACCCGCTCCGCAGCGCAAGTCCAGGAACAAGAAACTCGCCAGCAGAGCCAGGACCGGACGGTGTGCCATCTCGTGGCAAACCAGGGGCGCCCCTCTCAGCTGGAACTTTGCTGTTCCTCAAGTTTCTGTCGCGCCCGCTGTGCAGGTTCGAATGTGCAATCGAGTTCACAGGCATCCGCCATGAAACCGTGGGCTTCCGCCGATCGGTCGAGGCCGATCGAGCACAAGCCAAGGTTGTAGCTGGTCGCCGCCGAGGGTCCAAGAGCAATCTGCGATCTTCTGAACATGGCATATGCTTCGCGGAAGAATCGCAGCTCGAGAAGAAGCACACCGCAGTAGAAGGCTAGCGCGTGATCCGTACTCGTTACCGGAAACTGATTCTCCCAGGTGCGCGCTATGGCTTCCTGCAGATCTTCGCGCTCGGCGCCCGCGTTCCTGACCTGGCGGGCCAAAACGGGAAAGAGCCGCAAGAAGGTTATGGGATCCCAGCGGGTCAGCCTTAAGACGGAAAGCGCTTGCGAAACCGTCAATTCCTCCATGTGGGCATTCAGCCAACCGAGCAGTCCGAACAGATCGTCAGGCCCCAACGCCATGCGTAGTTCTGAATACGTCCGGACCAAGGTCGGAAATTGCCCCGTCGGTCCCTCCAGGAACGCGCAGGTGTGCAGCGTCGAATTGTGTTTTGCAGGCAACAGCGCTGCACCGCCCGCGAGCTCGAAATATCTGGCAATCGCGTCAAAATTCACCATGGCGGAAAAACAATTCGCAGAATGAAACTCAAACTTTGGTTCGTCCTGGGATTGCGACATATTTTCAGTGCGGAGGTAACCCTTGTCTGAAGCCAATACCAGCAGCGCGGACCCCGACAATTCGCGGATTGCTTGGAGTGTTCGAAGCACCTGGACCGGGAATAAAACGGTGGCGCTCGGAATCTCGGCACGGTACATACCCAGAATCCTGTTCCAGGTGGGGTCTTGGTAGCGATTGCCGTCCACACTTACATCCTGGTATTCAAATTCAAGGCGCGAGAGGGCCTGGCCGGCATCGCGTTCGCTGCCCTCCGGCGGGCGCCGAAGTGTCTGCAATCTTTCAAAAACTTGGCCATCCTTGATCCGGAACACATCTTGAGCGAGGCTGTCGAAACAATAGTTGGCGATCACTACGAGCGGCCCGTGGCAATTTTCTGGTTGACCGCTTCCCTCTCCTGTCAGGAATTGCAAGTGGATCGGTTCGCTCACGTCCAATACCGCAAATTGCAACATTCCACATTCCACAAATGGCGACAAAAAGGAATTGCTGCGCCAGTCCGCGACCAGCCGCTCCGAGCAATCCGTCATGCAATAACGCACCAGGTTCGGGGGGAGATCCTGCGCTTTCAGAAGAGCGGAGAGCTGTTTCAAAAATAAGAATGAAAATTTCCCCAGCCCGGATCCCAGCTCGACAATCCGCAGCGGATTATTCGGCGAAGGCCTGTCCGGTGTACCTTCGGCAAACTTGCGGCAATCGTCCAGGAAAGCACAGACGAGCCGCGCGTAGATTTCTGCGATCAGCGGATTGTTGGTGATGAACTGCGGAATCATGTCTTCGGTCCAGGACTTAGCGCCCCGCAGGGCGTAGTGGCGGCTGTGCGCGTGCCAGATCAGCGATTGCGACAGCGGTACATCCCGCTCCAGAAGTTCACCTGGCATTCGAGTTTGTTCCTCGGCGAACGACATTTTAACCCCGGCAAAGCAAAGCCCGGAGCTTTTTGCTCCGGGCTTTTCCACCAGGATCAGACCGAATTCGAGTGGACTCAACCGCGCGGCGGGAAAACACCCTGCAGAGCGATGATAAAGGTCAGACACAAATAAGGGGACATGTTGTTGTGCGGGAAGCTTGACCCGGTCTGCGAAACCGCATTCAGATTCAGCTGCGCGGCGGGACTTTTCGCCGGAGCGTAACTGGCCGGATGACCTTTCAGGCCGGACGCCCAGACATTGTTGCTGGGCCCGGGCAAGTTGCCACTTGTCGCCGCCCGTACGCCATGCGAGTGCGCGGGTATCTCGGATTCAAGCAGCGTGACACTTTGCTCGCCCCCGATCTCCCCCAAATCGCGCAGACTCAGCCCTGGCCCCTGCCCTTGGTGCAAGGGTGCCAGTCCTTGGAGATTGGGCAAAGCAAACGTGGATTTCCCATCACCGCCATACGTCGTACCCAGCAGAGAGAATAAGGCCGTGTTCTGGCTGATCGGCAGGACCTGACCATTGCACATGGCCCAACCAGTGGGGGCAAAGTTACCAGCAAAAATCCTAATCTCGGCTACGAATGGTTCGGACACGAATGTCCTCCTTCAGTGCTAGTTACGGGACGGGAAAATGCCCTGGAGCGCGATGATAAAATTCAGTACCAAGTAGGGGGACATGTTGTCGTGGGGTTGATTTCCACCCACCGCTAGAATACCCGCAGGACTCATCGCTGCGTTCGCTGTAAAATTGTAAGGGTTGGCGCTGCTGCTGCCCCAGACGTTGTTGGCGGCGCTGGGCAAAGAACCTAGCACGGAAGAACCGACGGCAGCGTGAGTGTGCGCGGGCAGTTCAGAAACGTTGAGCGTATGGCTGGCTTCACCGGCCATTTCCCCAAGCGATATTCCATCTCCGACGTGAACCGGACTGCGTCCCTGAAGATTGGGCAACGCAAACGTGGTCTGTCCATTTCCCCCGTACGTTGTGCCCAGGATCGAGAACAGCGCTTGGTTCTGGTTGATCGGCAGGAACTGGCCGTTACAGAAAGCCCAACCTTTGGGAGGAAAATTCCAGCTGATCACCTTGATTTCGCCCAAGTATGGCTGTGCCATCGGTAGCTCCTCTTCCGCTATTCAACACCGGACAACAAGTTCGTACTGCCCTCATCACCCAAAAAATTATTCACGAACATCACGACTGCGACGGGAACACTCCAAAAAGGGAAATAATAAAATTCACGGCTAGGAACGGCATCATGTTGTCGTGAGGCTGTGAACCGCCCGCAGTGGTCATCGTGGACGGATCCATGGTCACGCTGGGCGCGGCCGAAGAATATTGTCCCAACGTCGACTGGGCCCAAACCCCGTTCCCCGGGCTGGACTGGTTGCCCGCGCCGGAGTTTCCCCGCGGGACGTGGCTGTGCGCCGGAATCTGATTTACCGTCAGCGTCACGGTCTCTTCTCCGCCGGTTTGCCCCAAAACAAAAGCGGAACCCACATGAACCGGTATCCGGCTCTGCAGGTTCGGCAGCGCAAACGTCTCTTGTCCGTCACCACCGTAGGTGGTGCCAATGAGATTGAACAGGACCTCGTTTTCCGAGATGGGTAAAAGGGCTCCGTTGCAGAAGGCCCAACCTGCCGGCGCAAAGTTGCCGCCAAACATCCGAATCTCGCCTACAAACGGATTTGACATGTAATCCTCAGCTTCTATCGCAATTATCGTACCGGGTAACTACAGTATGAATTATCTGCCTGGATGTTCTGCGGTTCTGAATTGAACGAAGTAGCCAATCAACTAATACTGCAAAAACAGTACAAACTGTCCGGCTTCTGTTTTATAGAATTCCGCGGGGGAAAGAGATGGTACCTCAGTACTGTTTAGGGTTTCCTCAACCCGGTACCATTGAACAGTTGAGCAAATACATCTTTTCAAGCAAAGTATAGCAGTCTCTCATCCGGAATTTTAGGAGCCCCAAATGGCAGTTTCGCGACGTGGATTCTTAGTTGGCGGGCAAGTGTTGTTGGCCTCGGCCGCACTGCCGACAAAATTTCTCGGCGCCGTAATCGGCGCAAGCTTCGGCCCGTCGAAAACCGCCAATCTGCTATCGCTGAACATGGCCAGCTTTGCAGCGCTGCGAAACACCAGCTTTGCGGTTCGCTCGGGCGCAAAAACAGTCGCTTGGTTTACCTTGCTTTCAGTAGAGGACATGAACCGGAAAGCTTCAGCAGCCCCACCAATGGCTGTTCCGCCGAAACCGGTCAAAACCGCAGCGCCGACAACAGATACCTTCGCATTGCACTTTCAATCGACTGGCGACACCCTGGAACAAGGGACTTATGAAGTGCAGCACGCGACCCTTGGGCAATTTTCCTTGTTCGTCGTCCCTTCAGGAATCTCGGCCTACACCGCGGTGATCAGCCACTTCACAAGCGCGACACAGATTCTGCCGCCCAAGCCCGTCAATCCAAAGGGACGCCTGAAATCTGTGATAACCACAAATCAGCTCTAGTGTATAAATCGGCAGTCCAAGCCAGAAAAACCGCACTGGATTTCTTGGCCCGGTGGCGTTTGTGCTGTAAACTGCACGATCAGGGGGCCCTACGCAAGCATTCCCTTCCGGGCAGGCCCGGTCATGGTTTCCGTTCGCGCATGCGATTGAAAACAGCCTCGTAGCGCAGGCCCATGGCATCGGGCCCGAGGGGCACGAGGAACAGTTGCATCTCCCCGAGTTGCTCGTGGCGCAGCGTATGAATTCCCTGCGAAATCGCGCCGTTTTGCGGCCCGCGAAACAAAACGGAAAACTGTTCGGTGTCCGGTGGAGCGTTCCGCTCGGTCACTTCGACCAGCTGCAGCCCTACCGATTCAGAATCGGGAACTTCGAGGCCAAAGGTGCTGTTCAGATGCTCGGAAAAAATACGGCAGTTTAAATCTTCAGACATGCCTACATTCTCCTCGGGTTGCGCCTGCAAATCCGTTAGTTCCCCTGCGCCGCGTGTTCCATTTCGCAATACATGGCGTCCTCGCTCTTCAGGAAAAAACCCAGTCGCTCGTATAGACGCGCAGCCCGGTTGCCCTTAACAACGCTAAGTCGCAGAGGGATTTTTTTGTGAACCGATTCCGCGATAAGAGCGCCGAGTAAAGCGCTGGTAATTCCAAGGTTGCGAAATTGCGGAAGCAGAGCAATATCCACCAGACGAAGTTCCTGTGAGGCGCGCAGCACCAGGATGGATCCGGCCGGTTCATCGTTCGCTAAAACGACGCTCTCGGCGGCAGCGGGATAGGAGACCGCGTATCCTCGTGCGCGAGCGTCAAACTGCATTTGGATGAAACGGGACTGCTCGGCGGCGGGCCATCCCCAAGAAAGCATCTCCGGCTCGCGGGTGCTCGCGTAAACGCGGAGCAGGAACTCGCGATCGTCCGGCTGCGCACTGCGCAAGGAAACATGCGGCAAAGATTCCCGTTCAGGGTTTGGCGCGGCCATCGACGTAATACCTGCCTGCACGATCTACGCTTATTTGTTGCCGAATCGAAATACCAGTCCGGCCGAAATGCGGACGCTGTTCTGCGACACAGTGGAACCATTCACATCGGCAAAGCGCGTAAGAAGATATTCGGCTTGTATCAATCGAATCGCAAAATGACGGTGCACGGGCACGTCAAGACCTCCCCCGAGCGCCATGGCAAAGCCGTTTTCGCCCGCCTCCACCCCGCCGGAACTTGCCGTCAATCGGCCGCCTCCGAGCAGCCCTTGCACAAAGGGAGTCACCCGGTGCATTTTTCGGAACGAGTAGCGAGGCCCGAACAGGTAGGTATACATGTTGCTGGCCACACCGGACGGCAACCCGCTGAAACGGTAGGCGCCGCCATCGGCCAGAACTGCAAAACGGTCATTGAAGTTGTACGCAAAGGATCCGCTAACGCCGTTTACGTTGAATCCGCCTCCAGACCCAGCGGCGTTGGCGCGGATGTAGGAGTACGCGCCCGACGCTTCGAACTGCGGAGTGGAACCGGTCGCGCGTTGCGCGAGCGTCACGCTTGCAAAACTACTGGCCAGGAAGGCCATGGCCATTAGCAGTCGCACAGCCGGGTACAACACCTGTTGTCTCATCATAACCATGTTTTCTCTTTCGTTTGCGTTTCCCGTTTCCATCGCTTTACGGTTGAACCGTCAAGGTAATCGCAGTTGAATGCTGAATTGTTCCGGCGGTCGCGGTAACCGTAACCGTATAACTACCCGGCGGCGTTCCCAGATTCTGGAAATTATTCGCACTGGCGCATCCGTAAAGCGTGAATCCGGTCGTGAGGAACAGAAGCGCGAGCAATACCCACTTCCGTCCCACTCGCCGGAATCGGAATCCGATCCCGGAAAGGACTAGTCCGGCTAGCGGCATGAGCAGTCCATAGAACGGCGTGTGCTTCCGCTCAATATTGCGGGAAAGGAAAGTGTCGCCTGCCGTGGTCATGACGATCAGCGATGAGGTCGCTGGATTCGCTCCCGGCGTAACCGAAGTCGGACTGAAGACCGCTGACGATCTTCCCGGCAGGCCTGTAACGGTGAATGTGATGGCACTGGTGAAAGCCGTATTGATCGGCGTCACGGTCAGTCCGTAACTAGCGTGCTGGCCGGCTCTTAAGGTAACGCTGGCCGGATTGATCGCCAATGCGAAGTCCGGCGGCAAGGTAACGGTCGTCGGATCCGTTGCGGTATTGTTAGCGGTGTTGAGTTCGCCGCCACCAGAGACCGCGGCCGAGTTCGTTACGCTGGCTGGCGCGTTGGCTGCGACGCTGACCATCACCGTAATCGCGGGATAACTGGCGCCGGTTGCCAGACCGTCGCTGCGAACGCAGCTCACCGTTCCGACCGTGCAGGTCCATCCCGGGCCTGCAATACCGGTCGCTGTGAGTCCTGCTGGCAATACGTCACTGACCGTCACGGTGCCCGCGCTCGGACCTGCTCCCGGGTTGTTCACTGTGAGCAGGTAGGTCGCATTGGACTGTCCCTGATAGAAGTTGCCGGAATGGCTCTTGGTAAGAGTCAAGTCCGGAGCGAGTACGCCAATGGAAGCAGTGGCCGTGTTTCCTGTACCGCCATTTGCCGAGCTGACAGCTCCTGTGACGTTGACCTGATTGCCCGCCGTGATCGCTGCGACATTGACCGAAAATGTGCAAGAGCCGCTGGCCGCAATCGTCCCGCCACTCAGCGCAACGCTTGGCGATCCCGCCGCCGCCGTGACAACTCCACCGCAGGAACCGTTCAACGCATTGGGAGTAGCAACCACGAGGCCGGCCGGAAGGTTATCGGTGAACGCGATTCCCGTGAGGGCTGTGCCGTTGACCACAGGATTGGTAATCGTAAAGGTGAGAGAAGTTGAGCCGCCCAACCCGATGCTGGCGGCGCCGAAGATCTTTGCGATGCTCGGCGGACTGGCAACCATCAGATTGGCCGAAGCCGTATTTCCCGTTCCGCCATTGGTTGAAGACACGGCACCGGTAGTGTTGGTGTACGTGCCCGCCGTCGAGCTTGTTACGTTGACACTGATGGAGCATGGTGTGCCCGCTGCGATCGTTCCGCCTGAAAGCGTGACACTGGCGGACCCAGCAGCGGCCGTAGTGGTTCCACCGCACGAACTCGTCAGGCCACTCGGCGAAGCGATGAGGACTCCAGAAGGCAGCGTGTCGGTGAAGGCGACGCCGGTTTCTGCGGCCGTATTCGCCGCCGGGTTTGTGATCGTAAAGCTCAAGGTCGAGATTCCTCCTGGAGCAATACCGGTCGGAGTGAATACCTTGGCGAGCGACGGCGGAGCAACAACAGTAAGGCTCGCCGATGCCGTTGCGCCTGCGCCGCCTTGAGTTGAGGTGACAGCGCTGGTGGTATTGTTTTGCACGCCTGCTGCCGTCCCGGTCACATTCACAGAGAATGTGCACGAGGCAGTGGCCGCGAGGGTGGCGTTGCCCAAGCTCACAACACTTGTCGCTTGTGTTGCGGTGATGGTTCCGCCTCCGCACGTTCCGGTTAGTCCGTTCGGAGTTGCAACCACGAGACCTGCCGGGAAGGCATCACTGAAGCCGACGCCCGTGAGCGGCGTCGTGGCATTGCTGTTTTGAATCGTAAAGCTCAAGCTCGTGGAGCCGTTCAGCGGAATGCTGGCCGCCCCGAACGCCTTGGTAATCGCAGCAGCCGCCGTTACGGTTAGAGAAGCACTCGACGTGTTGCCGGTTCCCCCCTCGGTCGACAAGATCTGCACGCTGTTATTTTTTACGCCCGCCGTGGTTCCTGTAACGTTTACCGAGAGTGTGCAGGAGGTGTTGGCCGCCAGAGTCGCCGCTCCCAAACTAACCGAGGTGGCGCCGGCGGTTGCTCCGGCCGTACCAGTGCAGGTGGTGGTCAATCCGCTGGGCGTCGCCACAAGCAAACCGGACGGCAGGCTATCGGTGAAGGCCAGGCCGGTGAGGGGAATCGAGTTGGTCGCGGGATTGTTGATGCTAAATGTCAGCGAAGTCGAACCGTTCACGGGAATCGTCGCGGCGCCGAACGATTTCACAATCGCCGGAGGCGCAGCAACCGATAGATTGGCTGTCGCGGTGTTTCCAGTCCCGCCGTTGGTGGAAGAGACGTTTCCCGTGGTATTGGTGAAGTTTCCGGACGCCGTTCCAACTACATTGACAGCGAGCGTGCAGGAAGCGTGAGCAGCGATGGTGCCGCCCGTCAGGGTGACACTACCAGCGCCGGCAACCGCGGCGGCGGTGCCGCCACAAGTGTTGGTCAATCCATTTGGCGTGGCAACGACGATGCCCGCCGGAAAGATATCGGTGAATGCCGTTCCAGATTCGGCGACCGCGTTGGCTGTGGCATTGGTGATGGTAAACGTCAATGAGGTCGTGCCATTCAGTGCCACGCCGGTTGTCCCAAATGCTTTGGCAATGGCGGGTGGCGCCACCACATTAATACTGGCCGATGCCGTGCCGCCGGCGCCGCCTTCGGTCGAGGTCACATTGCCGGTCGTGTTGTTTTGCGTTCCGGCAACGCTGCCGGTCACATTCACAGAGAAGGTACAGGAACCACTCGCTGCCAACGTTGCTCCGGTAACGTTGACGACGCCAGTTCCCTGGACTGCCGTAATCGTTCCGCCGCCGCAACTACCGGTTAGGCCGTTCGGCGTTGCTACGAGCAAGCCTGCGGGAAATGTATCGCTGAAGCCGGTGCCGGTCATGGTCGCCGTAGGATTGTTGTTTTGTACGGTAAAGCTCAGCGAAGTCGAGCCGTTCAGAGGAATGCTGGCCGCTCCAAAAGCCTTACTGAGTACCGGAGCGGCAATGATCGTAATGCTGGCATTCGAAGTATTTCCCGTACCGCCTTCTGTTGAGGCCACCTGCACGCTGTTGTTCTTCACTCCGGCAGTCGTGCTGATGACATTGACGGAGAATGAGCACGCGGCGCTTGCCGCGAGTGTTCCGGCGGACAGACTAGCGGACGAGGCTCCGCCTGCGGCCGTAGCGGTTCCGCCGCACGTGCTGGTTAGTCCGCTAGGCGTTGCCAGTAGCAATCCCGCCGGCAGGTTGTCGGTAAACGCGAGTCCGGTCAGCGGCAATCCCGCATTGGGATTTTGGATCGTGAAGGTCAAACTGGTGACGCCGCCAAGAGGGCTTGTCGCAGCGCCAAACGCTTTGCTAATCGTCGGTGGACTGGCCACAGTTAGATTGGCGGTAGCCGTGTTACCGGTTCCTCCGTTGGTCGAGCTCACTGCACCTGTCGTGTTCGTCAACGGGCCCGAAGCCGTTCCCGTGACATTCACAACCACCGTACACGTGGTGTTGGGCGTCGCAACGGTCCCGCCGCTCAGGCTGATGCTGTTCGATCCGGCAATCGCCGTGACCGTGCCTCCGCACAAATTGCTCAAACCGTTCGGCGTGGCCACGAGCAAACCTGCCGGCAGCGTATCGGCAAATGCGACTGCGCTCTCAGCCGTTGCGTTCGCTGCAGGATTGGTGATCGTGAAAGTCAAGGCAGTCGTGCCATTCAAAGGAATGGACGGCACTGCAAAAGCCTTGGCTATGGCCGGTGGCGCGACCACGCCGATGCTGGCAGACGCTGTTCCTCCGCTTCCACCTTCGGTGGAAGTGACATTCCCGGTCGTATTGTTTTTGGTGCCCGCGGCCGTTCCTGTGACATTCACAGAAAAAGTGCAGGTCGTGTTGGCCGCCAAACTGGCGCCGGCGAGACTGACGACGCTACTGCCCGCCGTTGACGTGATGGTTCCACCGCCGCAACTGCCCGTAAGTCCGTTCGGGGTTGAGACCGCCAAACCTGCCGGCAAGGTGTCGCTGAAGCCAATTCCTGACACCGCTGTCGCAGCGTTGTTGTTTTGAATCGTAAAGCTGAGACTCGTCGAGCCGTTCAGGGGAACGCTGGCTGCTCCAAATGATTTGAGCAGTACCGGAGCTGAGACAATCGTGATGCTGGCATTTGAAGTGTTTCCCGTGCCGCCGTTTGTTGAAGAAACCGTTACGCTGTTGTTCTTGATGCCCGCGGTCGTGCCGACAACGTTCACCGAGAGCGTGCACGAGGCGCTAGCCGCAAGTGCTGCTCCCGACAGGCTGGCTGACCCTGCTCCGGCCACAGCCGTGGCCGTGCCGCCGCAGGTGTTGCTCAAAGCACTAGGGGTGGCGAGCACCAACCCTGCTGGCAGCGTATCTGTGAAGGCTACTCCACTAAGCGCGACCGCCGGGTTCGAATTTTGGATGGTAAAACTTAGACTGGCCGAACCGCCTATCGCGGCCGTGGCAGCGCCGAACGATTTCGTAATCGATGGCGCGCTGGCAACTGTCAGACTCGCAGACGCGGTGTTTCCCGTGCCACCGTTCGTCGAGCTGACATTCCCGGTCGTGTTCGTGAGGCTTCCCGAAGCCGTTCCCGTAACATTGATGGTTAGCGTGCACGTGCTGCCCGTGGCTACCGTGCCACCCGTCAACGATACTGCTCCCGCTCCTGCAACGGCTGTGGCAGTTCCTCCGCACGTGTTGGCGAGGCCATTCGGCGTCGCAACCACCAGTCCTGCTGGAAACGTGTCGGTGACTGCTACTCCGGTCAGCGGAGCGGAATTGCCGCTCGGATTGGTTACCGTCAAAGCCAGCGAAGTCGTTCCATTGAGCGGGATGGGCGAGCTGCCGAACGCCTTGGTAATCGCTGGCGGAGCAAACACGTTAACGCTGGCCGATGCCGTGCCTCCGGCTCCGCCTTCAATTGATGCCACCGTACTCGTCGTGTTGTTTTTCGTTCCGGGCGTGGTTCCCGTTACGTTTGCAGAAAATGTGCAAGAACTCGTCGCTGCGACGCTTGCGCCACTCAGAGTAATGGAGCCCGATCCGGCCACGGCGGTGATGGTTCCGCCTCCGCATGTGCCGGTCAACCCGTTGGGCGTGGAAATGACCAGACCTGCCGGCAACGTGTCACTGAAGCCGACTCCGGTGAGGGCCGCAGCGGCGTTGCTATTCTGAATTGTGAAGCTAAGGGAGGTTGCGCCGTTCACGGGAATGCTGGCCGCTCCGAACGACTTGGAGATCGCCGGCGGAAACGGAATCGTGATATTGGCCGTGACCACTGCGCTATCGACAATGGCGTCCGCGTGCGCCGAGCCTCCAGAGCTCAGGGCGGTAAACGTGGCGGTAGCTGTACCGTTCGGCTGAATGGTGGTCTGCGCGGCGGAAATGGCGCCGAGGACCGGATTGTTGAAGGTGATGGGCAGGCCCAATAACAGACTGAGGTTGGAAACCGCTACGGCTGTCCCATGATTGTCTTGCAGAAAACTGGCTGTAAGAGTGGTGCTCTGATTCGCGCTGATCGTGCTGGGGCTCGCCGTATGCGTCAGCACAATAAATGGATCGACTGCGGCGGTTGTCGTCGTGTTGCTAATTGTCGCCGCCGGGGAATTCGTACCCCACCAATTGCTCGTCGCCGCCACTGCGCTATTGACGTTGCTGAGGTTGCTTCCAGAACTTGCCGAATTCCCAGTCAACCGGCTGAAGTGCATCGCGAGTGTGACGCCGCCACTTCCATTCCCGGAGAAAATGCCGCCCCCAGGGCCGGTCGCGGAGTTCCCGGTAATCGTTACCTTGGAAAGGTTGGCGGCGTCTGGATTGAGCGCGCTATGCCACAATCCTCCGCCGCTGCCACCAGAGATGTTGCTTGAAACTACCGACGCCGTGTCCAGGAGCAAATTGGTGGTATTCCAGATTCCGCCACCGTCTCCGGCCGCGGTATTGCCCGAGATGATGCTGGCATGAATCGCCGTTTGCCCGGCCGTTCCCGACGGTCCGACGAGCTCCATTCCTCCGCCAACGGGTAGAATGCCGGCATTGGCATTGGCGCTGTTATTCAGCACCCTGCTGTTATCCAGGGTCATCGCTGCCAGGGTGCCCAGAAAGATTCCGCCACCGCTTCCAGCAGTCCCGGTAGCGCTGGGAGCCGTCACGTTATTCTGGATCGTGCTGTTTACGATGTGCGCAAACCCGGTGCCGTTGTTGGTATTGAAAATGGCGAAGCCGCCGCCTTCGCCTTCGCTGAGGGTGTTGGATGTGATATTGCAATTGGTCACCGTCAGCGTGTTGTTGCCAGAACTTCCGGTGTCAAAGTCGAAAGCGCCGCCCCAACCGTCAAACAGCGTGGCATCGCCCCGATTGTTTCCGTTGCGAATGACGAGATTGGCGATGCTGACTGTTGCGTTGGTAAACGAGTCGATGTCCTGGTTGAAGGAAAATACCTTATCGACGCTGGTCGCGAGGCTTGTTCCGCCTTGAACAATGCTGGCCGGATTTCCGCTGCCATCGGTCGCACCGATAATGTTGACCGAGTCCTGGACTTCGAGGGTGCCGCTGAGCGAAGTTGTGTGATCGGCCGGGTTTCTCGGCCGTGAGAGCGTGAAAGTTCCGGCAGCCAGCATGATGGTGTCGGTGCCTAGAATACTGTTGGCCTTGATGATGGCTTCACGCAGACTGCAACTAGACGATCCGTCTAGCGTGCTGACGTTATTGCACGTGAGCGCCGTAGTTCCCGGGACCGGATCGTCCTGGCGATTCACAAAAAATGTAGGATCGGGCAGTGGCATCATGACCTGCGGGGCCATTTGCCCTTGCTTCAGCACCACCACCCCGGGACGCCCATCAATATTGACCCGCATGGGAATTCCCGCCACGGCCGTTTGCGAGGCGTTCATCGACAAAGCGGAATGAAACGAAGCCGGCAGGCTTTCGGTCGCCGAATCCGCATTCAGCAGATTTTCGTGGGAAAGCACGTGCATCCGTGCTTGTGCAGCGTCAACGATCATCACGTCATCGGCGGCGCGACTTGAAATGCGAGTCCGGAAGAAAATTGCTGGCGCTGAGCCGCCGGCGGCCACCGCGGGAAAACTTTCTGCCACCTTCCAGCCTTCTGCAGGGTCCGCTGGAATCGCCAGCGGATCGGGTGTGCGGTTGAATTGTGCACGCCTGCGCATTTGCAACTCGGCGACGCTCCAGGGACGGGTGTCGAGTTGCGCCCGCGTTACGATATGGACGCTTCCGTCGTTGCCCATCACCGCCAGTTGCTGCCGTGAACCGCGTTCCTGAATGAACGATCCGGAGGTGACCGAAGCTGCGGCAAAAGGAACGGGGATCGCCTGCGCCAGGAGCACGCTCGAACCTTCACCCGTGCGCGCCGCGCGAATTTCGCGTCCGCGCACGATCAACAAATCTCCGCCGGCTACAACTGCAAGGTCCGTTGCCCGTTCACCGTTCAGGTTTCCGAAAGCCAGCGATGTCGCGGGGGCGCGCAAGGGGATCGTGGCAATCACGCCGAGAGTGTCGCCTGCTCGCTCAAAAATGGTCAGTTTGTCTCCGAATTTATCGCTCGTTCCCACTACGATGTGAGAAGACATGGTGCTGGCATCCAACTGCGAGGCGCCCAAGGTTGTGACCCCGCCTGCAACGGAAATCGCCTGCGGCGCGAGCAGCCCGCCTCTGCCGTCGCCGGCAAGAATGTAAAGAGTGTGGCTGCCGCGCGCTGCCACGGCAACGTCCACAGCCCCGCCGCCGACGAAGTTACCGGTAACAATGAAGTCCGGCGCTTCCGGCAACTCAATCGTCTTGGCTTGTGGCATGAATGCGGCCGGAAATCTTCCGGCGCCGATGGCCTGCCAGGAAGCTTCGCTCTGCGGCGCAAACGCGTCGAGATTCCCCCGGTAAATGGCCAGCACTCCGCCATTTGGCCCTAGATAACCGGCCAGCACATCTTCAACGCCGTCGGCATCCACGTCGCCCGCGGCCAGGGCCACTGGAATCAATTGGCCAAGCTTGAGCGCTTGCACTGTCGCGGCTTTTCCAACATACGCCACACTGGTCGGGCTCTCGGTCTGCAGATACAGCTGGTGCGGATCTCCCGCGTATTTCTGAGCGGCAGCCGGCTGTTGCGAAAAAACCGGCGCAACAACAAGCAGAAATCCTACGATGAGCGAGCAGGTTGGGACGGAGTAGGCCGACGCGCGGCCACAAAGGGCTAGCAAATTTTTCACGGCTGGGTCCTTGTATTTGGAGCACAAGGCAGTGAAAGTTCGTTATGCGCGGGGAATCGAGGGCAATTCCCTTTTGGCCGCACGCCCTTTCAATGCAGATGCGCCACCTTGACGTGAGGTCGATTCTTGCATGTCAAAGAATCGCGGGCCGAGAACAATATTTTTCTTTTGCTTACCAGTTAATACAGTTAAGAATGGATTTCCTCAAGGGGCAGCGGGCTGCAGTTCAAATCTGCCGGAAGGGGGGCTAGCGCCACACGGCGTCGCCCTTGCCGGAAAGGACCCGGTCGAGGTAGGTCGCAGCGCTGATGAGCGCCAGATGGGTGAAGGCTTGCGGGAAGTTGCCGAGCAGCTGCCCACTGGGACCGATTTGCTCGGAGTACAGCCCCAGCGGGTTGGCGTATCCCAGCAGTTTCTCGAACAGGAGTTGCGCTTTTTCGAGCTCTCCCCCGCGCGCGAGGCATTCGATGTACCAAAACGAGCAAGCCGTAAAGCTACCCTCTCCGCCGGAAATTCCGTCCACATGCGTGCGCTCTGCCTCGTAGCGACGGACCAGGGTATCTTCGACCAAACGCGCTTCAATCGCTTTCATGGTCGAGCGCCACATTGGATCGACCGGACTGATGAACCGCATGAGGGGCATCAGGAGAACGGACGCGTCCAGGTTCTTGGTCCCTTTGGACTGCACAAACGACTGCAGCTCGTCATCCCAGAAGTTGGCAAAGATATCCTGGCGAATTGCGTCACGCGTTCCGAGCCAGGCACCAAGAGGCCCCGACAGCGATCGTTTTTGAGCAAGCCGCAACGCGCGGTCAAAGGCCACCCAGCACATCAGACGCGAATGCAGGAATTCACGCGCGCCGCCACGAATCTCCCATATGCCCTGGTCGGGCCGCTGCCAGTTCTTGCCCAGCCACTCGAGGATCCGCTGAGTTTCCTGCCACCCGGCGTGCGAGATCGAGTCCCCGTACTTATTGGCGAGATAGATGGAATCCATCATTTCGCCATAAATGTCCAGTTGCAGCTGCTGATACGCCGCATTTCCAATACGCACGGGCCTGGAATTTTCATAACCCTTTAAGTGATCGAGCGTTACCTCGTCGAGTTTCTGTCGGCCGTCAATCCCGTACATCACCTGTAGCGGTCCCCGCTCCGCATCGTCACCGAGCCGCCCCTTCAGCCAGCCTATGAACGCCTCGGCTTCTTCGACAAAACCCAGTCGGATCAGCGCGTAGAGCGTGAATGCAGAATCTCGCAACCAGGTGAAGCGATAGTCCCAATTGCGCACGCCGCCAATTGCTTCCGGCAGCGAAAATGTCGGCGCGGCAATCAGCGTTCCGTGCTCCCGGCTGATCAACAGCTTCAACAGCAGCGCGGAACGGTTGACCGTCTCGCGCCAGCGGCCCTTGTACTGTGATTTCGCGATCCACCCCTTCCAGAAGCGCGCGGTTTCCTGGAAGCGCTGCTCTACGAACTCCATTTCCGGGTGCTCGTCGCGCGCGCGAATTCCGCCAAAGACAAACGTCACTCGCTCGCCGGCCCGCAGCGTGAAATCGCAGACGACATCTTGCGACTGCTGGCGCAGGGTACAGGTGGAGTACAGCGCCATCGGCAAACAGGTGTCGCCGGCAGGAGAAAAAATCGCATTTCGACCGTCGATAGTCACGGTGTGCCCACACATCCCATAATTAAACCGTGGTTGGCAGAGCACCTTGAACGCAACCTCGCCCCGGACGACGGCGACGGTACGGACAATCTCGTTCGGTTGCTCCCCGTCGGTTCCAATGGGCATATAGTCCGTCAATTCGACTACGCCCTCGTCGGCGAGAAATCGCGTAAGCAGAATATTTGTGTCTGGCAAATACAGTTGACGTACTCGTCTTTTCCTGAGTTGCGGCTGGATCTGAAAACAGCCGCCCCGCTCATCGTCAAGAAGCGCTGCAAACACTGTCGGAGAATCGAAATTGGGGTAGCAGAGGAAGTCGATTGACCCGTTTATGCTCACAAGGGCAATCGAGCACATATTGCCAATCGCCCCGTAGTTCTCAATCGGTTCAAAGCTCATTGGTATGGTCAGGTTCCAGCATCAAATTCTAGCTGATTCCAGCGGCTAACCAAATGGGGAACGTGAGCGGCCGCAGGTCAGGATCTCAGGTTAACCGATCGCCCGCGCGAGGCGCGATTGTCTCAGCTTTGGTCCGGATGCGGAAGGACGCAAAGCTTGGTCCCTTGTAGCGAGGTTCGAGGTAACGGCGGGTGCCAGCAAAAGCTCAGGACTGCGACAGCATCAGGGCTTCAGCCGCAAAGTGAAGATTGACGCCTTCGGTCCGCAGCCATATGATCGCTGGCAAAGTTGGCTTGCTGCTGGAACGAGGTCAGACCATGATCAAACTGGACGGTACAGTTGGCTCAGTTCTGAAAGGCAAGGGGAGTGAAGTCTGGACTGTCACGCCAGATCAGACAGTCTACGAGGCCATTGAGAAAATGGCCGACAAGGGCGTAGGAGCACTGCTCGTGCTCTCCTCTGGCAAACTCGTGGGCCTAATCTCGGAACGCGACTACGCGCGCAAAGTCATTCTCAAGGGCAAATCTTCGACCATGACGCCAGTCAAGGAGATCATGACGACCCCGGTGATTTTCGTGCCTCCGGACCAGGCAGTGGACGAATGCATGATTATCATGACCAGAAACCGCATACGCCATCTTCCCATCATGGAAAACGACAAAGTGCTGGGAGTTGTCTCAATCGGCGACCTGGTGAAGTGGGTGGTCTCCGAACAAGAGGAAACGATTAAGCACCTGCAAAACTACATCTCGGCGAAGTATCCCACCTGAGGCCCCGGCCTTCCCGGCCGTAAGGAATTCCCAGAGAAAGCCAGCCAGGATTTTTCGGAATCGTATGGACTTTTGCTCAAACTCGTCCGCCCGTGAAGTGACTCGTGGAGTTGGCGGACGAGACTCGAGGCGTTTCTAGAAAAACACTCTGTCGCCAGCGAATTGCTTTAGTGTCGGGGGCACAGTTTCGTGCTTCAGGTTAATCGCCAGCGGTTTGCACGACTGGGACTCTGGCAGGAACGGGCCGCGATCGGGAAAGATCCTGCCACTGTAGTACGAAGTCCGCGAAGAGCAGGGAGAAAGCCACGCACATCCAGACGACCGTTTCGCTGACCGACTCACCGAGTCTCTCCCATCCGGTGACACCGAGAACCACACGGACTTCGAGGAATACGATAGCGACCGCGAAACTTCGAGTCATCCACTGGCGGTGCAGCTGGACTTTCCCTTTAAGTATGAAATACATGGCGATGGCGGTGGTAAGCATCCAGATCGCCGCATCGGTGAAAGCGGCGAAGCTGAACGAACGCGTGCTGCCCATGCGCTCTTCGTAGTATTGGATGTAGAAGCCGAGCGGAGCCCCGATGAAAACGCCGGCGACATAGAAGCGTCCAACGACGCGATGGAATTTTGCAAAGCGTTGGCGAAGGCGATCGGAGAACTGCATCGGTCCGAGCAAGAGCGCGCAGGCCGCCATGATGCCGTGCGGCAAAAGATACCATTTGAATGATTGGATGTGAGCCCACGCCGGATGGCTGGCGTCGATGAGGAAGCGCTCGTTGTGGACGAGAACATAGGCCATCATCAGCCCGATAAATCCAAAGACGAGATGCTTAGGACGGAGCAAAGCGCTGCGTCGTAATGACGGTGAGGCTGTAGACATGTGCGGCACCAGACAAGGAGAGATTTGTTGCGACGGACTATACGACAGAACTGCGGATTGGTGCAGGAAATGTTCGCAGGTAACAGCCAAATCGGACAGGTTCTGTGCGGTAGGGCAGTGGCGAGCCTGTCCGGAACGGACAAGCGAAAAAAGACTAGCCCCTCTACTTCCAGTATATCGCGCACCGGGGGGCTTGCGGCAAGACCCGGGCCGTGCCCTAGAGTCGCTGGACAAGGCCAGAATCTTCAGGAATAAGAGCGGCGACATGCGGGCCTTTTTGATCGGCAGGTGGCGATGACCGAACATGCGGTGGTGATTGCTGGAGGCGGCCCGGCGGGGCTGATGCTAGCGGGCGAGCTCACGCTTGCGGGCGTCGACGTCGCCATTGTCGAGCGGCGCGCGAGTCCGGAGCTCATCGGCTCGCGCGCGGGCGGGCTGCACTCACGCACCATAGAGGTTTTCGATCAGCGCGGAATCGCCGATCGGTTCCTCGCCCAGGGACGGGTAGCGCAGGTCGTGCGCTTCCACATGATCCCGATAGACATCAGCGACTTTCCCACCCGGCACAACTACGGCCTCGGGCTTTGGCAGAACCACATCGAGCGCATCCTGGCCGAGTGGGTCAGCTAGCTGCCGGTGACGATCTATCGCGGACGTGAAGTGACGGGTTTCGCGCAGGACGACACCGGCGTCGACGTCGCGTGCTCCGACTGTCAGTCGCTCCGGGCGGAGTATCTCGTCGGGTGCGATGGCGGCCGCAGCTTGATTCGCAAGACAGCCGGCATCGAGTTCCCTGGGTGGGATGCGACAACGAGCTGGCTGATCGCTGAAGTCGAGATGGCCGAGGAGCCGAAGTGGGGGTTTCACCAGGATGCGCACGGCATCCATGGCCTCAGTCGGATCGAGAATGGCGGACCCGTACGGGTACTGATCGAACGGCAAATCGGCCCCGCCTGCGAACCTACACTGCGCGATCTCAGCGAGGCGCTCATCGCCGTCTACGGGACCGACTACGGGATCCACAGTCCCACCTGGATCTCCCGGTTCACCGACATGACGCGTCAAGCTGCCGCTTATCGCGACAGACGGGTCCTGTTGGCCGGCGACGCCGCGCACGTGCATCCCCCGGTAGGTGGACAGGGCCTCAACATCGGCGTGCAGGATGCGGTGAATTTGGGATGGAAGCTGGCTCAGGTAGTCAAGCGGACATCACCGGAAAACCTCCTCGATACGTATCACGCTGAACGCCACCCGGTCGCTGCCCGCGTACTGCACAACACGATGGCGCAGATCGCGCTTCGTCGTAGGGACGACCGCACCAAGGCCTTGAGCGACATCGTTTCCGAGTTCCTCAGCATGGACGAGCCTCGCAGACGACTCGCCGCGGAGATGTCCGGTCTGGGCATTCATTACGACCTCGGCGAGGGGCACCCGCTGCTCGGGCGCCGCATGCCCGATCTCGATCTAGTCACCGCCAAGGGTCCGCTGCGGGCTTTCACTCTGCTGCACGACGCTCGGCCGATACTCCTCAACCTCGGTCAGCCCGACAGCTTCGACGACATCACTCCTTGGGCGGATCGCGTCCAGTTGATCGACGCCAAATACATAGGTACGTGGGAACTTCCAGTGATCGGGGCGGTCACGGCCCCTACCGCCGTTTTGGTTCGGCCCGACGGATATGTGGCTTGGGTGGGAGACCTAACCCGGGTGGGGCTTGCTGACGCGCTAACCACTTGGTTCGGACCGCGGCCACGCTCGAATCGTAGTTGAGCGAAGCAGGAAAAAATGGCGTGGTTTCGACTTTTAAGGAAGAGCCGGAGCGGTACGTGAAGGTGGGCCATTCCGCGGTATTGCTGAAGTGCGCGCTATTCGCGCTCGAAGACTCCTCCCGCGCATCCAATCAGCGGCGGCGATTCGTGTTACGGAGGTCAGCCTTGCCCATTATCCGTGCCTGCAGTCATTGCGGCCAGAACAACCGCATCCCAGCAAAATTCTTGGCCAGCACCGGCCGTTGTGGAAGCTGTAAATCCCCGTTGCCGCCGCTCGCCGAGCCCTTGGCGGTCGATGAAATTTTATTCGATGAAATCATTCACAATGTCTCCGTTCCCGTACTAGTGGATTTCTGGGCGGACTGGTGCGGCCCCTGCCGCATGGCTGCTCCTGAAGTGGCTCGCACCGCAGCGGAGATGGCGGGCAAAGCCGTGACACTGAAAGTGGATACCGAGAAATATCCGAAACTCGCGGGACGCTTCAATGTTCGCGGCATCCCGAACTTTGCGGTTTTTGCCGGCGGCCGCCTGGTGACACAGCAAGCCGGCTTGGTCGATCACGACCAGATGAAACAGTGGCTGAGGGCTGCCGCTGCAGTTTCTGCTTGAACGCCGGTTGTTATCTCGGATCCGGTAGCCTTTGATTCGTTGATTCCGTTTGCGAACCGCCTCACGGTGAACTCAATTCGACGGATCGCAGTTCGCGCGGTCGCCCGAACGAATTCCGCCTCAGCGCACGCTCCTGCCGAAAGCAGCAACTACGCATTTATATCATTGCGGACAGTTGCCGGTGAAGAACGGTTGTTGTGCGCTAGCCTTTTCGGAACTTCGACCCGATCAGTAGCGCCAGCCCTACAGCGGCGACACCCCAGCATGCTCCGACTGCAATTAGCCTTACCAAGTCCAAGCTGCGGATGTCTTGCGATCGCGGATCCTTCAGAACGTTCATAAAAGCAGCGAAGCCCAAAAACAAGGGCAGGATGATCAAAGCAATGACGATTCTGCGTTTTACCTGGACGGTGCTGTCTCCACTCGTTTCCATGGCGCGACTATATCACGTGAGAAGGTTCACCAGATTCGAACAGACTGCGGGCCGCTGGATCGTAGGCCAGAGGCGTTGTTACCGAGATGTTCCCGTGGTGCACTGATTTGCAGCAGGGGCTCGGCGCTATCGAATTCATTTCTGAGAAGATGGGGCGACGGCGACGGTTACGCTCGCGCCCTGCCGATGGTAGTAAAAACGCTAAATTCTCCGTCAACACCTTTGCTTTTCGGCAGGACTGAAAGCACGCTCGTCCCAAGAACTAAACCTTAGGAGTGATTCTCATTTCAGGTCGCGGTTTTGGGGCGCCGTCACAGAAACATTCCTGCCCCCGAAGCCATTTTTCCGCCAAGCCTGCCAGCTCTTCTGTCGCTTCCGAAGCCCACGCTTGTTGGCCTGCGTGCCACGCATAGCTGTGTGGCTGCCCCTGCCCTTTCATCGCCTTCCAAACCTCCACGTCCTCGGGGAGTGGGTTGCGATAACTGTTTCCAAATTTCTCGAGCGTTGTTTCCAGGCAACACATTGTGGACCGATACCGGACCCATGCATGATTGTCCCAGTCGAATTCGGACAACAGCGCTTCGCCGGCCCTCCGTCCCCGATCACTCATGGTTTTGATCACCGAGGCATCCATTTTCAGGTTCAAACCACCTTCGCGGTCGGTATGACTGATGTGGACAATGCGGTCACGGTATCCCGGAATCGGCATCTGTACATTGTCGCGCCAATTCTGCATAACGTTCAAAATCGCTCCCACAAAGCCAAAAACACCATGACTTTCGAAGTGATTCCAAGTCGGCAGCAATCCTCCGCGGTTACCTTTTGGCAGCCATACGTACTCGGATTCCGTGTTGTGATCCGGATGGGGAGACTTTAGATCGATTCCAAACGTAGGCCATCGCGGCAACGGGGAGTCAAAAAAATGGATTGGGAAATTGCTGCTGATCCCACCATCGGAAAACCAACAGGGGTCCGCGACGATTGGCTGGTCCTCCGGTACTCCGTTATTTTTTTTCATGCTGTAGTCCACCGAGTACAGCGGGACGGCGGTCAGCAGGATGGGAAAGCTCAGGCTCATCCGGATGGCAACGATGATGGGAAGGTCGCGCATCTCGGGTAATGGCACAAGCTGCTCGCCGCTCTCGGTGCGCGCCGGCCGCGCGTTGGGATCCTTTTTCTCCGTCATCCAACGTACGACTTCGGGCGGAAACAATTTGTTCCAGTCGTCGGGGCGGAAATAGTAGCCCTTAATAGTAAACGGAATCCGCGACGGAGATCCGCACGTGACATTTGTTGTCATTACTTCAAGGTTGATGGCGCGCGGGGTATGCTCCGCGCACCGGAACTCGCTCGCCAGTTCACTCTCTCCCGGATAGTTCGGCGCTGCCCACAGATCACCAAACGTGAGCGGCACTTCAGGGGCTTGGCCAGCAATTTCGTTGAGTAAAGAGTACAGCCAATTGGTTAGTGGAGGTTTTCCCGCAGGAGCTTTCGCGTCAAATCCGGAACAAAACCCAAAACAGTTCTTCGCCAACGATCGTGTTGCTTCAGTCAACGCACTCCGCAGAACAAACAAAGGAACCGTGATCAAGCATCCGAGGAGTGCGATGACAACATAGGGAACCCAGTTGCCGCGAAGCCACATGGCCAGTAAGGCCGTGGGTATAATCACCAGCAGGACCGCTAAGGCAAACGGTCCCAAGAAATTAGCCAGTAGCCTGACTGCAATTGCAGCGCTGACCGATTTGTTGTCCTGCTTGGCCGACAGCGCCGCCAAGACAACGTCGAAGATCCGTTTGGTCGATTGATCCGCCCGAAAGAGCGAAAGCAAGAAGTGGTCCCCAGCCAAATCCTCAGGCAGTTTAGCCACTCGCTCAAAACCCACATCTTCACCGGTTCGACGACGGCGATATTCGGCCGCCGCAGTCACGCCGGCTGCAATCGCCCCCGCCGAAGTACCGCCGATATTCTTGAACCAATATTCCGTTGAGAGTTTCTGGACGACGAGCGGGTACACGATGCCGCTCGTGACGCCGCCCTTCATCACCAAATCGCAATACTTCTTGCCCGGCTTAGACTCGGCCATGAGTCCCTCCTGCGGTCGTCCAGAACAAAGAACCCTCGGGATGCTTTAAGCTCCTCGTGCGCTCCAGAATCGAAGATGAGCATCGGCGAGTAGTCGGCTGATCGCATCCCGGTCGACACCCTCTCGAAGCGGTGAAGTTGCCTGAGCAGCGAGCGCTTCTGATTCAAGTTGCGCGCCGAGCGCTTGAATTTCGGTGAGAGAATACTTGCCCCTACGGATTTCGATCAACTCCTCCCGGTTTGGTCTCGGCAGCGTGATGCGTCCGTGCTCCATCAACTCTTTCGCTTCTCCATACAGACGGATCACATGCATGGCGTACTTGGTGTCGTATCCATGTCTATTTTCAAGTTCAGCGCGGTGAACGTTCTTCTGCCCCTTCTGTCCGAGCAATCGTTTCATCTGGTCGTCTGCGAATCCGAGGAATGGCTTCACATGCCCCTTCGAGAGGAAAATCTCAGGCCTAACGGAAAAATGGTCCCACGGGTTGGTCGTGAACTCGAGCGGCGCGAACAAGAAATGCAGAGCGGATGGATTGCCCTTGGCGGCGAGTCCTGCCCACTTCATCAGGGTATACAGGCAGACGTCCACATCGAGTGGCCCGTTGCCTCCAAGTTTGCCTCCCGTCGTGAAAACGAAATGCTCCTCGCGCTCGAGCCCAAGAACTTTGGTCGGTGGCGGGATGTACAGTCCGTACCAGTCGGTATCGTCGGTCGCGCCCAGTTTTGCACGGCGCGCTTGCGAGCCGCCGATACTCGCCATAATTAGGTTTTCCTGATGAACGAATCCGTATTGGGCGAAGTCGGGTTTCACGTTGCGGTCCTGATACCGTCAATGATACCGCGCAGCCGTCGCGGGAGCACAGATCCTCCAGGTAGATACATTCTGTCAAGTCCTCATCTGCTATATAACTTTAGTACTAGAGCTCGATATGTTGACAAACCTGTAAAAGCTCGGTACTCTTCGCGCCGTTCCCGAACAACACAGTGGGCTGCTACCGCCAACAATGAAGATCATCCCAGGCCAGCGATCAGATTTGCGTCGCAATGTGCTCATGCGTCGGTTTGTATTTCTCCTGGCATTCTTTGCAGTGTTTTTCTCTCCTCTCTGCGCTTTTGCGCAAAGCAGCGTTGTCACCGTGTCCAGGAATCTCAGTCAACTTGTCGACGAATCTCCTGTTGTCATGCAGGGGTGGGTCACGGCCGTAACGCTGCAACCACACACAACCTTGAGAAATCTCCTGACCGTCGTGGTTACTGTTCAGGTGGAAGAAACCCTCAAGGGCGCGCAGGCTGGCAGCTATACGTTCACGCAAGCCGTCATCGATCGTCGCGATGCCCAACAAAAAATGGGTTATCGCGTGGGTCAGCATCTGCTCCTGATTCTGATCAAGCCCAATGTCTACGGACTCTCTAGCACCGCGGGAATGGAACAAGGCCGCTTCCTGATCACCGCGAATAGAGATGGGAAAAAATTGGCGGTAAATGGCGTTGGCAACGCGGGACTCTTTCGCGGGTTGGACGCCCAGCTGAAAAACAAGGGCCTGCGCATTCCGGCCGAAGCGCAATCCATGCTCGCCGCACCTACTCCTGGCCCTGTCAGTCTGGAACAACTGAAGACTGTTATCCGCACAATTTCCACTTCGAGTGCGCCGCAATGAACCACCTATCGCGACACCGCCGAATCTTCGACCGTTGTGCGGCTCTGACCTTGGCCTTTTTCCTGTTACCCGCGCCTGGGCTGTTCGCGGGTGGCCCCTTGTATGTTGGAGGCCCGGACTTGGGAATTTCCGGCGCGCCTTTCGTTTGGGACACTTCAAATCCAATTTCTTACCGCGTGGAGAGCGGCCCACTGAGCCAAAAAGCAAATGGCGGCACGGTGGTCATTGACAATGCGCATGGCGTCACCCGGGTTCAAAACTTATTTGGCAGCTGGTCTGCGCTCACGACAGCCAATCTGAATGTTTCCCACGCTGGTGGACTCTTGGCGGTGGGTAGTTTCCCTGCGAATGGCGACGTTAAGACTGTGAATGATTTTCTTGCTGTAGCTGGCGAAGTTGCCGGACAAAATCCGGATCCCAGCTCCTGCAATGGCGGCGGACAAAGTCCGATTATGTTTGACGCGGATGGCAGCATTTTCGATGGACTCGGACTTCCACCGGAAGTGATTGGTTTCGCGTTTGCCTGCGCCTACAATCCTTCGTCCGGGAAAATACTGAGTGCGGGCGCCATTCTCAACGGCCGGTTTCAGGATGGGGTCAACAATTCAGGCAATTTCGAACTGACCTCCGCCGAATTCGATCAGGCCTTCACTCACGAGTTCGGTCACTTCCTGGGATTGGGACATTCGCAAATTAACGTCGATCTGTTTCTGAAAGCGATCAACAACCAGTCCTACTCCTGCAGCCCCGACGATACCGCCGGCATGCCGTTGATGTTTCCGGTGATCGGACTTTGCCCCGCGAAGGTCACAGCCGGAGTGCCCATCCTTGGCGTGGACGACGCCGCTTGGATGTCTAAACTGTACCCGGTTCCCTCCCCGGCCCCAGCAGGCAAAAGCAGTTTTTCATCCGCATATGGAACGATCTCTGGAACCGTTTACTTCTCCGATGGAGTAACTCCTGCGCAAGGCGTGAACATCATCGCGCGCAGCAAGACTCTACCCCGTCGCAACGCAGTCTCGGCTGTATCCGGATATCTCTACACCGGCAATCCCGGACAGCTCGCCACCTGCGTTAATCCATCCGCCCCCACCGAAGACACCTGCTCGAACCTTGGCGATCCTTTCGGCTCCCACGATTCCTCGCTTCTCGGCCATTTTGATATTCCGTTGCCGCCCGGTACCTATACTCTGAGCGTCGAATCGGTTTTTGACGGCTTCACAGGTGGCTCGAGCGTCGGCCCCTTGGATCCGCCAATCCCCGCCCCAGGAACTTTTTCGTCCGCAGGCACAGTTACGGTTACCGCCGGCGGAACAACGGCATTCAACATCACCCTGCAGGGAACACAGCCGCGCTTTGACGCATTCGAAAGTGCCGCCCTTTCGGTAACAGAAACGCCAATCCGCTGGTTGCGGCGCGAACTGCTTTTCGCGGGATTGCGACCGCTATGAACGCCTCGCTCAAATCCCGCGCCTTGTGCGCCTTCTTTCTCGTTTGCGCATGGACTGCTTTTGGCTGCGGTGGTGGTTCTGGCGTAGGCGGAGGTGGTGGCTCCAACAATCCTCCACCGGTCCCGCTACAAATTACCTCTTCCACTTTGCCCACCGCCGTTATGGGACAAGCGTATTCCTCTCGCCTTCAAGCCACCGGTGGCGCTCCGCCATACACTTGGAGTGCCTCTCTGTTTGAAATTCCGGGAATGACCTGTGGCACGGACGGCGTCGTCAGCGGAACACCTTCCCTGCAGTCCAACTACTACTCTGAATTCACGGTTCGCGATTCCAAAGGCGCCACGGCAACCTCCGGCATCGTATTAACCGTCATCGGTCCGCTTGCATTTCAAATGGCGCCCAACCTTCCCGATGTGAATATCGCTCTGCCTTTCGGTCTGTATATCGGCATTACGGGTGGCATCCCACCGTACAACTTCACAGTGATTGGGGGAAATTTGCCTCCCGGCGTTTCTTTAAACAATGCTGGATTGTTCCAGGGCACGCCCACCACGCCGGGTACCTACAATTTCACCGTCCAGGTCACCGATAGCTTCACTCCGCAATTCAAAATTTCGCAAGCCTTCACGTGGAATGTTCTCAACGGACTCGTCCTTCCAGTCCAGAATCTCCCCGACGCCGTGCAAAATCTCCCATACGCTGAATTCATCCAGCCCGCCGGTGGCATTCCGCCTTATCACTATGTACTGGGACAAAATTCCGCACTTCCACCTGGAATGCACTTGGATGCCAATTCCGGCAAAGTCTCTGGCACTCCTCCGAGCACCACGGTGGCATATATGGACACCATGCTGGTTTTGATCACAGATTCAGCATCACCTCCGGTCACCATCAATCCATTCGTAAGCTTTTTTGTTCAGCCAGCGCTTTCCTTCGACAACTCAGCGTTTCCAGATGGTGCCAAGGGACTCAACTACGGCGGAGGCATTACGATTTCCGGTGGACGCGCTCCCTACAAAGTCAATATTGGCAGTGGTAACCTGCCCGATGGCGTTGCCGTTGCCACTACACCGTACTCCAACAATTTCAATCTAACGGGTGTGCCCACGGCGGATGGCTTGTTCAAATTCAAGTTGCAAGTTACAGACTCCTACGAAACACCCAATACTTTCCAGAAGGACTATCAAATTCGCATCAGCGATCAAATGACGATGGGCGGCCCAACTTACGCCCAGGTTCTTTTCAACCAGAACTATTCGACAACCTTCCCGATCACTGGCGGATTCCCACCCTACACTTGGCACATCGACTATGTTCCGCCCGGCTTTACCTTTGACACAACAACCGGAACATTGTCAGGATCCCCCACAGCTCTTTCTGACAGATCTTCATTTATCACGGCGCATGACAGCAGCACTCCACAACTCGTCGCGCCCTATTTGTTTTTCTCGCTCACCGTAATTCCTCAACTTGTGATTCGCACAAATTCCCTGCCAACCGTGGCTACAGGCAGGAATGTCTATCTCATGCTTGCCGCAAACGGCGGTGGCGCTCCCTATACTTGGACCACTACGGGATCTTTGCCCCCGGGGATCAAGTTTGGAAACACGTCAACCGCAACGGGCATCTTCACCGGCTCGCCAACTACGGCAGGTGTCTACAATTTCACGGTGAATTTATCCGACGGCGTGTCAGGCGACTTGCACCAAACCGCTTCTCAGCAATTCATTTGGACCGTTAAAGATCCCGGCCAAATGACGCGCAACGACACTATTGCCCACGCAACCTCGCTCTCTAATATTTCTTTGCTTGCCTCCATCAGCCCGGCCAATGATCCAAGTTCCACAGGACCCGACGTTGACGTATATTCCCTGCAAGCTACTCCCGGTTCCTTGGTCACTTTTTATGTCTCGCCAAACAATGATTTCGTCCAGCCACCGGAACCCAATTCCATGCAGCCGATTCTGGAAGTGGTCGACTCCACTGGTAAACGCTACCAGACCTGCACGCCGCAAACTGGCGACGCGTTCTCGACTTATACTCTGCCGTGTATTAATGGTCTGCCGCTGAGCACCGCAATTGCTGAGCCCTATTACACTTTTTTTGTTCCCGGCAACGGCACCACCCCACTTACCTATTACATTCGGGTTTCCGACGCGCGTGGCGATGCTCGGCCTGATTTCATCTACAGCCTCTCGGTATACAACTTCGCACTGACCTTCTAGATTTTTGATGGGAAATCAAGAACTTGCAACGATTGCGCAGCGAATGGACGGAAGTCTACTCGGGTGGGTCGCTAAGCAGTTTGCTGGAAACAATAAGATCTGGAGCCGAGAGCGAGAGTTGAACTCGCGACCTGCCGATTACGAATCGGCTGCTCTACCACTGAGCTACCTCGGCTTAGCTGTTGAAACCAAAGCGTTTAGCTACTTTGGCTCCTGCATTATTAACAGTGCGTTTGTTGCACTGCGTGTGCGAGTTGGCGCGTGGCTTCGCCGCCAGCCTCGGACTGATCCACAATAACATAATGCATCTGGGTTGTCTCGACTCGGGCGTGCCGCAAAATTGCTTGGATTGTTTTAGGCATTACTCCCAACACGCAGAGGCGCATAGCCCGTCATGCATTTGAGAGGAAAGGAAATCTCTAAAAACAGGCCATCAAAGAGATCTGCAAAAAGCGAACAGAGGAGAACTGGAGCGAGTGAGACAATCTGTTGACATCGTCGCGATTGACGGTCTGAGGAGCGTGATTTCATCATGCTGGATGCGGCTGACGAATGAAAATTGACCGGTTGTTGATGAAAAATCTTGCGGCGATTGCCGCCGTCGTAATTTTCTTCGTAACCATTTTTGTTCCCGCATGGTCGCGGATGGAGACGGACTTTCCCAACTACTACACCGCCGCGAAACTGCTTCGAGCGGGCCAACCCTTGCACGGCTTCTATGACTGGACATGGTTTCAGCGCCAAATGAATTATGCGGGATTTCCACTTCAGCTTGGCGCCTATTCGCCGCAGACCCCCTTGGCCACCTTGCCGTACGCGCCCTTTGCAGGATTTCCACCCCTCGTGGCAAAACGCATTTGGATCAGCCTCAGTCTTGGATTTTTAGCGGCCACCATTGTTCTGATCAGCCGAATGACGAGTTTTCTCGCTTCAGAATTGATTTTGCTTGCGTTCTGCGCGTACTTGCCTCTGCGAACTGGATTTCGTTACGGCCAGTATTATTTCTTTTTGCTTTTTTTGCTGACACTGGCTGTTTACCTTGCCTCGAACAAACAGGAAGGCAAGGCGGGCTCTCTCTTTGGCCTTGCGTTTGTTTTGAAGCTCTATGGCGGGCCATTTCTTTTTTATTTTGTTGTGAAAAGAAAATGGAAAGCGGTTGCAGTTTTTATCGCCGCGATGTTTTGCGGCGGTCTCTGTGCCGCCATGATCTTCGGATGGCATGACCTGCTGTTTTACGCCACGAATATTCTTCCTCGCGCTTTGAAAGAAGGCTGCGTGGACCCGTACACTCCCGGAAATCAGACGCTGACCACATTCTTCATGCATTTTCTGACTCCGGAGCCGCAACTCAATCCGAAACCTCCTCTGAATGCGCCCTGGCTGGCATTTTTCCTGCGCACATTTGCCTCCCTGTCAATTTTGGCAGGCACCGCATTGGGATTGATTTTTAACAAGGAAGAAAATATCCGAAGAGATTTGGCGTGGTTTGCGATTGCGATTCTCTTGCTCACAACAAACATCGCATCGTATGTGTTCATTGTTTTGCTCCTCCCTGCTGCGATTCTCATGGATAGCGCGACGATGAAATCGAAACTCGTTCTCTTTTTCTGCTTCCTCTGCCTGGTGGCACCGACCCCTTCGCGATTCGCCTGGTTGTTTCCCAAAGCGTGGATGCTTTTTGCTCTTTTCATTTTCGTCGGAATTGCTTATTGGAGATTTGTGCCGTTCAAGGCGTTTGCCGTTGTCGCTATGGCAGTTGTGGCGCTTGCAGCACTCGACGCGCGCGTTTACTGGGTGAATTATCTGCAAGAGCCTGCCAGAAAGTACGAACTTATGAACATGAATGAATTATCGGCTGCCTCGCCCGCTATCTCGGAATGGGGACTTTTTTATCAGGCGCTAGGCACAGACCGCTACGTTCTCCGCTGGGTTCACCAAGGTGAACGGGGAGAGTTATCGCTGGATGGCCATATTTTGCTGCCGAACATTTCTGATCCGAATGGGCCCGTGCAATTTGAACTGGTATCTCACGGCGCTTCCGAAAGCATGGCTTATAATCCGTGGAATCAAACGCTCATCCACAATAATTCGCTTGAGCTGCAGACACAGGCTCCGCCCGTTGCCGTGTCTCCGGATCGCAAGTGGATTGCCTGGGTTTCCTCGGAGAAGGGAACGCGGCAAGTGTGGTTGAAAAAATCTGATGGCACCGGCGCCACAAAAATATCAGGTGGCCGTTGCAACAGTTCGTCTCCCGCGTGGGAATTAGATTCGGCTGCCGTCATTTTTGCCAGTGATTGTGGCCGCGGTTATGGACTGCCGGCGTTGTATCGCGCAAGGCTAACTCAGATCCTCGGCACTTATCCGGAGTTGCAGAAATGAATTGGGCATCGGTTGAAAGTTATTGAAAACGAATAGCAATAGGAACAGCCGTACGGCTCGCGAAGCGGCTGCTCTACCGCTGAGCTATCCCGGCCTAGCTCATTTTCAATCGCATCTGCGGAGAATTTGTGTCGATTGCACGGCGGACGTCCATTAGCAATCAGTGCGAAAAAGGATACATGGCCCAGCCAATTCCCACGCCAATCACGAGAAACAGAAACAGCGACCAGAGGATGTACTTGATGCGGTCTACGGGCCGGCGGCGTCCCAGGAAGCCGAATGCAGCGGAAATAATGACGGCGAAAAGCGCCAGGGATTGGAAATGGGTCAGATGAAGATTCATCGCCGCTAGGCCTTCCGCCCGCGCGCAGCTTCATAAGCGTGCAGTGCGGCCAGCAAATTGAGTACGCCTGCCGTGGCCAGGAAGCGCGTTCCATAATCTCCGCCAGCATGAGAAACGTCGGCCCCACCGGTTTCGATATTCTTTGCAATGAAATAGAAACTTCCCGTACCCAAGTCCGCGATGTACCCGAGCGAGTCAAACGCATCATTGCCATTCGACGTGAAAATGTTCCCGCGCATTCCCGCGCCAAGAACAACCAGCGCTCCTACGGTCAGAAAGCAAGCCAGCGCGCGACCCCACATTTTCTGCAGAGCGTGTCCCAGTCCCGGCAGGATCCATCCGGCTAAGCCGATTGCGAACGCGATAATTTCGCTCTTGCCATTGGTCTCAGGCACTTTCGTTTTGGGCAATTCGACCCGATCATTTTCGGGAACTGTTATTTCTTCCGCCATGTGTTCGATGGACCTGACCGTTTCCTGAATCGCCTAAGCCAACAACGCGAGAATTTCGGTTTGCACGGCGCCGGTAACTCGCGCTTCTGCGTTGCCAATGTAAACATCCACTTCGGTTCGAATGCCAAACTCCGGCAAATAGATGCCTGGTTCCACCGAATTGCAGGTGTGGGGGATCAGGTGGCGCACATCGTGGGTCTCGAGCCCGTCCATGTTGACGCCGTTCCCGTGCACTTCTTCCCCTATGCTGTGGCCCGTCCGATGAAAAAAATACTTTCCGTATCCGGCTTTCTCAATCACCGAGCGAGCAGCCTTGTCTACCTGCCAGCCTTGCAGCGGTTTCCCGGCGGAGATGCTGCTGCGAATCAGCTCAACCGCCTGGTCGCGAGCTTCGCGTACCACTCGAAATACTTTTGCATATTTCTCAGGCACTTTGGCGCCCAGGTAGCCAACCCAGGTGATGTCGTAATACACGCTGCCCGGATTTTTTTTCTTGCCCCAGACATCGAGGAGCAGCAAATCGCCCGCACGGATGGGCGACGCCGATTCTGGCGACGGCCCATAATGGGGATCACTGGCGTGGGCATTGACCGCAATGTCGGGGCCTTCTGCCGCAGTAATTCCCTCTTTTTCAAATTCCTTGAGAATCCATACTTTCAAATCGTATTCGGTGAGTGTCTTTTTCTCGCGCACGCTCTTGCCCGCAAGCAAAAATGCATCGGCAACAATGCGATCAATGGCCGCGCCCGCTTCCAGATGAGACTTCAGCTGCTCCTCAGTCCAGCACGCTTCGTATTTCTGAACCAGATCCGCCGAGCTGACGACTTTTCTTCCGCCCGCACTGCGCACAAGTTCTATCGTGCCGGCATCGACCATGGCCACATACGGAATCGCGTTCTTCGGGGAATACTGCATCGCTATATTTTTCGCGCGGCCCAGCATCTTTGAAAGATTCTTCAGCAGCTCGCCGCGCTCGGAATAGTAAAGAGTGTCACCGGGAACAGCAGCGAGGGACTCCGTTTCAATCTTGTGCACCAATTTCTTCGGCGTTCCTTTGGCGGGAATGAAGTAAAACCAACGCCGGGTGCGCATCCCGGCTGGAAGCTTGAGGATTCGCTGCGCGATCGGATCGCGACCGCGAAAATCATAGAAGAGCCAGCCATCCAGCTTGGCCGCCCGTAAGTCGTTCTGAATTCCTTGAATGTCAGCGCTCATCAGTCTCCCGGCTCCTCTGGACCAACCCAGAAAATGGCCAATCTCAGGCTTCGCTGGTCAGCAAAGCGAGTACTGCTTGTTCCGTCACACCGCGAACTTCGACACGTTTCTGACGGCTTCTTTCACCGCTGAGGATTCTAACAGCCGACTTGGGTGTTTTCAAAAGCTGCGCCAGGAACTCAATCAGGGATTCATTGGCGCGGTCTTCAACGGCCCGAGCCTGTAGTCTTATCTTGATGGCGCCACTCATAACGCCGGTGACTTCATCTCTGCTGGCGCGCGGCTGCACACGAACGGAAAAGACTACAGTGCCGTCTCTGATTGTTATTTCGACGGGTGATTGCAATGGGTCTCTCTGCGCTGATATTCGCCGCGCGCAATTCTCGGCTGCGACGCCCGGCAACGCAACCGAATCACCAGGCACGCTCATACTGTACTGGCGGCTTTATCTTTGCGCCAAGCGCTGCAGCGGCGCGCCGCGGCCAATACGGATCGCGCAGAAGTTCACGAGCCAGAATAATAACGTCGGCTTGTTCTGTTACGAGCGCCGTTTCAGCCTGCGCCGGGTCCGTGATCATTCCCACAGCCCCGGTGGCAATCGCCGCGTTCCGTCGAATCTCCTGCGCAAACCGCGTCTGATACCCGGGACCCAGCGGAATCGTCGCATTGGGCACCGCCCCACCGCTCGAACAATCGATCAGATCGACTCCCGCGGCTTTCAGCTGACGGCTCAGTTCAATCGTCTGCTCCAGATCCCAGCCACCTGCTGTCCAGTCGGTCGAGGAAACGCGAAAAAACAGTGGCAACCGGGCCGGCCAAATTTCGCGAACTGCGCCGGCAACCGCGAGCGGCAGCCGGATGCGATTTGCAAAACTGCCCCCGTACTCGTCTTCGCGCAAATTGCTGAGCGGAGACATAAACTCGTGCAGCAGATAACCATGCGCTCCGTGAATTTCAGCTACTTCAAAGCCCGCTTCCAGAGAACGCTCGGCGGCTTTGCGAAATGCCGAAAGCAGGTCTGCAATTTCGTTGGTCTTCAAGGCCCGCGGCAAGGGATACCCGTCAGCAAAAGGAAGCGCACTGGGCGCCACTGGTTCCCATCCGCCGTCGTGCGGAGCAATCGCCTTGCCTCCGAGCCATGGCGGTGCCGTGCTGCCTTTCCGCCCGGAATGCGCGAGTTGTATGCCGGCCGCCGCTCCCTGGCTGTGAATAAATTTAACAATCGGCTTCCAGGATTCGACGTGCGAGTCCAGATAGATTCCGGTATCTGCGGGGGAAATTCTTCCGCAGGCCTCGACCGCGGTTGCTTCCGTGAAAACCAAGCCGGCGCCACCAACCGCGCGGCTTCCCAGATGAACCAGATGCCAGGTCTGCGGGTGACCGTCGACGGCGGAGTACTCACACATCGGGGAGACGACAATCCGATTCTTGAATTCAATTTCGCGGATGCGCAGCGGGCTGAACAGTTTCATCGGGGGTTCCTTTGGTTTTCCGTCGGGCCGTCCGTTCATTTCCAAGGGCGGCTGCCGAAGATGGCAGTGCCAACCCGTACCTCGGTCGCGCCTTCCTCGACTGCCACTTCAAAATCGTGCGACATCCCCATGGACAGCACCGGCAGTTCCACGCGCAGATCTTTTTCTGCGGCGTCGCGCAGCTCACGCAACTTACGGAAATACGGACGCACCTGTTCGATGTCTTCCAGATAGGGCGGGATACACATCAAACCGGCCAGTTGCAATCGCGGCAAAGCCGCGACATTTTTCGCCAGTTCAGCAAGTTGCGGAACCTCCACACCACTTTTTGTCAGCTCCTGCTCTATGCGAACTTCAATCAGCACCCGCAATTTTTCGCCTGGGCCTTGTTCTTCTCGGGCGCGATTCAAGCGCTGCGCCAAGTCCCAATTGTCGACGGAATCCACGCTGTGAAACGCTTTCGCGGCGCGCGCGCTTTTGTTGCTTTGCAGGTGCCCGATCAAATGCCAGGTACCTGGCAAACCTTCGATAGCGCCGCGCTTGCCTTCCCACTCCTGAACCCGGTTCTCGCCAAAGTGGCGGACGCCGGCATCAAACGCTTCTCGGATAGCCTCTGCCGGATGAGTTTTGGACACCCCCACAAGAGTGATCTCTTCTGTGCGACGTCCCGCGCGTCGTGCCGCACCGGCGATACGTTCCTCGATTCTTGCCAAATTGCCTTTTACTGAATTTTGTGCCGGCATCTATCCAAAATCCTAGCATGTGCGGCGTTGCAGCGCCGCACGTCTCCGTTTACACTGGCGCTTGACTCTTGAATCTCAACTAATGACCATACCGGGCACACTCATCGCCGTTGAAGGCATCGACGGCAGCGGCAAGCGCACGCAAGTGGAGCTGCTGACTAAGGCGCTTTCGGTGCGCGGTCACTCGGTATACGCGACCGGCTTCCCGCAGTACCACTCCTGGTTTGGAAAAATGGTTGGACAATTCCTCAATGGTGATTTGGGACCTCTCGAGACTGTGGATCCACATTTCGCGGCAATGCTGTATGCCGGCGATCGCTTCGAGTCGAAGGCGGCCATGAATGCCGCACTGAACGAAGGCAAAATTGTAATTGCCGACCGCTATGTCGGGTCCAACCTCGCCCACCAGGTGGCCCGCATTTCGGCTGAGAAACGCTCGGAGTTTGCCACCTGGATCGAACACCTGGAGTACCAGGTTTACGGGCTGCCGCGCGAAAGCTTGATTCTTTACCTGCGTGTTCCGCCGGTTGAAGCTCAACAATTGGTAGCTCGCAAATCCGAGCGCTCCTACACCGCCGCAAAGCAGGATTTGCTCGAAGCCAGCCTGCGGCATCTTGAAGACGCTGCTGAAATGTACGATTCCCTTTCGAGACAGGCGCCCTGGGCCACGATTCAGTGCTATGACGCCACACGTCATGAGTTGCGCTCACCGGAAGAAATTTCCTGCGAGGTGCTGGCCGCACTAGAACCCATTCTGGCGGGCCATACAGCAAAGGGGGGCCGCTAGCGAATGGGCTTCTCCAGTTTCCTCGGCAATGAGCGCATCGTCTCCGCACTGCGCGGCGCCCTGAAGACCGAACGCGTTCCTCATGCGCTTCTGTTCACCGGCCCTCGGGGCGTAGGAAAATTCACGCTTGCCAGAATGTTTGCGCAGGCCGCCAATTGCGAAACGATGCTCGATGATTTTTGTGGCCGCTGCCCCACGTGCCTGCAGCTAAATTCGCTCGCCGAACCGGAGAAACTAGTCGAGCAGGGGCTCGCCGAACGTGGCGACGGCGCCGACGCCAGCGCGGTAGAACGCATTCCTCTGATACTGCAAACGCATCCCGACGTGTGGGCGCTGGTTCCCGATCCCGTGCGCCTGAAAAGTCCCGTGGCCAGACCCATGCTCCGCGTGGGTCAACTGCGAGCCGTTCAACGGGCGGCCTATTTTCAGCCGATGGGGCGACGTCGCGTTTTCATCCTGGATGGCGCAGAAACGATGCGCTGGGATGTCGCCAACGTTTTCCTGAAGATTTTGGAAGAACCGCCCGGATCTGCAACGCTAATCCTGACCGCTCCGTCCCCGTATTCGCTGTTGCCGACCATTGTCTCGCGCTGTCTGCAATTTCATTTCGCTCCCCTGCCTATGGAAGACGTGGAAAAAATTATTCTTGGGAAAACCGATCGCGACAAAAAGGACGTGCGCTTGGCCGCGCAGTTGGCCGAAGGCAGTCCCGGTTTAGCGATGGAAATGGACGTGGCCGCCACGGCGCAGCGTCGCAGGGATGCGCTCCGCATTCTGGAACGTGCGGCCAGCGGACAGGGTTTTGCGCAACTTTTTGCCGATACTTCGGCACTTGCCAAAGATCGCGACACTTCGTTTGAAGAACAGATCGCGGTATTTTATGGGTTACTTTCCGATCTGCTCGCGCTTACCGCCAACACTCGAGAACCCGCGTTACGAAATGTGCCACTGACCAAAGAACTGCAAGCCCTCAGCAAGTCCGTCGATACCCCCTGGGTCATGCGGGCCATCGCAGGATTCGACGAGCTGCATTCTGGAGCGCGCCGCAATCTAAATCGCCAGCTGGGACTCGATGCTCTTGCAGCATCACTTGCTCCTGCTGAACCTGGTTCGCTTGTGCGGCGTAGTTGAAATCACGTTTTGATTCAGGAATCGAAAAATAAAATTAATCAACTGTAACCCGACAACGGTCCGGCGCATCCTACCAAAAGGTATCCACCCCTAAGTTAATGAGGAGTTGTTATGGTGAATCGTCGGCTATTCCGTCCTGGATTTCCTGAAGTCAAGGAACAGAGCCCGCGCCCTCAGCACAACGGGCCTGCGCCGAGCAAAAAGCCCGCGCCTCCAGAATTGACGCATGCCGAGAATTTTTACTGGGTCAAACAGATGCAGGCCCATACGCCCATGGCCGTTGTGCTCGAGAACGGGGAAACGCTTCGCGGAACCGTCGAATGGTACGACCGCGACTGCATTAAGTTGACCCGCGAAGGCAGCCCGAACCTGATGATCTTCAAGCGCGTGATCAAATATGTTTACAAAGACGGCGAAGAATCTTCACAAGGCGGCGAAGAGTAGCTTTCTGCTCCATCGGCCGTAATCGTCGGCACCACAATCAGTTCTTCATGGAGTGCCCGGCAGCCGCACCAAATGTAATCAGGGCCTTGGCGGCCAGGGACCCGTCTTCATTTTGAATCTCGCATTCCGTCACCACGAAATTCCGGCCGGCCCGCAGAACCCTGGCGTTGGCCGTAATCTTTCCGCCCGGCGCAGCCTTTAGATAATTTATCGACAATTGTACGGTCGCGAGTTCCGTCCCCAGGGGAATAACGGTGTACGCCGCTATTGCCGCGGCGGTGTCGGCCAGCGCCGCCAGAATCCCGCCATGAACAACTCCGTGAATTTGCTTGTGCCGCGGCTTGGCATTCAGTGTGAACGTGACGCGTCCCGTTCGTACCCTGGTCACTTCAAATCCAAACAAAGTGCTCGCGCGGCTTTCCTTCATTCGCTCGCGAACGAATTCTGTCATTTCCCGTTCGGTCTCGGGAGCCTTCTTGCCCATCGATTGTGTCACCCTTCTTATTGAGCGGAAAGTCCGCCATCTAAAGGTATCGCCGCACCCGTCAGCCAGGACGATTCCTCGGAAGCCAGAAAAACCGCCAACTCCGCGACATCACCCGGCTGTCCCATGCGACCCAAAGGAATTGCTGCAATTCGCGCTGCGCGCAAGGCGTTTCCCTGTTCGCTGGCCGCAAACAGATCTTTCACGAGCTCGGTCTCCACAATCGACGGGCAAATACAATTCACGCGAATTTTCTCATGTGCATGATCGACCGCCATGGCTTTTGTCAGGAGCGTCAGCCCGCCCTTCGACGCGCAATACGCAGCGCGGGCCTGCATCGCAATCAGGCCGAGCACAGAACCAATATTTACAATCGTCCCGCCGCCGGCGCTGCGAAACGCCGCAAGCGCCGCCTTGGACATCAAAAACGGCCCCTTGTAGTTCGCCGCCATTACGCGATCCCAATCCTGTTCACTGGTCTGGTCCACCGTTCCGACATGCAGCGTCCCGGCGTTATTGACCAGAACCGTCAAAGATCCAAATTTCTGTTCTGTTTCGCGCACCGCTCGCCCAGCATCGTTCGCCTGCGAGACATCGCACGTGATCGCGCAACAATTCCCTCCCAATTTTTCAATCTCGCCAGCCACCTGATTCAGTTTGTCCACTCGCCGTCCCGCAACCGCCACTTGCGCACCCTCGCGCGCAAATGCCAGCGCAATGGCCCGCCCCATCCCGGTTCCACCACCAGTAATCAATGCTACTTTGCCGGCCAGCCGTGTCACGATATGCGCTGCTCCCGCGTCTAAGTAAAGTGTCGCCGCCCGTCGCTCACTTGAGGTCCGCGTGACTCTAGCATCCGGCACGCCGGCAGGCAAGATTCCAGCAATTGCGTCAGTTTGATGTATCGTATCGCAACGATTCTCTCAGACGGAGAACCTCACGGCCCTCATGCGTATCGGCATCACCTGCTACCCAACTTACGGTGGCTCAGGAGTCGTAGCCACCGAACTCGGCCAGGAACTGGCCGCCCGCGGCCACGACATTCATTTCATCAGCTACGCCCCGCCCATTCGCATGAACGAGAACGACCCGAACATTCATTTCCACGAAGTCGACGTCGCTTCCTACCCGCTGTTTGACCACGCCCCCTATACCCTCGCGCTTGCCACGAAAATGCTCGAAGTATTTGAGTCCGAATCGCTCGACCTCCTGCACGTCCACTACGCCATCCCGCATTCGGTCAGTGCCATGCTCGCCCGCTCGATGGCCGCCCCGCGCCGTCTTCCCTTCATCACCACTCTCCACGGCACCGACATCACCCTGGTCGGCAATAACCGCGCCTATCTGCCCATCACCAAGTTTTCCATCGAGCAATCGGACGGCGTCACCTCCATCTCCAGCTACCTCCTGAAACAAACCATCAAAGAGTTCGACATCAAGCGCCCCATCGAAGTCATCCCCAATTTCGTCAATTGCGATCTGTACACGCGCAAGGCCGATGTGGACTGCAAGAATAAATGGGCTCCGGGCGGCGAGCCGATCCTCATGCATCTTTCGAATTTCCGGCCCGTAAAACGCATTACCGATACCGTTGAAATCTTTGCCCTGGTCCGCGCCAAAATGCTCGCGAAGTTGGTGTTAATCGGAGATGGCCCCGATCGCGGCGCCGCCGAATATCTTGTCAGGAAGAAAAAGCTCCAAAAAGACGTCCTGTTCCTCGGCAAGCAGGACAACGTCTATGAAAAACTCTCCTGCGCCGACCTGTTCCTCCTCCCCAGCCAACTGGAATCGTTCGGCCTCGCCGCCCTTGAAGCCATGGCCTGCGAAGTTCCCGTCATTGCCACCAACGTTGGCGGCGTCCCCGAAGTCATCGAACATGGTGTTGACGGTTTTCTGGTCGAGCCCGGCGACGTAAAGACCGCCGCCAAATATGCCATCGACCTGCTCTCCCGCGCCGACCGCGGCCGCGAAATGGGTCAACTCGCCCGCCTCAACGCCAAAAGGAAATTCTGCGCCAACGATGTAATTCCTCGCTACGAGCAGTACTACCGGCAGGTCCTTGAACTGATCTAGTGGCGGCGCGTCTGCAGACCTGCGACTTCCCGTTTTCGCTTCTGCAGCTGCTTTCCGCTTGTCCCCCGGGCCTGGTGGGGCGGTGGGCTTGCGCAGCCATTTGGACCGCTGCTCTCGGCGCTAAATCTTCATCTTCCTTCTTTTTCCCGTACCGTGATTAAATGGGAACCATTCGCCATCCACAATGGTGAGGTTCTCGGGAGTCTTTTTGAGTAAGGACGGAAAATGAAAATTACAGCGTTGATCGCACGCATTCTGATGGGCCTGGTTTTCTTTGTATTTGGCTTAAACGCCTTCTTGCACTTCATTCCGGCGGTTTTGCCCACCGGACTAGCGGGCCAATTCTTCACCGTTCTCTTCCAATCGCATTGGGTGCTGTTTATTGGCGGCGTTGAGGCTATTGGCGGTGCGCTCTTGCTGGTGAACCGCTACGTTCCGCTGGCGCTCACCCTGCTGGGCCCGGTCATCGTCAATATTCTTCTCTATCATTTTCTCTTGGACTTTACCGGTGCTCCGGTGGCGATCATCGTCGCCATTCTTTGGCTTTTTCTGTTCTTTTACTACCAAAAGTACTTCTCGAGTCTGTTTGTCCAGAAGACTTCCTGACCATTTAGGCGGATCCGTGTTCGCGACCGAGGCGGCGAACACGGCCGTCGAACCCCCACTGTCAGGGCGGCGCCCCGCTCGAGCGCACGGCGTCAGTCGTACTGCTGCTACCTGGCTACTCCCGCGGCCCGCCGCCATCAATACTTAAGTACCCACTTGACAATCATGCGCCGGCCACCGATACTTAAGCATGCACTAAAGCATCAGGCTTGGAGAAGACCAACATGAGAGAACCGTCGGTAACTCACAACACCTTCGTAATTGAACGCCGTTACGCCACCACTCCGGAACGAGTCTTTGCCTTCTTCGCGGATCCCGCCAAAAAGCGCCGCTGGCTGGGCGGCGAGGCCGAAGGCTTTGCCATAGAAAGTTTTGTGCCGAACTTCCAGGTGGACAGCCTCGAAAGATGGACCTTTCGGTTCAAGGGTGGCGAGCTGATCAAAAACGATGTCTGTTATCAGGACATCGTCCCGCAGCGCCGGATTGTATTTGTCTACACCATGACCTTTGGCGACAAGCGTGTTTCTTCCTCACAAACCACGGTCGAACTCATTCCCACGGACGGCGGAACCAAACTTATCCATACCGAGCAGGGGGCGTTTTTCGACAGTGTCGATAGCGCCCGGGGACGCGAAGAAGGCACGCGGGGCCTTCTCGAGCAACTGGCAAAAGAGCTAGAGCGCGCGTCCTGAGAACACAGCAAGGAAGAAACAAGGAAGGAATAAAACGTGGCAAAACAGAAAAGCCGGAAGTCCGAGACCACTTCGCTCTACTGGATTCCCACAATCCTGATCGCCCTGAATTGGACCTTCGGTGGTGCGAGTTCTCTACTAAAAGCGCCCACCTCCATTGAAGTGTTCCACCGTCTCGGCTATCCGGATTATTTCGCAACGATGCTGGGGGCGGCGCAACTCCTGGGCGTGCTCGCTGTCCTCGCCCCCGTTCCTCGCACACTGCGAGAATGGGCTTATGCCGGATTCACGTTTGACGCCTCGGCCGCCATCATTTCTCTACTGGCGGTTGGATCTCCGATTCCGCACGTGCTTCCTGCGGCGATTTCCCTGCCCCTGGTTCTCACCAGTTATCGGGCATGGCGAGCCCGAATGGACGGGCCAAAACCGCAACTGCCTGTCGCCGGCGCGTGCTAACCGCTCGACAACCAAACAACCCGTCACTTCAATTTCTTTGCGTTGACGCTGTACCAGCGCGCGCGTAAGCTCCACCCAGGAGTGCCGGTGACGTAGTACGCACCGCGTTAAAAAGTATGCTCCCGAAACTCAAAGTATTACTCAATAAACTCAGGGAATTCTTCAACAGGCGCGACGTCGTGCGCTACACGAGCGTTCCTTTGTGGAAGCCCTGGCGCGACTACTAGGTCGCTCTTCGCGGCGCCGATTTCGACCCGTTGCTGTTCCCTTTCCTGTGCTGCTGGCCATCCTCTGCAGCGAACCCGACTACCGCTGAACATCTGCTTCGGCGAGCCGCTTCACGTGCTCGAAGACCCGGCGATGGATGTTGTGGACAATGGCGTCGGTCCACAGCCTCCAGTATTCGCCGGGCCACATTTTATTTCGGTAGGTGGTGGTGCCTTCAAGGCGGGTGCCGCCGCCGGCAAGAGGGACGAGGCGGAAGTCGGCGCGCTCGGGCGCGAAGTCGTGGTCGGTGAGATGGCGGACTGCGATATTTCCGTAGGGCGACGTCTCGCGCATCAACAGCGGCTCCTGCGCGACACCGAAGGCGAAGTGTTTGGCTGGTTCCCAGGCGAGGATCGGTTCTGTGAAGCTGCCAGTCGAGAAACGGCACTCGCGATGAGCGGTGAGGCCTTCGCCAGTGATGCTGGCTGCGAGCGGATAGGCGATACCGAGACGGAAGGGCCACTCGCGGGCCGCCGGCAATTGCGGAAAGGCGATGATGCGCTTCCAGACGATTTCAGGCGGGGCGGCGATTTCGATGGAGGTCTTTACCTCGAAGCGCGGCACCGGCGGCGGCGCTACCTGCTCGACGCCGAAGAGCATGGGGACGGCCAGGACGACGATTCCCATCAGGTTGGTGTGCGGCAGGCCGTCATAAGTTTTGTTATGAATGACGTGGGCCAGGCCGCCGCCAAGCAGCGCAAGAATCCAGGCGATGGGCGTAGCCATCAAGAGACAGACGAGCCCTTCGATGGCGATTGCCGCAATGCCCAGCGCCACCACAGCGAGGGTGAGAGTCACGACCAGAACAGATTCGCCCCAACTGCGGCGCCGGCTGAAACTGTAGATCCAGACCGAGAGGTAGCCCATCGCGAATGGGAGGGCGAGAAAGAGCGTCCAACCGTAGGCGCCCAGGAGCGTGATGCTGAACCAGGCGAGAACCACGCCGAAACCGGAAGTAACCGCCACAGCCATGATGGCGCTGCCCCAGGCGCTCTGCGGCATCGCGTCGGTGTCGGCGAATTCGCGACGTTGCAAGGCGTCAGCCTGGCTGGGCAAGACAGAGAGAATGGCGAAGAAGATCAGGTTGACCACCGGAGCAAAGAACAAGACGGTCAGCCAGAGAGGTTTACCGGCATCGCGGAGGCGCTTGATTGTCAACAGCAGGCCAATCCAGATGAACGGGAGCGCGGTAACAAACAGAACCGTCAGGAAGGTCTTGTTGGCCTGGGCGAAAGAGCCGAAGTTGCCCGTCAGATTGACGGGATACCAGTAGCTCCACCAGTTCCACTGGTAGTGAAACGACCAAGCGATCAGGCGGTCGAGATTGTGCTTGATGGCCAGGGCGACGATGCCCGTGAGGGCGTATTGCGCGCGGTTGACGCGGCCATCCCAGCGATAAAAATCAATGAAAGTGAGCGCCATCGTGCGACCTCGCTAAGCTGATCTCGCCTGCGCACCGCTTCTTGCAGTGGAATCCCCGGGGAGGCCTTCACGCCGAAGGGCAACTAACTGTTGGACGGCAGCACGCCATTGCGGAAAAAGGAATGAAAATCCGGCGGCCGAGAGGCGGCCGGGAATTACGCGGCGGCTTTTCAAAATGAGTTCGCTTTCGGTGCGCAGCAGAAATGCGCCGAGTTCCAGCATCCATCGGCTCGCCGGCAATCCGATGGGCATCCCCCAGGCGGCGCGGAGTTCGGCCATGAACTCGCGATTGGGGAGCGGATGCGGGGAGGCGATATTGATCGCGCCATTTAATTCGCCGCGCTCGATGAGGAATTCAATGGCGCGCAAGAAATCCAGACCGTGAATCCAGGAAATGAATTGCTGGCCGGATGCTGCAGCGCCGCCGAGTCCACACCGCACGAGCCGCAACAAGGTATCGAAAATGCCGCCGCGATCGGTATTCATAACCATGGCGCTGCGCAGCGCGATTCTGCGTGTTCGCGGAGCGTTTGCCGTGAGGAGTTCTTGTTCCCAGCGCGTCGCCACTTCGTAGCTGAAGCGCCATGTCGCGGGAACGTCCGGTTCGCCGCCGCCAATCTCTCCGGTCAATTCGTCCATCGGGCGGTCCAGCGCATGGCGATAAATCGTCGCCGTACTCATGTTCATCCAAATGCGCGGCGGATGCGCGAGACTGCCGATGACTTGGCCGATCACGCGCGTGCTATTTACCCGCGAGTCCAGAATCTCCTTACGATTACCTGTGGTGTAGCGGCAATCGACGCTTCTGCCGGCTAGATTGATGACAACGTCGGCGTTTTCCAGTTCACGGGCCCAACGGCCTGGAGTCAGGCCGTCCCATCGAACCATGCGCCATGGGTTTGCAATTGCCGTCCGGGAGAGGACGACGACGTCATCCCCTTTGCCGTGAAAGTATGCGGCGATGAGCTTGCCAACGTGGCCGTTTCCGCCGGGTAGGACGATGCGCCGTGGTCTTTTTTCTGGCATTTTCAATACCCGCTGAAAACGAACCTAAGTTTTCCGAGGAGCTTCATCCACGGGACACCGGTCAGACTTGCAACTCCGGTGCGCCGCAACCGAGCGGTATCCAGCCCGCAAAACGCTCATCATGCCGGGGATTTTGGAGATCCAGACCAGGGGGCGGGCCCACCAGATTTTGCGCGCCAGGGCCACGGCGGCGTCGGCTCCGCCGAACTGCCGGCCGTCGCCGAGGAGCAAACGCATTTCGCGGAGAAGTTCCTCGCGGGTTAGACCGAGGAGTTCACCGACACGGGGATCTTGCAGCGGGGCCAGGGCAAATCCGCGGCGGCGGAGGATCGGAGCGAGCCAGCGCGCGACGCTGGTACAGAAGGCGCAGTCGGCATCGAAAAACAGCCAGCCTTCGGCGTGACGCCCTTTGCCGTCGGTAAATTCGGATGTCAGCGAGATCATGACGCTTCCCTGCTTCCTTGCGGTGCTTCCTGCTTTACGTTGCTGCCGCCGTTACTTTTTTCCGCCCAGCAAGCCGCTCACTTTTCCGCGCAATTTCACCACACCTTTTAGAGCGACGACCGGCATCCGGATGATTTCTTCAAACAGGCCGGTCATGCCGGTTAGAAATTCGAGCATGCTTTCCAGGCGTTCGCGGGTGTAGGCGTCGGCAGGACCTGCGGCTTTGAGCTCTCCTACGCACTCGCTGATTACGTTCAGGGTAGGATCGATTTCGCGGCGTTTGCGCTCTTCGGCGACGATGCGGAAAATCTCCCAGACGTCTTTGGTGGATTCGAAATGGTCGCGGCGGTCGCCGAGGACGTGGACGACGCGGACGATCCTCCAGCCCTGGAGTTCGCGGAGGCTGGTGCTAACGTTGGAGCGGGCCACGGCAAGAGTGGTGGAGATTTCGTCGGCCGGCAGTGGCTTCGGCGCCAGAAACAGCAGTGCGTGAACTTGGGCTACGGTGCGGTTGATGCCCCACCGGGTCCCCATTTCGCCCCAATGGAGGATGAATTTCTGGGCTACGGGGGTTAAGGCCGATTTTGCTTGTTCGCTCATTTCTGTATATACAGAAATTACAGTAAGTACCATAGTGACGTCAAGGACTTTTTCCGAAGGGTTGGGAATGGAACCCGTCCGGGGCCTGCACTGCGGGGAAAGGGCAGCGTTACGCAGGAGACGTGGCGGCGCCATGCCACCGCGCCGGGACGGTGGCGGCAGGTCCCTACAGCGCCAGCCAGAGCACAAACGGATGATTTTTTCTGCGGTGGGAGACAAATTTCATCCCTGGCGAAACCTTTCTGGTGGACGGTCCGTTATCCTGTGAGGGACAATTTTCCAGTACCGGACGACTCGCTTATGGCCTCGAGCGCAACATTTACAGATTACTTCCCTACCCGTTCCCCGCTGCCGCAGGTATTGACGTATGGGCGGCGGCCGGACGGGCTGGCGCTGATGATGCGGGCTGATCCGCGCGGGGAACTGGAGGTTGCAGGACTGCCGAGTGTGCTGGTGGCCATTCATGTGGGGCCGGCGGCCAGAATTGCGTGCAAACGCGGTGGACAGCGTCATGCGGGGACCGCCGTGCACGGGGACATCGATATTGTTCCCGCGCTCGTGCCCAGCCGGTGGGTGATGCACGACGACCATGACACGGCGCTGATTTTGAGTTTGCCCACGACGCTGGTGAATGACGTCGCCGAAGAGTATGGATACGATCCGCGGCGAGTGGAGATATTGAATCGGTTTCAGGAGCGCGATCCGCAGATTGAAAATATCTGCTGGGCGCTGAAGACAGAAATGGAAGCGGATTATCCGTCGGGCTCGTTGTACGTGGACAGTTTGGCGGTTTCGATTGCGTCGCGGCTGATTCATGGACACAGTTCGATTGCGCGACGAGCGAAGGAACGGACGGGCGGGCTGTCTGGACAAAAACTAAAACAGGTTTTAAGTTTTATTGACGAGAATCTTGCGGAGACGATTTCATTGCCGCAGATTGCGGCGATTGCGGGAATTAGCGTGTCACATCTGAAGCCGGTTTTTCGCGCGTCGGTGGGAATTCCAGTGCATCAATATGTGATTCGTAGGCGCATCGAACGAGCGAAGACGCTTCTGGCGCAGGGAAAATTGCCTATTGCGGAGATTGCGCTGGCCAGCGGATTTTCGCATCAGAGTCATCTTGCGCGGCACATGCGGCGGCTTACCGGAATTTCTCCCGTGGAGTTGCGGCAAAAAATCGCTTCCCTGCCCATTTCCAGCCAGATGTAATTTCGGTTTTTGTAAATTTCATTCATCCAAATGTGCTCTTCGTCGTCCGAACATGCGCGACGTGAGAGTCCTCCATCTGCAGAATGGTGGGCAGGAGAGAACACAATGAATCGCAGAAACTTTTTGGTGAAATCAACTTTATTGGCGGGAGCGGGAGTTATGTCGCAGGCAGGATTTGCTAAGGCGGAAAAGCACAAAACGATGGATGCAGCGGAATACAACCGGACACGGCGCTATGCGAAATTGCCGGTGAGCAATGTGGCTTATGTGGAGCGCGGACACGGGCGAGTGGCGCTGTTTCTGCACGGATTTCCTTTGAACAGTTTTCAGTGGAAAGGCGCGTTGGAGCGATTGTCAAAACACCGGCGCTGCATTGCGCTGGACTTTATGGGGATTGGGCATACGCAAACGCCGGAGGGACAAGATATTTCGCCAGTGGCTCAAGCCGAAATGCTGGCGATGTTTCTGGATAAATTGTCGATTGAAATTGTGGATCTGGTGGGAAGCGACAGTGGCGGAGCGGTAGCACAGATTTTTACGGCGAAGTATCCGAATCGAGTGCGGACTTTGTTGCTGACGAATTGCGATACAGATGAGAACAGTCCGCCGCCGTCGTTTATTCCCTTTCTGGAAGCGGCGAAGAAAGGATTGCTGGCGGACGGAATGGCACGGCAACTGGCGGATAAAACGTTAGCGCGTTCGGCGAAAGGATTGGGCGGGTTGACGTATACCGATCCGGCGAATCTGACTGATGAAGCGGTGGACTATTATTTTTCGCCGATTTTCAGTTCACCGCTTAAGAGAAAGCAGTTTGAACAGTACGCGGTGGATCTGGGTGTGAATCACATGGTGGCGATTCGGTCAGAACTGCAGAAGAGTACAGTACCGGTGCGAATTGTGTGGGGCATGGCGGACGATATTTTTGAATACAAGTGGGCGGAGTGGCTGGATAGAACTTTTCCGAAGTCGCATGGAATCCGGCGGGTGGAGGGAGCGAAATTATTTTTTCCGGAAGAGATGCCGGGTTTGATGGCGGAGGAGTTGTTGGCGCACTGGGCTTATGCGGGAAATTTGCATGCGTTGGTGGAGAGTTTTCCGTTGATTTATTGAGCGAGCGTGGGCACCTAGGCGCGGACGGTTATGCGGAGAATTTGCATGCTTTGGCCGAGGTTTTTTGCCTATCTATTAAAGCGTGCCCGCCGGACGCAAGGAATACTTTATGAAACGGACAACTAAGAAGAGGAATGCGCTGCTGTGGGTGTTTGAGGCGTTGGAGGGGGATGGGCATTATTTGCAGAAGAAGTTTTTTGGTTTTGAGGCGGCGTATCTGGATGGGAAGTTGTACTTGGCGGTAGCTGATGGGAAAGCACCGTGGGAGGGCTTGTTCGTATGCACGACAAAAGAGCGGCACGCGGCGTTGCGCGCAGAATTTCCGGAGTTGAAAGCGCATCGCGTGCTGGGAAAGTGGCTGCACATCTCACAAATGCATCGAGAGTTTGAGCGGGTGGCACGGGAGATGGTGGAGTTGGCGCTGCGACGGGATGAGCGATTGGGAGTGGAATCGAAGTCGCGGGAAGTTTTGGAAGGCAGCAAGTTAGGAGCGAAAAAACGAACGGTAAAGAAAGACAACGATTGGATGCTTTGAGGGCGATGTTCTTTGTGAGACTGCTGGTGAGGCCGAGGCGCGATTCCACCTAGTCTGCTTCAGATCGGGCAGATGCCCTTACGAATATGAGAAAGCGAGGAAAAAAGAACGAATCTAAAGGTTCGCCACTATAAAAAACCAAGGCACGCACGGGGCATTCACACCGCGTGGGAAGATTCTGTTGCTTCTGAACGAGGAGCGATCTACTTCGCGGGGTGTTGCAGGAATTTGCAGAGGTCTTTGACGGCGTTTTTTTCTTTGATGGGTGTGGAGCCGAAGACGACGGTTGCGTTTTTGTATAGCGTGTATCGGGCATCCTCCTCGCGCCCCCGCCCCAAAGAAACTAACCACAAATTCCAAGCATGACTTCGTGCGATGGATCGTCTCGCGCCTATGCGGCTGTGGCAGCTATTGGTTTTTTGCGGAGGATGGCGGAGGAGATTAGGGTGATCAGGAGACCGACGGGGAAAGGTTCGACGAAGGTGACGGCGGCGTTGAAAAAGGGATTTTCGTAGGACTTTTTGAACGCCGCCATTTCCTGCATTTTGGCCTGGATGGCAGCGGCGGTGGCGCCGGACTCCTGGAGTTTGGCGATGATATGCGCGTTATATTTGTCCAGAAAGTCGTGCATGAAATTGAAGTAGATGATTTCCCAGGTGACGATGTAGAAGACGCAAGAGATCAAAGTAATGCAAATACCTATGGCGAAGGCTTTGCCAAAGGTGATGGATCCAGCGCCGACATTGTCGCGGTACGAGCGGATGCCGAAATAGACGAGTAAGAAGGAAGCGACCATGGTGGCGTAGCCGACGAAGAGGCTGTGGCCCATGCGATCCGCAAAGGGGATGGTGGCAATCATCAATGTCGAGGAAATGGCGCCGGAGATGAGTCCGAAGACGAGGATTATTTTTTTCATAGTGGTCTCCTTTTTCGAGTGGACGAGTTAGACGTGTTGGTCGAAGAGGATTTGGTTACCGTCAGGGTCGACGGTGGTGAAGCTGGCGGGGCCAGTGGTGGATTCGTCGGCTTCAGTGGTGAGGGTGACACCCTGAGCTTTGAGTTCGCGCTGGATCTCGCGAATGTCGGTGAAGGTGGGAAGTTTGGTGGCGTTCTGGTCCCAGCCCGGATTGAAGGTGAGGATATTTTTGTCGAAGAGGCCCTGGAAGAGTCCGATGACGTGGCCACCGTTGCGGAGGACGAGCCATTGCTTGCCGTTGCCGGACGTGGGTTTGAAACCAAATTTTTCGTAGAAAGCTTTTGAAGCAGCCAGGTCTTTGACGGCCAGGCTGGTGCAGAATGCGCCGATTTGCATGGGTGGGTCCTTTTTAATAGGTAGATTAAATACCGATTCCCTACTGTGAAGCAAAAAAGTTGAATGCTGCGGGCACAATAGCGCGAGAGGCGGGGTGTTTGTCGTCATACTTTTGGATGATTTTGGGGTTGGGAGGACGGAATCATGCGAATGGGTGAGGCGTTTGGGGGCGATTTGTGGTTTTCGACACACTTCGGGGGGAGCTCGCTGGAGTTTGCGGTAGCACAGCCAGAAAAGGCTGTGCCGCTAAGGCAAAGATGCGGTTGGGAAGGATAAGGGGAGGAATGAGATTAATTTATAGGAATAGCACGGAAACATTTGGGGAGTTTTATCGTCTATATGGCAAGCGAGCGTGGTCTGGAATCGGGGATAGGTATGTCCAATTTTTGGGGTTACGTTCGATTTGGGATTCGACTGCTGACGAAAGATCCCGGCTTTACATCTGTGGCGCTACTGGCGCTGGTGCTGGGTATTGGCGCCAATACGGCGATTTTCAGCGTGGTGTATGCGGCATTGCTGGCGCCCATGCCCTATCCCAGTCCCGACCAGCTGGTGATGGTGTGGTCTACCATCAACGGCAACAACAATAGCGTGTCGCCGGGCGACTATCTCGATTGGAAGCACAACAACTCCGTTTTTCAGGATGTGATTGCCTGGAATGGGGGGAGCTTCAGCCTGGCCAACCCTGGCGGGCCGGCGGAGCAAATTCCCGCGCGCATTATTTCTCCGGGCTGCTATCACATGATGGGGACGGGGTTCACTTTGGGGCGGGACTTTCTGCCGGAGGAGGGTCAGGTTGGCAAAGATCATGAAGTGATCATGACCAATCAATTCTGGAAGGAGCGCTTTGCGGGCGACCCACAGATTATCGGCAAGCCGCTGCGCATGAATGGGGAATTGTACACGGTGGTGGGAGTACTCGAGCCAGGGCAATCGGATCGCTTGGAATCGAAACTTTTTGTTCCCCTGTCGTTCAAGCCAGACCAGATGAGCCATGACGTGCACTGGCTGTTGACGATGGCGCGGATGAAGCCGGGCGTGACCCTGCAGCAGGCCAATGCCGACATGGCTTCCGTTACCAGGCACATCGCGGAGATCTATCCGGCGTCGAATAAAGGCTGGGGCGCCAGCGTCGAGCCGCTCAAGAATGATTTTATGGACCGCGGCACCATTCACAATCTGTGGATGATGATGGGCGCAGTGGCGTTTGTGCTGCTCATTGCCTGCGTGAATGTAGCGAACCTTCTGCTGGCACGAGGAACGGCGCGGCAAAAGGAGGTGGCGGTGCGCTCGTCGCTCGGAGCGACACGGGGGCAACTGTTTACGCAGTTCTTGGTAGAGAGCTTGACGCTGGCGCTGACGGGTGGAGTGCTGGGCATCGCGTTCTCGTGGGTTTTGCTGAAGGTGATCCTGCTTCTTGTGCCGCCGAATGCACTGCCTTCAGAAGCTGATGTGAGTTTGAATATTCCGGTGCTGCTGTTTACGCTCGCTTGCACGCTGCTGGCGGGAATTCTGTGCGGATGCGCGCCGGCACTGCAGACCTGGAAGACCAATCTGATCGATACGCTGAAAGAAGGCGGGCGCTCCGGCAGCGGAGCGGGGCGGCATGGTCTGCGCCGGACGCTGGTGGTTGTGGAATTTGCGCTGGCACTGACACTACTGGCCGGCGCGGGGCTCGTGATTCATAGTTTTTATAAATTGACCAAAGTGAATTTGGGATTCCGGCAGGACCATCTGCTTACCTTCAATCTTCCGGTGCCGGACAAGCGTTTTAGCAAGGCGGAGCAGATCAGTATGTTTTACCGGCTGGCCGTTGAACAGATTGGCGCGCTCCCGGGGATCCGCTCAGTGTCGGCGTCGACCGGAATGCCGATGCAGGGGACGAATTTTGGCATGCCCTTTACAATCGTCGGACAACCGGCCGGGGACCGGGCGTCGCGGCCGGCGGCGGGATTCAACATGGTGACGCCGGATTTTTATCGAACATTTGGCGTGGAAATATCGCGAGGACGCTCGTTCACAGAACAGGACACGGCGGGGTCGGTGCCTGTGGCGATAGTGAACAATAATTTTGTGAAGAAATATTTGCCGGCCGGTGTGGATCCGCTGACGCAGCGTGTGGTGATTGAAGAGATTCTTCCGCTATCGCAAAAACTGGGAAAAGAAGTTGCATGGCAAATTGTGGGCGTGTATGAAAATGTGCACAATGGCGGCGTGCGTGGCGACGGCTTCCCGGAAGTGGACGTGCCCTTTGCGCAAAGCCCGTGGCCGCAGGCGGCCGTGGCCGTGCGGACAAGCGGGGATCCGGCGAGTGTCGCCAAATCCATCGCGGCGGTAGTTTCGTCGATGGAACCGGATCTGCCACTCGATCAAGTCAAGACCATGGACCAGCTGGTGGGCGAACGCCTTGCCAGTGACCGCTTTGCCACGATTTTGTTTTCAATCTTTGCGGGAGTGGCGCTACTCCTGGCAGCAATCGGGATTTATGGAGTGATGTCGTTTGCGGTCGCGCAGCGCACGCACGAAATCGGGCTGCGCATGGCGCTGGGCGCGGGCACGAGACAGGTTTTGCGCTTGGTACTTCAGGAAGGGATGCTGCTCGCTTTGCTGGGACTTGCTCTGGGGCTGGTGGGATCCTACTTCGTGGCGCGCGCCATGCAGTCGGTGCTTTTTGAAATCAAGGGCTCTGATCCCCTCGCCGTCGGCAGCGTCAGTGCCGTGCTCCTGGCCGCGGCGCTGCTGGCCTGCTATTTGCCGGCCCGGCGGGCCACCGAGGTCGATCCCATGGTAGCCCTGCGCGACGAATAAAAAGATCGCTGCTCGCCTTATCGCAGCCCCTGCAGTCTAAAGGGAAGACCGCGGAGGGCAGATTGCGCGATAAAACACTCGTTCTTGTTGTTCTGGGCTCGACTCTTCTGCTCACGAGCGGCTGCCGCTCGGAGCAGCCGCCAATTACGGAAAACGAACTGGTTCGCCGCACGCAAGAGATGATGGATGCGGTTGTGCCCGGCAATCGAGGTCCCTGGGAAAAATATTTTGCCGGCGATGCCATGTATTTTGATGAAAAGGGCCACAACATGGACAAAGCGGCATTGCTTGGCGACCTTTCTCCCATGCCGGCGGGGTACTCCGGCAGCATCCGGATCGTCCGCCCGCTGAGTCACATCGAAGGAGCGACCGCCATCCTTTCCTATGACATGGAGGAAACGGAAACCATCTTCGGGCAAAATATGACCGCTCGCTATCACGCTACCGACACGTGGATGCGGCGGAACGGTAACTGGCAGATCGTCGCAGGGCAGGTGTTGCGGTATTACGAAGATCCCGCTGTGGGGGCCGCCAATCCCAAAGGATTCGCCGACTACGTCGGAATTTACGAGTTGACGGCCGGAAAGACCCTCACCGTCTATACCAAGGACGGCCAGCTCCATGCGCAACGCCAGGATCGCGAGCCCGAACAGCTTTTGACCGAATCCGGAGATGTTTATTTCCGCAAAGGAGTGGAAGGGCGAACGCTTTTCCGCCGTGCGGCCGGCGGCCAGGTAGACGCCCTGGTCGACCGCCGCAACAACGAAGATATCGTTTGGAGAAAACGAAGGTAGGAAGAAATCCTACTTCACAACCTGCATGGTCGCGGCCACCTGCGGAATATCAATGCGGATTACCGTGCCCGCGCCCGGCGTACTCCGGATATCCAGATTAAAATCCGCGCCGTAGAGGACGCGGAGGCGCTCGCGAACGTTGCTTAGGCCGATGCCTTCGACGTAGACGTGCGGCATTTTTTCTTCCGAGATGCCCACGCCATTGTCTTCGATTTCCAAAAGCAGTCGGCCGTCGCGATTTAGCGAGCGCAACTGGATTTTCCCGCCTTCCAGCTTGGGAGCCAGGCCGTGTTTCAGGCAATTTTCTACAATGGGCTGCAGCAGCATGCTCGGCACGAACGATTCCAGCGTCTCCTCGTCCAAATCTTTTACAATATCCAGATTGTCGCGACCAAATCGCGCAACCTCGATGTCCAGGTAATCGTCAATGAAAACCAATTCTTCACGCAGCGGCACGAACGTTTCGTGCTTGCGCAAAAGCCGGCGCAGGATGTTGCTTAACTTCAGCACCACACCGCGCGCCGAATCCGGATCAAACCGAATCAGCGCCGACACTGTATTTAGGGTATTGAAAAGAAAATGGGGGTTGATCTGGCTGGAGAGCGCGTCCATGCGTGCTTTCAGCAGCAGCTGTTGGTGGCGCTCGAGATTCATTTCGATGCGCGTGTTGTTCCAGATCTTCAGCGGGGCGGCCACTGACATCAAGGTGGCAATTACAACCAGAATCAGCCAGGCGTCCCACTGCGTATCAATCGCAAACAACCATTTCGGCTTTGTCGCCAGGACCAGCGCCACGCGTCCCAACTCCAGCCCGATGCAGGCCATGAGCGGAGCCATTTCCCAGTACAACTCCCCCCGCCGTAATAATTTCACTGTCGCCTTGGGGATATTCAGGAAGGTAAACGGCCCGAAATTCCAGATATCTTCCTTGTTGGGGATCGCTTGGCGGATCAATCCGCCAATCAGTCCCGCGGTCGCGGCTGCCGGCATGGCCAGCCATTCGTGGCCGAGCAGCGCCGGAATCGTGATGATCGCGCCGCCGATGGGACCCACCACGCGTCCAGAGAGCAGCCCCATCAGAAACGCACCCTCAATCGACAAATCCGCGAACCGGTACTGGTAGCCCACCAACCGCAGCGTCACGCCCACAATCAGCGGCGGGGTCATGAACAACATCAATTTCAATTTCTGATCGGGATCGCGTTCTTCGGTAAACAACACGCGCCGAAACGTGTTCCACCGCGCCAGCAAGGCGGCAATCGACGCCGCCACGCCCACCTTCAGCAACAGGGTGAAGAGCAGATCCCGAAGTGTGGTAGCCGTATCCATTTCCGCCAACAGTATATTCGCTTACGCCACGCAATCCGCAATTTCGTGCAACGCGCGTCCAGAATCGAACCGATTGCGCCGCATTGTAATTTTTCTGTCTTTTCTCTTTTCGCGGCGCTACAAAAACGATGTAACCAAACGCTCCTTGCTATACTCAAATGATTCCAATGGCCATAAAATCCACCGCCAAGAAAAAGAAATCGCGCGCCAGGGTAAAAATGGTCGCGCAAGCAGAACTCCCCACGCCGTACGCGCGCTTTAAGATTTACGGGTTCAAGGGCAACGGGCCGCAAGAAGAAGCCGTGGCGCTGGTGCGCGGACGGATCAACGGGCGGAACGCTCCCCTGGTTCGCGTCCATTCGCAATGCCTCACCGGCGACGTGCTCAACTCCCTTCGCTGCGACTGCCGCGCTCAACTCGAGCTCTCGCTCAAAAAAATCAGCAAAGCGCCGTCCGGAATTCTTCTCTATCTTCCGCAAGAAGGCCGCGGCATCGGCCTGATGAATAAGTTGCGCGCGTATGAATTGCAAGACGGCGGAATGGACACGGTTGAAGCCAACGAATCTCTCGGCTTCGCTGCCGACGTTCGCGATTACGATTTCTCCGCGGACATCCTCAAGCAGCTCGGTGCGAGAAAAATCCGCCTACTGTCCAACAATCCGGAAAAAGTCCGGCAACTTGAAAATGCCGGAATCGAAGTAGCCGAGCGCGTTCCCTGCGAACCGCCGATCTCCCGGATCTCCCGGGCCTATCTGAAAACAAAAAAATCCAAGATGGGCCATCTTCTAAAAGGGTTATAGACGCGCGCCTCGGGCCGACGTCCCGCCTGTGAGGGAATGGCCGGGGCCGGCGCGTCCCCATCGTACTCGCCGGGTTCCTCACCACGATCAAAAGGGTGTCAGTGAACGATGGCCGCAATATTCCTGGAAGCCCGGGAAGAACTTTCTGGCAGCCAGGGTATGCCAGCCTGGAACCTTGCTAGCCGCCGCCAACAAACTGCACAATTTCGTAGCGATCGCCGGGTTCGATCCGGGTGCCCGCCCATTTCGCGCGCGGAAAAATTTCCAAATTCCTTTCAATCGCCACGCGTCCGGCCGGCAAACCCAGTTCCTCGAGCAAATCCACGACGGAAGCCCCGGCACCCACGTTCCGCTTTTCACCATTGACGGTAATCGCAATCGCTGTTTCCATTTTCATCTCACCCGAGTCAATTCGCAGCCGGAGTTCGCGGCTTGGCCTTCAATTGAAATCGCAATTGCCCCTTCACATTGTTTTCTGCCGCTTCAATCACCAGGGCCGCTTCTGCGCCGGCGAGTCGCGGCATGTCAAATTCCAGGTGCACGTCCCCGGTTTCATTGGTATCCGCGGTAAATTCCTGGGCCTCGGCCGCGCCGTCCATTCGCGCTGTCACTCGCGCTCCTGGGACAATTTCCCCCGAAGCTCGCCGCACACTCACAAGTAGAGTCGCGCGCTTCCCTACCAGCCAATCCTTCGCGTTCGTCAAGGTCAGAACCAGCGGGGCAATTTCCGCCACTGCGGCCGGAGCCGCCGCGGGCGGCGCAACCCGCTTGGCCACCACCGGCACCGGCAATTGCAAAGTTCCGTTGCGAATCTCTTCCATCACATTGCGATGCTGTTCGTCCACCCGCAACTTCAACGCTTCCTCGCGATCGGCGTCCAGGGGCAGCAAGTCCAAATAATTATTGGTCCGGCGGTGCAGCACCCGTCCCTGGCTATGCACGGTGGTATCAATCAAAGCGTTCGTCACGCCGCGATCTTCTGTCTGCACGTGATAGGTGGTCTCGCCCAGCTTCACATTGCTGTTGTGCCCGAAAACCATAAGCCGCTCACCTGCCCCGAAGACGAATCCGTTCTGTCTTGAATTCTACAAATATTTTACCGCCGCATTTGACCGATTGACAGTTGCTCGTTATTATAGCCCTTCGGCTATGACCGGTTCAGGCATACAAACCTACGCTCCACTTCTCATACACCTCCTGGTGGCCATCGTACTGGCAGGCGCACTGACCAGCGTTTCGGTCCTGGTCGGGTGGCGGCGCCCGAGCAAGGCCAAGCAGCAGGCCTATGAATGCGGCATGGAACCCACTGGGGATGCGCGCGAGCCGTTCTCGGTCCGCTTCTACCTTGTCGCTATGATATTCATTCTGTTCGACGTAGAGGCCATCTTCCTGTATCCCTGGGCTTACATTTTTCGCAGTTTGCGGTGGTTTGGCTTTGTCGAGATGATGCTCTACATCGCCATTCTTTTGGTCGGATACCTGTATCTCTGGAAAAAGGGCGCGCTGGACTGGAAACGATAGTCAGCGCTTGCGGGTTTTCTAAATCGTGGCGGATGTCCCTAGTCAAAACGCTAATGTTGTAGCCGAACATCTGCGTTCGTGGAACCCGAAAGCCGTCGCCGAAGTCATCGAATTCCGCGATGAAACCACGATCGTGGTTCCCCGCGCACTGATCCGCGCCACCGCGGCCCGTTGTCGCGACGACGCGGCCCTCCAGTACAACCTATTAACCGGCGCCACCTGCCTGGACCGCTATCCCCATGAACCGCGCTTTGAAATGATTTATCAGCTGGTTTCGATTCCGCGGGCCGAAAAGGTTCGCCTTAAGGTAAAACTCGCCGGCAGTGATCCGGTTATCGACTCGCTCGTCCCCGTCTGGCCCGGCGCCAACTGGCTGGAACGCGAAGTATTCGATCTGTTCGGTATCCGCTTCACGGATCATCCGGACCTGCGGCGTATCCTCCTGCCCGATGATTGGGAAGGCTATCCCTTGCGTCGCGATTATCCGGTCGAAGGTTTCCGCGACATTCCCGACACCAGTCCCAGCTCCGGCAAGCTATTCAGGAAGAGCAGCACACCATGACCACCGTCGAAACGCCGATCGGCACCGCGAAAACCATGGTCCTCAATATGGGCCCCCAGCACCCGTCGACCCACGGCGTGCTGCGCATTCTCCTCGAACTCGACGGCGAAACCGTCGTCAAAGCGATTCCCGACCTGGGCTACCTGCACACCGGCATTGAAAAGTCCTGCGAAGACAAAACCTACTCGCAAGCCATCACCCTTACCGACCGGATGGACTACCTGTCTCCGCTCGGCAATAACCTGGTCTATTGTCTGGCGGTTGAAAAACTCCTGGGCCTGGAAGTGCCCAAGCGCGCGCAATACATCCGCGTCATGATGGTTGAACTGCAGCGCATTTCTTCCCACCTGGTCTGGCTCGGCACCCACGCCATCGACCTCGGCGCCATGTCCGTGTTTCTGTACTGCTTCCGCGAACGCGAAGAGATTCTCAAGATTTTCGAACTTTTCGCTGGTCAGCGCATGATGACCAGCTATATCCGCATCGGCGGGGTGGCCCTGGATCCTCCGGCAGGGTGGCGCCAAGCGGTTGAGAAATTCATGAAGATGATGCCCAGCCGCGTGGACGAATACGAAACGCTGCTTACCGAAAACCGCATCTGGATTGGCCGCACCAAGGGCATCGGCTATATCTCGACTGCAGATGCTGTCGCGCTCAGTATGACCGGACCCACGATCCGGGCGTCCGGCCTGGCCTACGACAACCGCAAACTGTTTCCCTACTCGAGCTACGAGGAATTCGATTTCGACATTCCCACGCGCACCGATTCCGATTGCTACGCCCGGTATCTGATCCGCGTAGCCGAAATGCGCGAAAGCCTGAAAATCATCCGCCAGGCCTTTGACAAGATCAGCAATGAAGGCCCTATCAAGGCCGACGCGCCCGGCATCATTCCGCCGGCGCGCGAAAAAATGAAGACGGAGATGGAAGCTCTTATCTATCATTTCAAGATTTTCACGGAAGGTTTTTCTCCCCCGCCCGGGGAAGCGTTCGTCACGATTGAATCGCCCCGCGGCGAACTGGGCTGCTTTGTAGCGAGCGATGGTTCGCCGAAGCCCCTGCGCGTGCATTTCCGCGCGCCTTCTTACATCAATTTGCAGGCTCTTCCCAAACTCATCGAGGGCCAACTGATTTCCGACGTAATCGCCTGCATCGGCACCATCGATATCGTGTTGGGGGAAGTGGATCGGTAAGCAAACCTTGTTCGGCGGCCCATAGTCTCAGGCAGTACCGGGTGTGGCGTGGCAGGCAGTCTTAAAGAGAAAAAAGGATTATGCAACTCAGCCCAAAACTCGCGGAAAAATTCGACAAGCTGCAAACCAGCTATCCGGTCAGGCGGAGCGCGCTCGTCCCCATGCTGATTTATGGCCAGGACGAAATTGGTCACATCAGCGACGAGCTGATTGCTGAAATTGCCCGGCGGCTGGACCTTAAAACCGTTCAAGTCGAAGAAACTCTCGAATATTATTCAATGCTCCATCGCAAGCCGTGGGGCAAGAATCACGTTCAGATCTGCACCAACATCGCCTGCATGCTAAAGGGCGGCAACGAACTTCTCGACCGCGCCAAAAAGCGCTTGGAAATTGGCCATAAAGAAACCACCAGTGACGGCGTCTTCTCCCTGGAAGAAGTCGAATGCATCGGCGCCTGTACCGGGGCTCCCGCCATGCAGGTGAATTATGATTTCTTTGAAAATCTCACGCCCCTGAAATTTGATCGCATCATTGCCGAGCTGGACGCCGGCAAAAAACCCGCGCCCGAGCCGGTGATCTCCGGCGCGCTGCATGAGCGCGATCCGCAAGAGACGGTTTTGATCAGCAAACGCTGGGGGGTCAAAGACAACACCAAAATCGACGTATATCTGCAAAACGGCGGCTATCAGGCTCTGGAAAAAGCCCTCAAGCAGATGAGCAGCGACCAGATCATCGAGGAAGTAAAAAAATCCAGCCTGCGCGGACGTGGCGGCGCGGGCTTCCCTACGGGCATGAAATGGTCGTTTGTCCCGAAGGATTCTCCGAAACCCAAATATGTCCTGTGCAACGCCGATGAATCCGAGCCGGGCACGTGTAAAGATCGCCCGCTCATGGAAATGGACCCGCACCAGCTCATTGAAGGCTGCATTATCGCCGGGCGGGCGATCAATTCCAATCAGGGCTACATCTATATTCGCGGCGAGTATCGTTATGTGCTGGATATCGTCGACGCCGCTCTGGCGGAAGCGTACCAGCGCGGGTATCTGGGCCAGAATATTCTGGGAACCGGCTTCAATTTTGATTTGCTCGCGCACACCGGCGCGGGCGCCTATGAGTGCGGCGAAGAATCAGCGCTGATGGAATCGCTTGAAGGCAAACGCGGGTATCCGCGGATCAAGCCACCGTTCCCTGCCGTCGTGGGACTTTACGGCTGCCCCACGGTCATTAACAACGTGGAAACGCTTAGCGCCGTCCCCAGCATCATCCTCGAAGGCGGAGAGTCGTACGCCAGTCGCGGCACTCCGAAAAATGGCGGGACCCGGCTGCTGTGCGTTGCCGGGCACGTCAACAAGCCCGGAATCTATGAAGTTCCTCTGGGCATGAACATGAAAAAGTTCATCTATGAGGTCGCTGGCGGCATTCCCGGCAACAAAAAAATCAAAGCGGTGATTCCCGGCGGCAGCTCGTGCCCGCTGCTTACGGCGGCTGAAATTGACGTGCCGATGGACTACGATTCCGTTGCCAAAATCGGCTCGATGATGGGCTCCGGCGGCATGGTGGTCATGGACGAAGACACCTGCATGGTGGATATGGCGCGCCGCATCATGCACTTTTACGCGCACGAATCCTGCGGCTGGTGCATTCCCTGCCGCGAAGGCACGACCTGGCTGCGCAAAACCCTGGAACGCTTCCACGCCGGATATGGCCGTCCGGAAGACATCGACAATATCGCTTCGCTGGCGAGCAACATGCTCGGGCGCACGTTCTGCGCGCTGGGCGACGCTGCTGCGATGCCGACCATCAGCATCATGAAAAAATGGCGCAACGAGTTTGAAGATCATTTGCAGGGACGTTGTGCGTACAAATCCGCCGAAGCACTCATCGGCTCCAGATAAAAGTTTCGTAGGACGACCCTAAATGGCTGAAACGATGGCAGAAGAAAAGCTCGTCACTCTGAAGATCAACGATCGCGACGTGCAGGTGCCGGCGGGCACCACGGTGATTCAGGCCACTCGCCGCATCGGCACCGAAGTGCCTTCGTTCTGCTATTACCCCGGGCTTTCGCTCAAAGCGGCTTGCCGCATGTGCCTGGTTGAAGTGGAAAAAATGCCCAAGCTGCAGACCGCCTGCACGCTCGTTGCTACCGAGGGCATGGTCGTTCGCACCGACAGCGAACAGGTCCGCAATGCCCGCAAGTACATGCTGGAATTCCTGTTGAGCAATCATCCGCTCGATTGTCCGGTTTGCGACAAGGGCGGCGAGTGCGAACTGCAGGACATGGTTTTTCGCTACGGTGCCGATACTTCGCGCTTCGTTGAAGAAAAAATTCACCGGCCGGAAGAAAAGTGGTCGGAGCTGGTGTATTACGACGCGCCGCGCTGCATCCTGTGCTTCCGCTGCGTGAGCGTTTGCGATGAAGGCATGGACGTGAAAGCGCTTGGCGTGGGCGTTCGCGGCGCGAACAGCGTCATCATTCCCAACGGCGGCGATCATCTGGATTGCGAAGAATGCGGCATGTGCATCGACATCTGCCCGGTCGGAGCGCTGACCAGCGGCACCTACCGCTACAAAACGCGCCCGTGGGAAATGCAGTATGTTTCAACGGTCTGCAGTCACTGCTCGAACGGGTGCAAGACGACTCTTAGTGTCCGCAATCACGAAATCATCCGTTCGAACAATCGCGACCTTTCCGGCTTCAACGAGGATTTTCTGTGCGTGAAGGGACGCTTCGGTTTCGATTTCACCAGACATCCTGAACGAATCAAGCAGCCGCTTGTGCGCAAGGGCGACAAGCTCGTTCCCGTCTCCTGGGAAGAAGCCGCGCAAGCAGCAGCCGCCAAGCTGAAAGCGGCCTACGCTGCTGGCGGACCAGACGCCATCGGCTTCGTCGGCTCCAATCGCACTTCGAACGAGGAAAACTATCTGCTGCAGCGTCTCGCGCGCACGACTTTCGGCACCAATAACATTGATCATCAGCGTTCTGCCGATTACACGGGCCTGGTGACCGCGCTCGGAGCCGATGCGCCGCACGCCATGCTCACGATGGAGGGTCTGTACCAAGCGAAGGTGGTTCTGCTGATTGGCAACGATCCGACGAATCAGAATCCGCTGGTCGCCTGGCAGATTCGCAAGGGCGTTCGCCACCACGATTTAAAACTTTTCGTCATCAACAGCAAAGACATCAAGCTTTCGCGCAAAGCCACAAAAACGGTCAAAGTAGGCGAAGGCCATGAAGCTGCCGCCATCAAGTGGCTCGGCACGGGCGAAGGCCATCCCGCGACCATCGAGCAACTCGGCGCGTTGAAGACCGCTCTGGAAGCTGAAACCGATGTCGCCATCGTTTTTGGGTCAGAACTTACCGGCGCAGCCATCGCCTCGCTGGTCGCTTTCGGCTCCAAGCTGCCGGGCAAGACCAGATACATGGCGCTTGGCGACTACGCCAACTCGCGCGGTGCGGCCGACATGGGACTGCTGCCTGATCGGCTGCCCGGCTACGCCTATCTTGACGACCAGCGCGCGCGCGAAGTATTTGAACAACACTGGGGCGGACCGATTCCCGTAAAACCCGGCTTGACGGTCGAGCAAATGGTCGACGCCGCGCAAAACGGCAAGCTCAAAGCTCTCTACATCGTGGGAGCCAACCCGCTGCATTACCAGGCCAAACGCGGTGGCAGCCGCGGCGATTTGCAATTGCTGATCGTGCATGATCTTTTCCTTACCGAAACCTCGAAGCAAGCGGACATCGTGTTTCCTGCCGCCTCGGCCTATGAAAAAGAGGGCACGGTCACCAATACGTCCGGGGAAATCCAGCTGCTGCGTAAAGGAGCCGAAGTTATGGGGCCGCGCAGCGATTTCGATCTTTTGCGAATCCTTTCGCACCAACTCGAGAAGCTCGGACTCGGCAAAGCGTTTCATTACAAATCGCAACTGGCCGTATTTGAGGAAATTCGCAAAACCGTACCCGGCTATGACGTTCATCCCGCGGGCTTGCTGACGGGCGGCGCCGAACCCAGCAAAATCAGTTTCTCGCGCAACGGCCACGCTCCCTACGACGTTCCCGTGGGCCTGATCCGCTCCGCGCACGACACGCTGTTTAGCAGCGGCACACTCGGCCGCTACTGCACCATGATGGAATCCCTGCCGGAGGCCGAAGCCAAGCCGTGATTCCCTTTCTCCAAGCCAACGCCGAACTCATCATCACTGTCGTCAAGATTGCTCTCCTGATGTTCATCGTCTTGACCGTCAACGCCTATCTCACCTGGTTTGAGCGCAAAGTCGTCGCGCACATGCAATCGCGTTGGGGCCCGCACCGCGTCGGCCCGCATGGTTTGCTGCAGCCGCTCGCCGACGGGGTGAAATTTCTTTTCAAAGAAGACCCCACGCCCGCTGGCGTTGATAAATTCACCTATTACCTCGCTCCGCTTCTGGCGTTGGCGCTGGCGCTCACGTCGATCGCCCTGATCCCCTTTGGTCCGGATCCGATTCTGTTATTTGGCCACAAAATCTATTTGGGCATCGTTTCTCCCGATATCAACATCGGGATCCTGGGGCTTTTCGCCATCACGGCGCTCGGGGTCTACGGCGTCGCGCTGGCTGGATGGTCATCGAACAGCAAATATCCGCTGCTTGGCGGGTTGCGCAGCTCCGCGCAGATGATTTCCTACGAACTGGCTCTCACCATGTCGGTAGTCGGCGTACTGCTTCTGGCCGGCAGCTTCAATCTCAAGGACATCATCAACGCGCAGGCTAATCATCCAGAACGCGGCATCTTGGGCTGGAACATTTTTCCGCAGATTCTTGGCTTCATCTGCTTTTTCATCGCCGCCGTTGCCGAAACCAACCGCGTGCCGTTCGACCTGCCGGAAGCCGAATCCGAGCTGGTCGCCGGCTTCCATACCGAGTACGCCAGCTTCAAGTTCGCCATGTTTTTCATTGCCGAATACACCAGCATGATCACGGTCTCCGCGCTCTGCTCCATCCTGTTCTTCGGTGGCTGGCTGTCTCCTTTCCCGGCGTCCTGGACTTTCACCCACTACTTGCCTTCGCTCATTCTCATTCCAGCGGGCCTGTGGGTCATCTGGGACGGCATTCATTACGAAACGATTTTTGGCAAACTGATTTTGCCCGGACTGGGAACCGCTTTTGTGGCCATTGGCGCCGTTTTGCTGGCGCTTCCGGGCGTCAACCTTTACATCCAGGGTCCGTTTTGGTTGCTGTCCAAGATTTTCGTTTTCCTTTTCGTCTACGTCTGGATGCGCGGCACGCTTCCGCGCTTCCGCTATGACCAGCTCATGGCTTTTGGCTGGAAGTTTCTCCTGCCCGTTTCGATTGCCAACGTCATCATCACGGCGTTTGCGATTCTGATGTGGGGTGCGAAATGACCCCGCAACTGGCCATATTTTTCGTGCTCGCCGCGATCGCCGTTTTGGGCGCGGCCAGCCTGATTCTGCAAAAGCATCCGATTCACAGCGCGCTCTCGCTCATCGTCGTCATGGTCGCGCTCGCCGGTCTGTACCTGCTCCTCGGCTCTGAATTTGTCGCTGCCGTGCAAATTATCGTTTACGGTGGCGCCATCATGGTGCTGTTTATCTTTGTCATCATGCTTCTCAACGCCGGCGTCGAAGAGCACACCAGCATCTCGAAGATGGCAGGGCCTGCGGGCTTGCTGCTGGCCGTCGCACTCGCCGGATTTATCGCCGCGTCCATCGTCCGCTCTACCAGCACGGTGCAAAGCACGCTGCAGAACGGCCAAATCGCTTCGACTCGAGACATCTCCTCCATGATCTTCAAGGATTTTGTCTACCCGTTCGAGCTAACGTCGTTCCTGATTCTGGTCGCCATTCTCGGCGCAATCGTTCTCGCACATCGGGAGAGAAACTAAATGGTCCCGACGAATTACTACATTGTCCTGAGCGCCATCCTGTTCGGCCTGGGGGTGCTGGCTTTCGTGTTCAAACGCAACATCATCACAATTTTCATGTCCATCGAGCTCATGCTGAATGCCGTCAATCTGGCCTTTGTGGCCTTCAGCCAGGCCACCGGAAACCTCGACGGGCAGGTCTTCGTTCTCTTCGTTATCGTGGTTGCGGCCGCGGAAGCGGCCGTTGGTCTTGGAATCATCATTCTGATTGCGCGCAACCGGAAATCATTGAACGTTGAGCGTGTGGACTTGCTAAAACTCTAATGCAACCTCAGCCGATACTCGATCACCTGTGGATCGTCATACTGCTGCCGCTGCTCGGCTCGGCCATCAACGGCCTGCTGGGCGCGAAGTGGCCCAAAAAAATCGTCAACACCGTGGCCCTCAGCGCCACGGGGCTTTCGCTGCTCGCCGCGCTGGAAGCGGTTCGCGAATTTTTCGCGAGTGGCCAGCAACTGTTTCACAAGGAATTTTTCACCTGGATCGCCGCCGGCAGTTTCCGCGCCGGCTTTGACCTGCAGATGGACCAGCTGACCGTCGTCATGGTTCTGGTGGTCACTGGCGTCGGCTTCCTGATTCACATTTATTCCACCGGGTACATGGCCCATGAAGGCGGCTACTACCGCTTTTTCTCCTACCTGAATCTGTTTATGTTCTTCATGTTGATTCTGGTTCTCGCCGCGAACTATGTGCTCCTCTTTGTC
>DATHFT010000047.1:0-18477 GCA_035317965.1 Saccharimonadales bacterium (SeqCode) | reverse complement strand
TTCAACGCAATGGTTCTGCAGGATGAAGCCTCTGGCGGAGCCGGCGATTGCCGCCGTCGAACGCGGGGATATTCAGATCATCCCGGACAACCGCCGGGAAGAATATTTCAACTGGATGCGAAATATTCGCGATTGGACGCTGTCGCGTCAGCTGTGGTGGGGGCACCGCATTCCGGCGTGGTATTGCCAGGAGTACAAGCACGTTACCGTGGCGCGCGAAGCGCCGCTGAAGTGCGCGACCTGCGGGTCCGCGAATTTGGTCCAGGATCCCGATGTACTGGATACCTGGTTCAGTTCGGGCTTGTGGCCGTTTTCAACTCTGGGCTGGCCGGAGCGGACGGCGGATTTCAAGACCTACTACCCCACCAGTCTGCTGATCACCGGTTACGACATCCTGTTTTTCTGGGTGGCGCGGATGATCATGCTGGGACTGCACTTCACCGGAGATGTTCCTTTCCGGGCCGTGTACCTGCATTCGCTCGTCCGCACGACGAGCGGCGAGAAGATGTCCAAGTCCAAGGGCACCGGACTCGATCCGGTTGCGCTGAATCAGAAATATGGCACCGACGCCATGCGGTTCTGTCTGGCGTCGATGGCTGCTCCAGGGACCGACATCGTTCTGTCCGACGATCGGCTGGGCGGGGCCCGGAATTTTGCGAACAAGATCTGGAACGCTTCGCGGTTCCTGTTTGTAAACCTGGACAAGTTTGAAGAAGGCGGGACCTCGCTCGAGGAACTGGCTGCGCCGGAGGTTCGCGCCAAGGCTCCCTACCCGGCCAGCAGCGGCCAGGTTCCGCTCCCGGACGCGTGGCTATTTGCGCGACTGGCGGCGACGGTCGAACTCGTGAACGAAGCGCTCAGGAACTACCGCTTTCATGAAGCAGCGCAGGGCGTCTATCAGTTTTTCTGGGGCGATTTTTGCGATTGGTATATCGAATGGGTGAAGCCGGACTTGCTCAATGCGGATCGCGCGCGCGCCGTGGTGGCCTGGCGGAACCTGTTTGCCGCGTTTGAAGCGGCCCTCCGCTTGTTGCATCCGTTCATGCCGTTTATTACCGAAGAGCTGTGGCATCAACTGCCGCAGGCGGCAGGAGCGAAGTCGATTGCGCTCGACACGTTTCCAGAAGCCCGCGCGGCGTGGACCAACGACGAAGCGCACGGCGATTTCTCGCTCATTCAGGAAATTATCACCGCCATGCGCGCAATCCGCTCGGAAATGAAATTGGACATGAGAAAGAAAGTGGCGGCGGATTTTTCGAGCACCGACCCGGGCGTCAGGCAATTGATTCTAAGCCAGCGGGACGGAATCCTGCGCCTGGGTGCACTGTCGGATTTGCACGTTTCCGGGGAACGGTTGCCCCAGGCGGGCGGAGCCATCCGTTCTACGGCGCGATTCGATGTGCGCATCGCCTATTCGGATACGGTCGACGCGGCGGCGGAGATTCCCCGCGTCAGCAAGGAAATTGAAGGGCTGGAAAAGGCCATTTCATCGAAAGAAGCTCAACTCTCCAATGAAACCTTTCGCGGCCGGGCGCCGGAAAAAATTATTCGCGGCCTTGAAGCGACCCTCGCGGAGCAGAAGATCGAGCTGGAAAAACTGACCGAACGGCTGGAGCAGCTGAAGAAGGGCGCCTAGGTGTGCTTGTGAATGGCCGGGAACGCACGTAAGCTTGCAGCGTTTGAGCGGCGCAGCAGAATCTTCATGCGGCAAACTACACTTCCAGGCACCACGGACAAACGGCTGGCTTCCCTGCTGACCCTGCTGGCCGCCAATGCCACAATTGTGATCAGCGGAACACGCATCGCAAAAGAGATTGGCGTTTCGCGGTCGACCGTGTGGCGCTGGGTGGAGCGCTTGCGCGAACTTGGCGTGAAAGTGAAAGGCCAGCCGCACACCGGATACTTTCTTGAAAAAGTTGCCGATATCCTGACTCCGGACATGCTGCGGCAGCGACTCAAGGGCCATCTGTTCGGAAAGCGCATCTATCACTTCTTCAAGACCGATTCAACCAACCGCATCGGACTTGAACTTGGCTATGCCGGCGAACCGGAAGGCGCGGTCATTCTCGCCGAGGAGCAGACCGCGGGCCGGGGACGTTCCGGGCGCTCCTGGCATTCAGAACGCGCCACTGGAATCTACCTGACGCTGCTGTTGCGCCCGAAACTTGCGCCCGTGCAGGCGCCGCTGCTGACCATGATGGCGGGACTGTCGGCGCACGCGGCGGTGCAGGCGGTTTCGGGTCTGGCCGTGGATGTGAAATGGCCCAACGATTTGTTGATTGGCGGGAAAAAAGTGGGCGGCATTCTCACGGAAATGCACGCGGAAACCAGCGCGGTGCGATTTGTGATTGTGGGTATCGGCTTGAATGTAAATCAGGAAAAGTTTCCCGGTGAACTGAGCGCAGCCGCCACTTCTCTGCGCGCGGAATCGGGCAAACCGCAGTCGCGACTGGAGCTGCTGGTGCGCTTGCTGCGCGAATTCGAGAACGACTACAATCAGTTTCTGCATGAAGGCGCGTCCCGTGTGGTCGAACGATTCGAACAGGTTTCCAGTTACGCCAGGAACAAGCGGGTGCGCGTAACGAATGGTTCGGAGAGTTTTACGGGTCTTACGGCGGGACTTGCTCCGGAAGGGCTTTTACGAGTGCAGCGTGACGACGGACGAGTGGTCACGGTGATTGCCGGCGACGTCGCGGAGGCGCGCTAGATGCTGTTGACCATTGACGTTGGAAACACCAACACGGTACTGGGCGTTTTTCGCGGCGAAGAGCTGGTTGCGAACTGGCGACTGACAACGGCCCGGCACCAGACCGTGGATGAATACGGGGTATTAACGCGAAATCTGCTGGCCCTGGCCGAACTGGATCGCGCTTCGATCACCGGCCTGATCATCAGTTCGGTTGTGCCTCCGATCAATTCGACGCTGGCGGAAATGTCGCTGCGCTACCTGGGCCTGAAGGCCTTGTTCGTCGAACCTGGCGTGCGGACCGGCATGCCTGTGCTGTATGACAATCCGCTGGACGTGGGCGCCGATCGCATTGTAAATGGCGTCGCCGCGTTTGCGCAGTATGGCGGCCCGTGCATTGTCGTGGATTTTGGAACGGCGATAACCTTCGATGCGATATCAGCGAAGGGCGAATATTTGGGCGGAGTCATCACCCCGGGACTGGGAATATCGTCTGAAGCACTCTTTGCGCGGGCCGCGCGCTTGCCGCGCGTGGAAATCAAGGATCCGGGAAAGATTGTGGGGACGAACACGGTAAGTTCCATGCAAGCCGGACTTTATTATGGCGCGGTCGACATGGTGGACGGGCTTCTGGCGAGAATGAAGGCCGAGCTGGGATCGGCAACCAAAGTTGTCGCAACCGGCGGGCAGGCTAGACTGGTGGGCAAGGCTTCCAAGCACATTCAATATACGGATGAATTCCTGACGCTGACCGGATTGCGACTGATCTGGAACAAAAATCTTCCTGCCGAACCAGGGAAGGACGCCCCGGCCGAAAGCGCCAAAGGCAAAAAGGTGCGAAACTAGTCTGGCCTGGTCGACGCGCGGCGAATGGAAAAATGGACGGCTGGAACTACTTCAACTATTTCACGGAAATTGAAGAATATTTTTGGAAAAAGCGTGGGGCGCACCTGCTGGTCTCGCCGCTGGACTGGGCGATTATGGAAACCTGGCAGAAAGCGGGCATCCCGCTTGAAGCGGTGCTCAAGGGAATCGACCGGGCCTGTGAGAGTTATCAGAAATCGCGGCGCGGCGCGGGAAAAACACTGAAGACCCTGGCGTATTGCACCGATGCCGTGCTCGAAGCGGTCGAAGAGCAGCAGGAAGCCGCTGCGGGGCGTGCGCCCGCAACTCGTCACGCGTACAGCAGTGAACCATTTTCCCGTGAGGAGCTCAAAGCATACTTCGTCCGCAACGCGGCTCGGCTGGCAGAGGCCGGCGAAAAATATGCGTCCAGTGGACCGCCACTCGCGGCGCGACTGGCGGAAATTGCGGACTCCTTGCGCGGTTGTTTGACTCTGCTCGACACCCCGGGCACGATGGACTTTGAAGATCTGGAGCGGCGGCTGACGATTCTCGATGACAAATTGCAGATGGCCCTTACCAGTCACGCGAGCGAAGAGGTGCTGCTCAAAGTTCGTCGTGAAGTGGACGGACAACTGGCACTGTACCGCCGGAAAATGAAAGCAGACCAGCTGGCCTTGATCGAACGACAGTATATGCACAAACGGCTGCTCGAAGAGTTTGCCTTGCCGCGCCTCAGTCTCTATTACTTTTCTTGATTTTTTATTGACACAAAGTTTTTCTTTCCCCGCGAACTATCGCAGAATGGAACCAGTTTATATGGCTGAAGAGTTAAGACTATCGATCGAGAAGCTGGTGTACGGCGGCGACGGCCTGGGACACGCCGATGGCCACACCGTTTTTGTGCCTTTTGTGCTTCCCCTCGAGCAAGTGCGCACCTCCATCAGGACGAAAAAGAAGAAACTGGTGTGGGCCAACCTCGAGGAAGTGATCACGCCGGCCAAGGAACGGGTAACGGCGCCGTGCCCGCATTTCCAGAAATGTGGCGGCTGCCACTACCAGCATATTTCCGCCGGCGAGCAGTTGCGGCTGAAACGCGAAATCCTGAAAGAAACGTTGTCCCGGTTGGGCGGAATCGTGTGGGACCAGGAAATCATCACGCACGCGGCTGAGCCGTACGCGTATCGCAATCGCGCGCAGTGGGCGGTGCGCTCCGGAATGCCGCGGGCCTTGGGATATTTCCTGCCGGAAAGTTCGTTCATCATTCCGATCGATGAATGCCTGGTCATTTCGCCGGCGCTGGCGAAAACCTTCGGGCAGTTGCAGGAGATGGCGCGTGGCGGCACCCTGCCCTTGGGCATACTCGAAATAGAAGCGTTTGCCGATTCAACCGACCAGCGCATCGCGCTGAACATCGCGTTTGATAAATATCCCAAGCCGGCCGCCGACCTTGCTGCCGATCTGCGGGCGGCATTGCCGCAAGTCGATAGCCTCTTGCTGCTGGACCAGAAAAAAGACCGCTTTGAGCTTACCGGACCGGGATTTTTGTTTCACGAAGCGGGTGGCTACAAATATCGCGTGAGCCATCTGTCGTTTTTTCAGGTGAACCGCTTTTTGATTGAAGATCTGCTCGAGACGGTTACAGCCGGCGTGCGCGGCAACCTGGCGCTGGATCTCTACTCCGGCGTCGGATTCTTCACGCTGCCACTGGCCAAAGCGTTCCAGAAGGTAGTTTGCGTCGACGCCAACCTCGCGGCGACGCGCGACCTTTACGCCAATGCCGAGATGGCCGGAGTGGAAATCATCACTCACAACGAGCACGCCGAAGATTTCCTGACCAAGACCCGGGAAAAACCGGACTTCGTGGTGCTCGATCCACCCCGCGCCGGGCTGGGGGCGGCGTCCGCGGAAAAGCTGGCAGATTTGGGCGCGACGGAGATTTTGTATTTGTCCTGCGATCCTTCCACACTCGCGCGCGATTTAGCCGTGCTCACCAGTTCTGCGAGAAAGCCGAAAGAGATTTCCGGGCCGGCCATTCGTTACGAAATTACTGAAATGCACGTATTTGATCTATTTCCGCAGACCTTTCACATCGAAACACTCGTCCGGCTGCGAAAAGTGTCCTGAGACTCGAGGACGCAAGCGGGCTCGCGCCCTTTAAGCGGAGAGGAGCTGGCGCCGACTACCGGAAACCCGCCCGTTTGCCAAAAACAGCCGGTCGCTCAGCTCAGCCGCAAACGCCAAATCACGACCAGGGCCGCGAGCAAGAAGAGAAATCCGGCCGTCGCCTGCCATTCGTGATTCTTTTTGTACTGCGCGAAAGAAAAGGAACCGCCCGCGGCTCCGGCTATTCTCGCGGCCCGCAGCCGGGGAAAGAACAGTGGCACGCTGCGCGCGTATTCATCAAAAGCGGCGCCATGCTGCGGTCGCAGCTCATACTCTTCCCTGCGCATCACGATCCAGTACACCAGCGTAAAGTAGGCGCCCAAGATAATCGCCGAAGCCGCGGAATGCATGGCGAGCGCCGCGCCGAGGGCCAGGATGGCGCTGCCAAAATAAAGTGGATTGCGGGTGTAGGCGTAGGGGCCTGTAACCGTCAAAATCGTTTGCTTGTGAAGATAACCCGCGGCGTAACCGCGAATCCATAACCCCAGCAGGCCGACGATTCCGCCGTAAAGGATGCTCCGGGGATTTGGCCGCGCGAACCACAATACGGCAATGGCCAGGGGATATCCCAGCCGCACGCGGTAGCGGGCAAAAAATGCGCTGGCGTTCAAGCTGCTGCCTCTAGCAACGGAAGCGTTGCGCGAAACACATCGTCAACCGGAATATCAAGCAGGGACGGATGCGTACGGTCTCCGCGCTGATAGGTGGTGCCCGCTTTGGCGCTGCGCAACACGATACGTTTTGCGGTACCCGAACTGTCGCTCGCGACCGGGCCGTTTCTCGCAGGATCAGTCGGACCAAAAATCGCAACGACCGCAGTGTTCAGCGCAGCCGCCAGATGCAAGGGTCCCGTGTCGCCACCGACCAGGAACACCGACTTTCGCAGCAACGCCATGAGCGAGCCCAGATCTTCATTGAAAAGAAGAGGCCGGGCCCGCCCGCCCGATTGCTGCACCAGGCCGGCGAGGCTCTCCTCGCCGGGACCGTAATTGATGACGCAGCGAATTCCCGAAAGCTCGTAAATCTTGCTGCACAAGGCTCCGTATCGTTCTGCGGGCCAACTCTTCGAGCGCCAGCCGCCGCCGGGGCTCAGAACAATGTAGCGGTCGAGTCCGGCTTGTTTCCACCGGGCACGGTTGGACTCTTCAAATTGTTCCGGAACGCGGAGAGTGACGTTGCCGGTGCCTTTCCTTGCTCCCGCGGCCAGCGAGAGTTCGCCATTCTGTTCAACGATGTGGGCCGTACTGGTCTTCACCCGGTTGGTGTAAAGAGCCGGGACCCCGAACTCCCGGATCGTTTCAGAAGAAAACCCGATGCGGGTTTTCACGCCTCCGAGAAACGGTAAACCGGCAGACTTCCACAACCCCTGATAGTCGACGGCAGCATCAAAATGTTCCCGACGGATACGCGAGACCACTCCAAGCAAGCCGCCCAGTGACTTTGTATCTCCCGCGAGGATACGGCTAGCAATTCCGCTGCTCTCGACCAGCAAATTCCAGCGAGGATGCGTGAGCCAGGAAATTTCTGCTTGAGGAAATGTTTCGCGAAGTGCTGCAACTGCAGGAAAAGTATGGACAATGTCGCCGAGCGAGCTGAGACGTACAACCAGAAAGCGCGGCTCAGTCATGCGGCGCCTTGCGGATGGTCTCGAGCAACTCCCGCGTGGAGTGGCCCTTGGGATCGCCGACGATTGCGACGCGGATGCCCAGCCGGTCGGCCGTCGCACGTTCGGGAACCGTTTCGGCCGTGTAGTCGGTGCCTTTGGCATGAACGTCAGGGCGCAACGTTTCGAGCAATGCTTCCACATTCGGTTCGTCAAAGAGCACGACGTAGTCCACTGCGCGCAGTGCAGCCACCAGTTTTGCGCGCGCCTGTTCATCGAGAATCGGCCGGCCCGGCCCTTTAAGGTTTTTGACGCTGGAATCGGCATTCACTCCGACAACCAGCAAATCCCCTTCCTTCCTAGCGCCTTCCAGATAGCGCACATGGCCCACGTGCAGCGTGTCAAAACACCCGTTTGCGAATACCACGCGTTCGCCGCTTCTTTTTCGCTCCGCCAATGCTTCGCGAAGGCTCTCCAGGCTCAAAATCTTGCGTGACGAATCGGCCATAACTAGACAGCTCCTGCCGAAGCCGCGTTGCTGATGGCCGCCAAAAGCTCCGCCCGCGATACCGTGGCTGTGCCCCGTTTCATGACCACCAGCGCACCGGCGATGTTGGCAATATGCGCCGCTTCAAGCGGGGTCGCGCCGCTGGCAAGAGCCAGTGTGTAGGCCGCCAGAACCGTGTCCCCAGCGCCGGTCACGTCGACTGCCTGGTCGCTTCCGTGGACGGCGATGGCCGCAAACTGGCCGCCCGATTCAAAAAGGGCCATGCCGTGGCGGCCCCGAGTCACCAGGAGCGAATCGAGTTTCATCGTTTCCAGCGTGCTGCGACCCGAATCTGCGAGCGCGGTCACATTCTGGCCGATGCTGACATGATGCAGCGTTTCGAGTTCTGCCTCATTGGGAGTTGCCGAGGTCACCCCCGCCTTGGCATACGCGTGGAGCTGGTAGCGCGCGTCGAGGGTCACAGGAACGCTCTTTTTATTTTTTGCGGTTGCCTGGCGGACAAGCTCCGGAGTCGCTACGCCAAAGCCATAATCTGAAATCGCGAGCGCGTCGGAGTTCCGCAGCTTTGCAGAAAGAGATCGGGACAATTTTTTGTGTACGGAATCCGGCAGCGCGCCTGCCGGCTCGCGATCCACTCGAAGTACTTGTTGACCAACCGTATGCGCCCAACCGGCAAGGAAACGCGTCTTGGTGGGGGTGGCCCAGCCTGCTACCCGTACAATTCCGGAAACGTCGACCCGTTGGCTCCGGAAATAGGCGATGAGCGCACTTCCTGCCGCATCGTCACCGACCGCTGCAACCGGCAGCACCCGCGCTCCCAGTGCCGCAAGATTATTTGCCGCGTTGGCGCCGCCACCGGGAACCATCTGCGTTTCACGATGGCGCAAGATGAGTACCGGGGCTTCGCGCGATACGCGCGTAATTTCCCCATACTGAAATTCATCGGCAACGAAATCGCCGAGCAACACAACTGTCTTTTGTGCGAATCGTTCGACACATTCGGCCAGGGCGATCAGGTCCACCGAGAGTGGCGTGTCTTTTTCCGCGCGCGAACGCTTCATCGGGGCTGCCTCAATATCCATTCGGTCGCTTCGGTGAGAGTCTCCGCCACGTAATGGGGTTGTACGTCCCATTTTGCGGCATGCCACGCCAGTTCGCCCGCGCCGTAGCCCGTCCGGACGAGAATGCTCCGGGCCCCGGCGCGGTGCGCAAGCTCCACATCGCCGTATCGGTCTCCGACCACAAACGAGCGCGACAAATCGAGAGCGTTTTCCCTCGCGGCCAGGGTTAGCATGCCGATGTTCGGCTTGCGGCACTCGCAGTCATCCGCTTTAACGTGCGGACAATAATAGATTCCGTCCAGTTTGGCGCCGTCCGACGCCAGCTCCGTCGTCATTGTATCGTGCACCGTTTGCACCAGCGATTCGGGAAAATAACCGCGGCCCACTCCTGATTGATTGGTCACCACAATCACAGCAAATCCTGCTTCATGCAAGTTGCGTATCGCTGCCGGCACGAACGGAAAGATACGAAATCGGCTGGCATGATTCAAGTAGCCGACTTCTTCAGAAATGGTTCCGTCGCGGTCAAGAAACACCGCAGGTCGCAGTTGGGCTGCCTCAGGCACGTCGCACCTCAATGGAATCTAGCCAAGGTTTTACAGCCGCTTCCAGCATCTCTGGAGCGATCCTCGTCATGCAGCGATGATCGGTGGGACAGCGGCGCAGAAAACACGGGCTGCAATAGGGCTTTTGTTGAACAATGGTGCACTTGGGCGTTACCGGCGCGGTACCGGACGGATCCGTTGGTCCGAACACCGCCACGACCGGCAGCCCCACGGCGGCCGCTACATGCATGGCGCCGGAATCGTTGCCAACGAATACGTCACACTCGCTGAGGAGCGCGGGCAGATCGGCAATTTCGGTTTGCCCCGTTAGATCGATCGGGGCGCGCTGCAACTCGGCCGATATGGCACGCGAAACCGCGATTTCACTCGTCGTGCCAAAGAGAACCACGTCGGCATCAAATTCCGCCTGCAACCGGTTGGCGAGCGTGGCAAACCGCGAAGGCGGCCAGCACTTTGCAGATCCATACGAGGCGCCCGCGCCAATCGCAATTCGCAGGACGCCATCGCGCGCGCCGGCTCTGTGCAAGATGTCCCTGGCGCGGCTGCGATCTTGACCCGCGACGCTGAGAGAAATCACAGCGTCGTCGGCGAGCTGCTCGATCCAGCCGATTCGGCGCAGCAACTCCAGATAATAAAACTTCTCGTGTGCCGGGATTTCACCCGTCTTCGGAACCGCGACGGCTTTCGTCAGGAGCAGGCTTCTTCCATCACGCCCGTAGCCGATCCGTTCGGGTATACCTGCCCGCCACGCGAGCCAGGCCGCGTCAAAAGCATTTTGCAGCAGTAACGCGCAGCTGAACTTCTGCGCGCGCAGTTCGCCGGCCAAACGCTCGCGCCCGCGCAGGCCCGCATGGATTCCTGTGTGTTCATAGGCAATCAGATGATCGGCGATTCCTTCGCCCCGATAAAGATCCGCAACATACGCTCGCGCCAGTATGCTGATCTCTGCATTTGAGAAATGCTGGCGCACGGCCCGCAGTGCAGGCAGAGCCATGATGGCGTCGCCAACCCAATTCGTTGCGCGAATCAGAAGCTTCACTCCGCCCCTCCGGCGTGCCCCAGAACTGCCTGGTCCAGCAAACGATCGAAGTCCTCCGCTGGACTGATGACAAAATCGATCGCCGCCGTGTACATAGGCATTTTTGCACGGCGCACGCCGGCGAGGTTTTCGGCGTCTTTTTCTGTTGTTACCAGGGCGCGTGCGCCGCTGCGCTCCGCTGCGTTTTCGATTTGCGCAATGTCGCCGTCGGAATAGCGATGGTGGTCGGCAAATGCCCGGGTACCAGACACCTTGACTCCCCAGGCGTCCAAATCGGCGAAAAATGCCGCGGGATTGCCGATGCCGCAAAACGCCAGAAATGGACCGCTCCCAATCTCGTCCACCGTCTGGACTCCGCCCGTCGCGCCCAGCAGGCGAAAGCCGAGCAAGCGGGTAGCCGCGGCGAAGACCGGATACTGGCTCAGTTTTCCAATCGCTTCCGTGGTTCCCGGGACGGCTTCACTACGAGTGACAATCAGCAAATTCGCGCGGCTCATCGCCCGAATTGGTTCGCGAAGCCTGCCCGCCGGCAACAAGAGTTCTTTGTTCAGCGGGCGCGATGCATCCATTAACAGGATATCCAGATCCCGCCCGAGCGGCAGATGCTGGAAGCCATCATCCAGCAGGAAAACATCGATGCTCCCCTTGGCCTCGAGCGCCGAGCCAGTGGCATAGCGGTCTGCTCCAACTCCAAAGACGACACGCTCGCGCAGGCGACTTCTCATCAACTCAATTTCGTCGCTGGTGCCGTTTGCGCCGCGATAGCCTCGGCTTAGAATCGCCACCCGCTTCCCTTCCGCCAGGAACTTTTCCGCCAGCCAAATCACCATGGGCGTTTTTCCCGTGCCGCCCACCGTTAGATTGCCGACGCTGATGACCATACCGCGCAGACGTTTCTGTTTCAGCCACCCTCGCGCGTACAGCCAAACACGAATGCGCGACACCCCTCCGTAAATGAGGGAAAGCGGCCAGAGCAGCAGTTGCACCGGCCGCGGCACACTCATCGCGATGTGCCGCCGACAAGCTTGGCAATTTCCTTCATCGCGCGATCGGTGGCGCCACGGCTCTGCTCCACCAGACGTTGTGCAGCGGCGCCCATCTCACGCGCTTTGTCGGGGTACCGCAGATGCTCGATCCACGCGCCGCCAACGTCTTCAGGATTATCCACCTGCACGGCTGCGCCCGCCGCCACAAATCGCGCCGCCATTTCTGCAAAATTCTCCATCGAAGGGCCGAAAACGGGGATCTTGCCGAATGCAGCCGGCTCCAAGATGTTGTGACCTCCGGATGGCACAAGCGACCCGCCCACAAATGCGCCGTCCGCAACACGGTAAAGAGAAGCCAGCTCCCCAATGCTGTCGAGCAGAATCACGTTCACGTCGGGCGGAATCGTCGCCGCTTCCGAAGTTCGGACGTTCTGCCCCGGGCCGGCAATCGCCAGCCTCGAGCGCGTGAGGAATTTGCGGTGCGACTCGTCGATGAACTCGGCTGCGGCCGCAAAACGTTCCGGCTTCCGTGGCGCCAACACCAAAAGGGCCTTGGGGTGCTCTCCCTGCAGGGTTCCAAAGGAAATCAAGGCGAGCGGTTCTTCGGTCGCGACAACGCTGCCGGCAACGATGACCGGGGACCGGCCACTGTTGGCCGCTGCCGCCGCCAGCCACTCGGCCAGTGGCGTGGGGGCAGGAAGCTCCAGGTCATACTTCAGATTACCGCTGACCTCAACGCGTTCAGCAGGCGCGCCCAGCGCGCGAATGCGCTCCGCGTCCCTTTCGCCTTGCATGAAAAAGGCTGTGCCGTTCGACAATACTTTCCTCAGAAATGGCTTCAGGAAAAAGCCGAAGACGCCGAGGTAGCGCTGGTAACGCGCATAGGAACGATCCGAAATCCTTCCGCTTACAAAGAAAACCGGAACGTTTTGTTTCCCTGCTTCCGCCAAAAAGTTCGGCCAAATCTCCGTTTCCAAAACAATGACCAGCGCGGGCCGAACGGCTTTAAGGGCGCGACGCACGCAGAATTTCCAGTCCAGGGGAAAATAAAGGAAGCCATCGGCGAAGTTCATCCGTTCGCGGGCAAGGGCTTGGCCGGTAATTGTAGTTGTCGAAATAATGAGAGGACGATCGGGATACGCTTCCTTTAGTCGCCGCGCCAGCCCGATGCTGGATAGCGCCTCACCGACCGACACCGCATGGACCCAAATCGCACCCTGGCCGCCGCCCGCGCGATTGCCGAGCGCAGGAAAGGAAAACCCCAAACGTTGACTCAGGTTCGAAAGATATTTACCGTGTCTTAGTCCTTGCAGCAGCCAGTACGGCACAAGCAGCAGGGCGGCCAGACCCATCAAAAAGCTATAAATGAAATACACTCAGCGTGGCTCCGGTCTATACTTCGCTAGCGGCGAACACAGTATGCGTTCTGGCATCGCGCGATGCAGGGCAACCCCGCATCTCCCCCAGGAATCGAAGGCGTCAAGATGAGAAAAGTTTATTATAACCCCAGGCGAAACCGGGAACTCGTTCTTACGGTTCTGGCCCTCCCGCTCCTGGCACTCACCCTGAGCGCCACGCGACAACAGCCCGCGCTGAAAACGGCGTCCCTGGAATCTCACGAAGGACTCACCATCTCGGCGCGGCCCTGGACCGATCCCGCCCTCTATAAGGATAAATTCGCCAAGAAGTCGCCTTTGTCCGGGGGCGTTCTGGCCATCCAGGTTGCGTTTCGCAATGACTCGGACGAAAGCATGAAAGTCGATCTGCAGCGCATACGGCTGAACGTGATGATCTCAGAAGACAATCCGCAGGCATTGCCGGCGTTGACTCCGGACGAAGCCGCCGACGCGATCCTGGCCCCCGTCGTCAAAGATCCAACTTCCAGCCGCAAGAAATTTCCGTTTCCCATCGGCAAATCCAAACCGCCGGGTCGCGACAAAAAATGGTTTGAGTTGCAGACCGCGCTGGGGAACGCCGGCGTTCCCTCGCCGGTTATAGCTTCTCACAGCACGGTACAAGGGCTTCTGTACTTCGACCTGCAGGGTCAATTTGATCTACTGCATTCCTCGCATCTATACGTTCCCGATGTTGTTTCCATGAAGGATCAGCACGCCATCCTCTATTTTGAAATCGATTTAAGCCGCCCGTCCGCCAACTGAAACCAATTTGGGCGTAGGCAATTCGCCCGTCTTACGGCAACCTGGAGCGTATGAGTCAGGTGCCCGTCTGGTTTGAACGTAAGTTTGAGTTTTCGTTTCCGGCCGAACTCCTGCCGAATCTCTGCGCGCGGCTGCGCGGCACTCCGGCCCGGCTCGAAGAGGCGCTGGCTGGCCCTTCCGGCGCAATCCTCGTCCGGAAACTGCAGGAAAAGTGGTCGGCGCAGGAACATGCCGGCCACCTGCTGGACCTCGAACCGCTGTGGCTGGCACGCGTGAACGATTACCGGGCCGCCAGCCAGCAACTCACAGTGACAGACTTGCGGAATCGCCAAACCGACGAGGCGCAGTACAACGCGCGCCCGTTGGCTGAAATTCTGCTGGGGTTCCGCGCGGCAAGAGCGAAACTGCTGCAGGGTGTCGGCGAACTCGACCCTTCCCTCGTTGCCCGCAGCATCCTGCACCCGCGTTTGCAGACCCCGATGAGACTTGTAGACCATCTGTATTTTGTCGCCGAACACGACGATCACCATCTTGCGCAAGTCCATGAATTGCTGCACAACCCCGGTTAGACTGCTGAAATCTCAAGCAAATTCCGTCAAATTTGCGCGCCATGTCCGTGTCAGCTAACATAACGTGTGCAAACTTCTCCCGATCTGCAGAATAAAATGCTGACCCTTCTCGATGAATTGAATCCCGAGCAACGCCTCGCTGCGGAAACCACAGAAGGTCCGCTTTTAATCCTGGCTGGCGCCGGAACGGGAAAGACGCGGGCCATTACCTTTCGCATGGCCAACATGATTGCCAAAGGCGTTTCCGCTGAGTCCATTCTCGCTGTCACTTTCACCAACAAAGCGGCCGAGGAAATGCGCAACCGCGTGACAAACCTGCTCATGCGCGCGGGAATTCCTCCGTCACAGCCCTGGCTATCCACATTTCACTCGCTGTGCGCGCGTTTGCTGCGCCGCGAAGCGGCGGCCGCGGGCCTCCCCAAGGATTTCGCCATTTTTGTGGACGACGATCAAATCGCCGCCGTAAAGCTGGTCATGGGCAAGCTGCAAATTGAAGACGAAATACTGACGCCGCGCAACGTACTCGGCAAAATCAGCCATTCCAAGAACCACGGGAAGCGCCCCGAAGAACTTCGCTCCGAGGCCATCGACCAAGCCGGCCGCAAAATCGCCGATATCTTCGCCGGCTACGAGAAGCTTCTCCGTGACAGTAAAGCGCTCGACTTCGACGATTTGCTCCTGCGCACCGCAAAGCTCTTGCGCGAATCCGCACTCACCCGCGAGAAATGGCAGCGTCGATTTCAATACATTCACGTCGACGAATATCAGGACACCAACCGCGTGCAGTATGAGCTGCTGCGCCTGCTTACCGGCCCGCACCACAATCTCTGCGTCGTCGGCGATGAAGACCAGTCCATCTACCGCTGGCGCGGCGCGGACGTTTCCATTCTTCTCAGCTTTTCGCGCGACTTTCCCGATGCCCGCGTCATCAAGCTGGAACGCAATTATCGCTCCACGCAGAATATTCTGAGTGCCGCCGGCGCCGTGGTCGCGCACAATCCCGAGCGCCTCGGCAAATCCCTCAGCGCTGAAAAAGGCGCGGGCACCAACCTGAAATACTTCGAAGCCCGCGACGCGCAAGCGGAAGCGGAATTTGTCGGCGGCGAGCTGCAGCGCCTGCTCGATGACGACCCCGACCAGACCTGCGCTGTTGAATATCGCACCAACTTTCAATCCCGCGCTTTTGAAGAAGCGTTCCGTCGCCGTGGCCTGCGCTACAAACTGGTCGGCGGCTTCAGCTTTTATGAGCGCAGCGAAGTCAAAGATACGCTGGCCTACGTCCGCCTCGCCATGCATCCCGAAGATGACATCTCGCTCCTGCGGGTACTGAACGTGCCGCCACGCGGCATCGGGAAAACGACGCTGGACGCCTTGCGTGATACGGCGCGGACCGATGATTCTTCGCTCTGGGCGGCTGTCGGCAAATTTGTTTCCGGCGCATCCGGCGGGCGCGCCGTGACTCCGCTGCGCGCATTCCAGGAACTGATCGGCAAGTTGCAGACGGCCCTCGCTGAAAAAGAACCCGCGGCATTTCTTCATGCGGTCCTCGACGAATCCGGCTACATGGACATGCTGAAGGATCGCAATTCGCCGGAAGATGTGGCGCGCATTGAAAACCTGCAGGAGCTAACCCGGGCCGTCGCCGAAAGCATGGAATCCGGCGAAACGTTCACCGATTTCCTGGACGCTGCCGCTCTGGTCAGTGACGCCGATTCGTTTGAAGGCAAACCGGGCGTCACACTCATCACCCTGCACAGCACCAAGGGGCTCGAGTTTGATCATGTTTTTCTCACCGGCCTTGAAGACGGCATCTCTCCGCACAGCCGCGCCATCAACGAAGAAAAAGGCATCGAAGAAGAACGCCGCTTGCTCTACGTGGGCATGACTCGCGCTCGCCAGACCCTCACGCTGACCCGCGCCGTCTATCGCCGCGTATTCGGCAACGAACAGCAGCTCCGCGCCTCGCTGCCGTCGCGCTTCCTGATGGAAATTCCCAGTGAACTCGTCGACACCGTCCGGGGCTCGCTCGCCGAAATAGGCCAGCAGCGCCGTTACGAAGCCGACCCTGAATATTCCTACTCCCCAGAAGAATTCATGCGCCGCGTCCGCGGTGGACAAACGCCATCCGCCCCCACGCCCCGCCGAGCACCAGCCGGATCAACCAGCTTCGGTCGCCCTCCGAAGCGCGGCAGCGACGGCAATCCGATGCTCGGCAAAAAAGTTCGCCACGCGCAATTCGGGGTCGGCACGATCGTAGCTGTCGAAGGCGACGAGGAAGACCGCCGGGTCTCGGTCAGTTTCCCCGGCCGCGGCACCAAGAAATTCGTCGAACGCTACGCCCAACTGGAGCTGGTTTAATCCTGCCGGACCGCTTTACAAGCGATCCGGTTCTGCTAGAATTCCCCATTATGAAACGACGAACACTTCTCCAATCTCTTCCCGCAGCAGCGCTGCTGTCGTCCCTTGAACTCTCGCCGGCAGCCGTGTGGGCCGCGTCGCGCAATGAGGAATCAGCCGAGCCGCCTCCTGCGACCGCCGTCTACGAACTTCGCATCTACCATGCCCTTCCCGGCAAACTTCCAGACCTGCTCGCCCGCTTCCGCGACCACACCGACAAACTCTTCGCGCGCCATGGCATGAAAAGCGTCGCCTACTGGGTTCCGGCCGACGAGCCCGCGAAAAGCGACACGCTCATTTATATCCTCGAGCACCCGAGCCGCGAAGCCGCCAAGACCAACTGGAAATCGTTTGAAGACGATCCGGAATGGAAAGCCGTTCGCGAAAAAAGCGAAGCTCCGGGCAAAATTGTCGACAAAGTCGACTCTACCTATATGTCTTTGACCGATTTTTCCAAGCCGTTGCGGTAGGAAAACTTTGCGATTCGGCAGCACCCGTGCCGCCACCCGCTCCAACCGCGAGGCAACAGCGGCCGACCCACGCGATTCAGGCTTGCGGAATTCCAATTTGCCGGACGAGTTCGCCAAAATCCGACTGCCCGCGTAAGGTGTCAAAGGCCGGATCCACGCCGAGCCGAATAACCCATCCATTCCGCTCTTCCACCGCTTTTTTCAGCAAGGCAATCGCCATTCCTTTTTCATCGAGCGCCATGTAGACCAGCGAAAGGTCCCACGGCGACACAAACAAGTCTTTCGAGGGTTTCCTCAGCCGTTCGAGTATTTTCAGGCTTCCGGCCTTGTTTCCGGAAAGCGCATGCGCTTGCGCCAGTCCGGCGAGCACCAGCGCCGTTTCGCCGCCCGCCTTTTTTGCTTTCTCGAATTCGACCATCGCCGCTTCATGCTGATTTTTCCGCAGATAGGCCGTTGCAAGATCGAGCAACACCGGAACATAGCTTGGATCAATTTCCAGAGTCTTTTTGTACTGCTCGATGGACTCGTCGTACTGGCGCCCTTCGTAATAAATCCAGCCAACCACGTCATTCACGATGAGCGACAGCGGATCGAGTTCCTGCGCGCGGCGAATCTCAGCAATCGCTTCGCTTTGCCGCCCGGAAGTCATCAGCAAAATGCTGTAAAACTGGTGCGCCGATGCGTAGTTCGGATCCAGCACTATCGCCTGCCGAAAGCGCTCCTCCGCTCCCTTCCAGTCCCGGTCATAGAGCAGGGTCACGTAGGCCAGCGACGTTTGCACTTCCGCCAGCTGATTGTCCAGCTCCAGGGCCTTGAGCGCAGCCGTTTTGGCCTTCCGGTAGGTCTCGCCGGGCGGCAGAAATCCCCAATTCGCGAGAATAATGTAGGAGTCGGCGAGCCCGGCGTGCGCCAGTGCGTAGCCGGGATTCTCCTCTACCGCCTTCTGAAAATATTCAATCCCTTTAAGCAGCCCTTTCTCGGTCCGCTTGTTCCAGTGATATCGCCCCTTCAAATAATTCTCGTGGGCCCCCGGCGACACCTTCGCGCTTCCTATCTTCGCTGTCGAATTGGAAATTCGGTATCCGATGCGCCGCGCAATCTCCCGCGCGACATCGTGTTCAAGGTCCAGCACGTCCCGCACGTCCCGGTCGAAACTTTCCGCCCACAAATGTTGATCCGTCTGGCCGTTGATCAACTGCACGCGAATGCGAACCCGTTCCCCGGCACGCTCCACCGTGCCGGCAACGATGGCATCGACTCGCAAGTCGCGCGCAATCTCCGTTGCCCGTTTTCCCGAGCCCTTGAAGCTGACCGCCGATGTATGCGAGATAACCCGTAGATTTCCCACTTTTGCCAGTTCTGTGATCAGCTCATCCGTTAGCCCTTCAGAAAAGTATTCCTGCGACGCGTCGCTCGACAGGTTT
>DATHFT010000046.1:0-29339 GCA_035317965.1 Saccharimonadales bacterium (SeqCode) | reverse complement strand
CAATATCCGCGAACCCGTAGGCCAGGGCAATGATATAAAACGCCGGCATGCTCAGGGGGAAGCGCAGGAGAGTGGCAAATTCAAAAGTGGCGCCAAAACCGGCAACAAAGATCGGGAAAACCTGCCAGAAGATAAAAATGGCCCAGAAAAGAAGAGCAACGTAGGAAGCGTGAGGACCGGAGAGCAGGCTGTAGGTTCCAAAGTAGAAGGCCACAGCCAGTCCGAGAGCCATCGCTCCGGTACAGATACCGGCCCAAATCATGCCAATGAGGTCGAGACGGTTATTTTTCTTGCGCAGGCCATTGCGGAGGATTCGCCACCGTAAACCAGCGATCAAGCGAATCTGCTGCAGCAGATCGGGTGTCGGCGCTATGTCAGCCACGAAAGTTCCTCCAGCTGAGCTCGTTCCATTCCGCTTTGCCCAACTGTCGAGAGGAAAATTTCTTCGAGCGTGGACTCGCGGCCCCCTTCGCCGGGAACCCCTGCGCGCAGTTCGTCCAGGGAACCTTGCGCCACCAGGCGGCCCTTATTGATGATGCCGACGTGACTGCAGAGCCGTTCGACAATTTCAAGAACGTGGGAAGTCAGGAAGATCGTGACGCCGCGTTCGGTCATCCGGCCCAGAAGGGCTTTGAGCGCTCCGGCGGCCAGGGCGTCCACGCCTTCAAATGGTTCATCGAGAAACAGAATGCGGGGACCATGAATTACAGCCGCGGCCAGGGCCAATTTTTTCTGCATGCCATGCGAGTAGTCGGCGACCAGAGACTTGGGGCGGTCGGCAAGCTGCATGAATTCGAGAAGTTCCTCACTGCGATGTTCGGTGGTGGCGGCGTCGAGTCCGTACATCCGGCCGACAAAGCGAAGATATTCCATTCCCGTGAGGCGATCAAAGAGTCCCATGCCTTCCGGTACTACGCCAATCTGGCGTTTTATTTGAGCAGGTTTGGCCGCGAAATCCACGCCCAGGAGTTCGACGCTTCCCGAAGAAGGAGCGAGAAGACCTGTCAGCATTTTTATGGTGGTCGACTTGCCGGCGCCGTTGGGACCCAGAAATCCGAAGAATTGGCCCGCCGCAACGCGCAGATCGATTCCATCGACGGCCACAAGACCGCCGAACTGCCTGGTGAGTTTGCTTGTTGCGATGGCTATTTCCGGCATGGCCTCTCCAAACGGAGTCTTCAGGGCACGAATCGAAACTCTAGCATGACTGCCGTCAGGCGGTGAGCTCGCGTGAAAATTTGCAGGATAGCAGAATGGAGGTCATGCCAGCTTCGGAGTACCGAGGGGAACTCCGGCAGGAGCCGAGTCTTTTGGCGGAAATGGGGCAAGCACGGCGGGAAGTTCCACGCGAAATACGGCTCCGCCTTCCTGGCGGTTGTAGCAAAAAACTTTTCCAGCGTGCTCCTGCACAATTCCAAAACAGATACTGAGGCCGAGGCCGGTGCCTTTACCGACCGGCTTGGTGGTGTAGAAGGGGTCAAACACCCGGTGAGGTTCTTTGAGCCCGGGACCTGAATCGGAAAACAGAATTACGACATTTCCGCGATCGCGCATGGTTTTGATCGACAGTGTGCCGCCTTTTGCGGCTTCCATCGCATCGACGGCGTTACTAATAATATTGAAGAAAACCTGCATCAATTGGTTGCCGTCTCCGCGCACACCGGGAAGGACCGACTCGAATTGGGTTTCGATACAGGTGCTGCTCGAACGCAGGTCGAGGGCGCGAAGCTGGATGGCATTGGCGACCACGGTATTGATGTCGAGAAGGGTACGCTCAGCGGGGACTTGCCGCGCGAAGCTGAGCAGATTGCCAACCAGAGTTTTGGTGCGGCGGGCTTGATCACGAATCTTGCCAGCAGTGGCGCGGGTCTTCTCGGGCAGCGTGGCGTCATCGGCGAGCAGATCCGAGTAACCCAGAATGGCGGCCAGGGGATTGTTGATTTCATGAGCGGCTCCGGCGGCCAGCTGTCCGAGAGAAACGAGCTTTTCCGACTGCACCAGCTGCGCCTGAAGTCGCTGGAGATTTTCAATCGACTGCTCCGATTGGGCCAGCAAACGCGAGCGATCAGCATCAGCGAAATGGGTGCGCAGAAAAACCAGCAGGGCGAGCGGAACGGCGGCAACCAGCGTGGTCATCAGGCGGAAATCGCGCACCGCGATATTGTCGTGAGAGAAACGAAGCGTAAAAATGGCAAAAATCGGAAGAGACATGACCGCGGCCATGGCCAGGCGAGTGGCCCAGGCGTTTTCACCACGCGAATTCTCATAGTCAGATTCCTGGGCCGAACCCGTGGGCGCGTCCAGCTGAGCGCCACTTTGATACGCAATAATGCCCGCAAGCGCGAACCACAGGAACGAGGAAATGAGCGGTAGATCATAAAAACTGCCGGTGTAGTATTTTCCTTCGTCCGCCGCAACATCGATCGATACCGACGAGAGCATGTACAGTGTTGCTCCGCCAAAAAGATTTATATAAACAGTGCGCCAAGCGCCCGAAGTGCGCAGCCAGAGGATTCCCAGTCCGACGACCACGACCATGTTTTGAATATTGGTGACGAGATTGTAGTTGTAATTGTACTGACCGAGATTCGGGATGGCATACATCCACGGCAGAACGAAGAAAACGTAAAGATAGGTCCACCAGGTAAGGAGCAGGATGAAATCCAGATAGCCGAAGCGAAGCCGGATTTCACCACGTTTTCGGTGAGGCCGCAGGGCCAGGGCGGCCATCAAAGGAATACTGTGCAGGAAGAAAACGATGTCGCCTGGAAAGAGATCCGGTAAAGGCTTGTGGAGATAGACTTCATAGTACGTCCACTGAAAAATTCCCAGCATCCAGAGAGTGCAGCTTAAGGCGATGAGCATCCAGAAAAGATTGCGGCGCCAATGAGGAGTTCCCGCATTTGCCAGCAAACCGGCATTGGCCAGAAGAGGCACCAGGCACTGGACCACGTTGCCGAACGTTACCAGCGGCTGGGAGCCCCGGTGAAAGGCGAAGGACATGGCGGCGTAGATGGCGAGAATGACGAACCACACCGCCAGCAGCCAAGCGATTCTGCGTGAGGAAGACATTGGTTTTGATTCTTCCCATTTTAGGCGTATTGCTGCGCAGGAGCGGAAAGCGTTTCGCGCACAAATGGCCTAACGATAAACGAGTGACAAACGGGCGCGCAGACAGAGGAAGCAAGCGAAAATAAGGCGCTAATCTCGGGGGTGGCGACGGTTACTCCGAACGGGCGCGGGCGTCCGGAGGGGGTCGGTGCGAGCTCGTCTGTCTCTTGCGGGCGCCTTGCGGGACGGCGGTACCATAGGGGAGGAGGCCTTCCATGAATTGGTTTGTCTGGGCGTTACTGTCTGCCTTCTTTGCCGGCCTGACGGCAATTCTTGCCAAAATTGGAGTTCAAAACGTAAATTCCAACCTGGCGACTGCCATCCGGACGGTGGTTATCCTTGTTTTCGCATGGTCCGTCGCACTCTTCACCAAGCACGAGTCCCTTTCGAGTATCGGACGACGGACCTGGTTCTTCTTAATTCTTTCGGGGATTGCGACCGGGCTTTCCTGGTTGTGTTACTTTCGCGCCCTGCAACTCGGTGAGGCCTCCCGGGTGGCGCCGGTTGACAAGCTGAGCGTGGTTGTAGCGATTGCGCTTGCGGCGCTATTTCTCCACGAAACACTGACCTGGCATCACTGGGTCGGGGGTCTTTTGATATTTTCGGGCGCGGTTGTGCTGGCCTATGCCTAGCGGCCGCCTGTGTTCATTGCGTTTCCCGCGCTCCTTGCTGTAGAAAAGACCGCTGGCAGGTCGTCGACGGTCCCGGGACACCAGGAGCCCCGGTCGAACGATTGCCTACACGACCCCACCCCCATTAACTTTTTCGATTTGGCATAGCCGTAATCGCGGATTCGATCTAAGCTATTCGCCAAGCGACGACCCCCAACCTCGTCGTAGCGGGCCTCTGGACCAGCAATACTGAAATGATTTCGCCTGACGGAACACTACTGACCAGGCTCTTCGTGTCGACCTGCACCAGGATCGGGTGTGGCTCCGTCTGGCGGCGTAACCACGAGGGTGGTAAGGGACAATGGGCCCGCTTCGATGCTGTTCCCGGAGATCTCCGCGGTATTTTTTTTGCGCCTGTAGTTCGGCTGGCTGCCGAGTCGCCTGCCAGCGCAAGATCGTTTGGAGGGTTCGGCCGAGTGGAGAAGCTTCATCAAGATCTCGCGTACTTGTTTTGCGGCCCGCAGGTCCGCGGTACGGACCTGTCCGCGCCTCGTAAAAAGGACTAGATCAGTTTCGGAAGGTGGAGAACCATGACTGTCGGTCTCGACAAGTTGAAACACATTGTCGTGCTTATGATGGAAAACCGCTCTTTTGATCACATGCTTGGGGGACTGAGCCTGGTGACTGAAGGGGGGAAGAAGAAATACCCGAAAATCAACGGGCTGACGGGCAATGAATCGAACCCGGACAGCGACGGTACGCCGGTCGTGGTGCAACCGCAGGCGGACTATCAAGATCAACTCGTTCATGATCCGGACCATCACTTTCCCGGGACAGACATGCAAATTTTCGGGGATCAAAAGGGAACCGGCCGGGTCGCGAACATGCAGGGTTTTGTAAAGAGCTACTTTACGCAAACCAAAGACGTAAAGCTCTCGCACGAAATCATGAATTATTTCAAACCGGAAAAACTTCCGGTGCTGACGACGCTCGCTACCGAATTTGCTCTTTTCAACAGCTGGTTTTCCTCGATTCCCGGCCCCACGATCTGTAACCGCGCTTTCTCTCACTACGGAACGTCGTTTGGACAGGTGGGCATGAACATTTTCTACATCGGCCGGGATATTGGGAGCATCTACGGCCGGATGATCGATGCGGGGAAAACCGCCAAGATTTATTACTACGACCAGCAGAGTTCCACGATGGAGATCGTAAATCTCCTGCAACATCAGCCGCAACTATTTGGGACGTACAGTCAGTTTATTTCCGATTGTAAGACGGGAAAGCTGCCGGACTACAGCTTCATTGAACCTGCCTACAACGATCACCCGGGTCCAGGCGGCGGCCAGATTCTGGCTTCGGACCAGCATCCCACGCACAACGTACAGGAGGGGGAGCGCTTCATCGGGAACGTCTACAACGCGATTCGCGGCAATGACGCTCTCTGGGAGTCGACCGCCCTGCTGGTCGTGTACGACGAACATGGCGGCCTTTATGATCACGTCGTTCCGCCCGTGTGTACGCCCGACGGCTTTAAGGCGCAAGCCGGCGACACCGGAACCGGAATGCCATTCGCCTTCGACCGATTGGGGGTGCGAGTTCCGGCGATCCTGATTTCGCCGTTTATTCCCAAGGGAACCGTAGTGGATGGACGAATTTTTGAACACGCTTGCATTCCCAATGTGGTGACCAATCATTTCTTGAATGGCGACGCCGCTCGAACGGTGCGCGAAAAAGGATCGGAAACGTTCCTCGATTTGCTCTCCGATGACATGCGTGATGACAATGATATTCCCTGGTTCGAGTTTGGAGGATGAAGTGAGCAAACATGCCTACGTCGTAACCGTCCCGAAGCCGCATCACACGGCCTACAACCCCGACCGGCCGATTTCCGACTTGGTGAAGAATCAAATCCTGCACCTCAGCGTAGCGGAGCAGCACCTCGACACCCATCACCAGTCGGGGAAAGATGTGCATTCAATCAAGACCGAGCGGGAGGCGAGTGAATACATTGCCCATCTAACCCGCAAGCTTCACGCGAAAGAAACGAAGAAGCCGCAGACCGCGAAAAAAAACAAACCTGCTCGACCGAGGCCAGCACGACCGAGCAGCAAAACGAATCGCAGAAAGAAGAAATAACCGTGAGACGACTAAGTGCCCAATTGCTGCTCGCCGCCTGCGTACTGCTGTTGCCGCTCCGCGCCCACGCGCAAGACAGTCCGAGCCCCACGAACAATCAGATCGTGGACGATCCATCGGAGATCGCGAAGTTCAAAGAGTCCTGCGGCCACCTGCAACTGATGACCTTGATGGACTGCGGCCAGCTCGTGTTCTCCGGGCGCCCCTTGCACGTTGCGGTTGGAAGCCTTGCTCCCCAGAATGGTTTCGGCGCGGGCCTGGCCTACGTTGGTTTGATCAAACCTAGCGAAACCTGGCGTCCCAGCTGGAACGCGGACGCGGTCGCGACACCCAACGGTTCGTGGCGCGCCGGGGTTTATTTCAAATTTGTTCATACCCCTCCGTTTAAAACCATCGTTCATACGGGGAAGCCAACCTACAAAACGAATCTCAGTGAGCTTCCCGAGCACAGTGTCGTAAACGTGTACGCGCAGGCTACGTCGCTTAACACAGTGGGATTTTTTGGCCTCGGCCCTTCTACGACCGAAGCGGGCCGAGCGGTCTTCGGAATACGCGAAATCATTACGGGCGCAAACGTCGTGAAACCCTTGTCCGGCAGATGGAATATTTCACTACTCGCGGAAGCCAACGGGCGTTTTGTGGATATTCGCCCGAGCACGGGAAACGACAGTCCCACCATTGGAGCGTTGTACACGGAATTGACGGCCCCGGGGCTGACAACCCAACCCGGCTTCCTGCAACTCGGCGAATCCATTCGGATGCGTCCCATTTTCTGGAACGATCTCGTGCATCTCAATTACCAGGCTTCCTACCAGCAGTTTTTTGCGCCGGGCGACTCCCGGTACTCCTTTCAGCGATTCACCGTCGATCTCTCGCACGAATTCGCGCTCTACAGGTCCACGACCCGCTTCTATACGCCCAGAGACGGGAATGGGCCGGATGAGTGTTTGATCGACAATGGCGCGAAGGTTCCCAGTTGTTCCATCAACAAGAAACAGGTGCTGGCCAATTGCGAGGGTACCAACGGCAAAGACAGTCCAACCTGCCGCGCCATCTCGCGTGACTTGCAGGGCAGTGTTGGGATTCGGTTCTTTTATTCGACTTCGATAACCCAAGACAACCATACCGTTCCTTTTTATTTTCAACCGACACTTGGCGGGGGAGACATCAACGGAACCACAACGCTAAGCAGCTTTCAAGACTACAGATTCCGGGCGCCAAATGTGCTCTTCGTGCGCGAAAGTTTTGAGCACTCGATTTGGGGGCCGCTCGGACTGGCGCTCGCCGCCGATGAAGGGAAGGTTGCGCTCGAGCGTGGAGACTTCGGCAGCAGTCCGTGGCTGCATAGTTTTTCCGCCGGGCTGACGCTTCGCGCTGGCGGATTCCCGCAAATTTTCCTGATGTACGCCTGGGGCGGCGGCGAAGGAACCCATCTTATCGCCAATATGAACCCGTCGCTGCTCGGTGGTTCCGCGCGGCCCTCCATGTACTAGCGTGTGCCGGCCCGGCGCGAAGCACGTGGTCCCCTCTAGCCAGGGTAAGGCCCGCTCGTTGCCGTTACTTGCTAACGACGAGCACGACGAACGAGCCTGGTTTCATTTTCCCGCGACGTTCTCCAGCAGCGGGCGCAGCAAAGTCGGCTGCTGGCAGAAAAATATTGTGTGTTTTCAGGTCCAGGCCCATGGTGCGGGCGCTTTTCTTGGTCGAAACATTTTCGGCGACAGTGTATTTGTCCGGCGAATCTTCATGAATGACGGTAAGGGTCCCGTCGCCGTTGGACGAGAATACGAAGTTCGTTTCAGGATCGAAAGCGTTGGCGTCCACGCCATCGCCAATGGCCGGAGTGGCAACGACCTGTCCGGTGTCCGCGTTGACAACCGCTAGCATCTTGTTGCCGCACCCCGCAAAGAGCCGGCGCGTCTTACGGTCCATAGCCAGGCCGGAAGGTTCTTCACAATGCGCGAGCGGCCAGCGGTGAACGACGGTCAGCTTTTGTGGATCGAACTGGACCAGCTCCGATTTGTCCTCAATGTTCACGAAGACGCTGCCCTGGCCATCGGCGACAGCAAATTCAGGTTTGCCACCGAGTGCAATAGTGCCGGCGACGGTCCCGTCAGCAGCGTTGATCGCGGTCGCGTCCTGACTGCGGCCGTTCATGGTAAAAATACGTTTGCTGCCGGCGTCGTAAACGATGGCGTCGGGATTCATACCCGTCCTTACGATTCCCACGGTTTTCAGTGTTTTGAGGTCAAAAATCGTCACGCTGCCAGCGCGACCATTGCTCGTAAATCCACGGTCAAGGTCCGGAACAATCGCGATGCCATGCACTCCCGAAGTATCGGGGATTTCTCCGACGACGGCTCCGGAATCGGCATCGAGCACGACAACGCGGCTGCCATGCGAAACATAGACGCGTCGTGCCCCACTGTCGACGGTGATGTAGTCCCACCCTTCATCTCCGCCAACAGTAAGTGTTTTCGTGACGTGATATCCGGTGGGGCCCGGGACCGCCGGAGCGGAGTGCAGCTCGGATCGTCCAACCAGCAAAAGGCCTAGGGAACCGGCGAGCAACAGGAAGCGGCGGTGAGTGCGCAAAGTCATAGGTGAACTCCTTATCCCGACGAACGTATTCGCGACGATCAAGTTCTACTGCCTTGAAGATAAACAGAGGGTAAATTCCCACAAGGAACTGAAACTATGGAGGCCAGAGCGAATGGTTCGCTTGCCGTGAATAGGCTTATGATGCGTCTATGCGCCTGTTGCTTGTTGAGGACGATCCCGGGATCGCGAGGTTCATCGCCAAGGGTTTGCGGGAGCAGTCCTACGCCCTCGATGTCGCCAGCAATGGTGAGAACGCTCTCTATCAGGCTGCAATCAATACCTACGACCTCGTCATACTGGATGTGATGATTCCTGCGCCTGATGGTTTTGCAGTTTGCACTGGGCTGCGGAAATCGGGCCATCGAATGCCTATCCTGATGCTCACCGCCCGAGACGCGCTTGAGGATCGCGTGGCGGGACTCGATAGCGGCGCTGACGACTATCTGACCAAGCCGTTTGAATTTCGCGAATTGCTGGCGCGCCTTCGCGCCTTGCTCAGGAGAACTGGCGCTTTGCAGGCGGCCGAACTCGTGGTCGCTGACCTGGTGATTGATACCGCTGGACAGAATGTTGCCCGGGGAGGCCGGGCCATTTCCCTAACCGCCAAAGAATACGCGCTGCTGGAATTTCTGGCCAGGAATGCGGGCCGTGTCGTGGGGCGAGCCGAAATTGCAGAGCATGTGTGGGACGATGCCTTCGACCCGTTTTCCAATCTGATTGAAGTGTATGTGAACCGCGTGCGCCGAAAAGTCGATGGCGGTTCCGCAAAACCGCTTTTGCATACCCGCCGGGGCTCGGGTTACGTTTTGTCCGCTCGAAGTGAGACGAACGAAAACGCTTCGGCAAGTCCACGGCTGCGTGAAGATGTTTAACTCGGTTCGCGTCCGCTTGACGCTGTGGTATACCGCCGTGATGACCTGTGTGCTCGTGGTACTCGCACTGGTGGCCTACTTTATCCTTGAAAAGAATGCGATTCACCGGACCGACGCGGCAGCGGCGGAACAAGCCGAATCGTTCTTGAAAACGGTAAACGCGGAAGTTCGCGATCAATCGGGCCCGGGAAGCTTAGAGGAAGGCGTGGGAGTGGCGATCTCGGAACACCGTTTCCGGGACACGTTGTTTGTCGTGCTAGACGCGGCTGGAAACGTTGTAGCCTCGTCAGAAGATCACGTGCCGCAGGGCAAACCATCCGACGGTTCTCTGGAGTCACTCCCGGACACCATGCACAGAATTGCCCGAGACCTGCGGCAATTCCAGACCGTGCACGTCGGCAAGCGCGCCTACCGGAGCTATTTCGAGAATTTCTCCGTAGAGCGGAAAAACTGCACGCTGGTCGTCCTGCAATCGCTGCATCCGCAGGAAGAGTTCCTTGAAACACTCACAGGAACGTTCGCTCTGGTGATACCACTCGCGATTGTTCTGGCCAGCTGCGGTGGCTATTTTCTGGCGCGCCACAGTCTCGCCCCGGTCGCGCTAATGGGAGCCCAGGCGGGACGAATCAGCGCTGACAATCTTCACGAACGGCTGCCGGCCGGCAATGCCAGGGATGAACTCGGGCAGCTGGCCCTGTCTTTCAACGAATTGCTCGACAGGCTGGCCCAATCCTTCGACCAGCAGCGCCGTTTTGTGGCAGACGCTTCGCACGAACTGCGCACTCCGGTGGCAATTTTATGCGGAGAAGCCGACGTCACACTGTCGCAAGCGAACCGGTCGCCGGCGGAATATCGTGAGTCCCTGGCGATCCTTCGCGCCGAAGCCCTGCGTCTGAAGCATATTGTGGATGACTTGTTCACCCTGGCGCGAGCCGACGCCGGCCAGCATTCGCTCCTGCTTACGGATTTCTATTTGGACGAGCTCACAGCGGAATGCGCCAGGAACATGAGGACACTGGCTTCGGCGAAGCAGGTGGCGTTGCATTCGGTCGCGCCCGGGGAAATGCTCGTCCATGCCGACGAGTCGCTGGTGCGGCGGATGATCCTGAATCTCCTGGATAACGCGATTAAATACAATCGAGCGGGCGGAGAAGTGCAGCTTTCTGTGGGCGAGCTGAATGGCTATTACCAGGTGACCGTTCAGGATACCGGCGCGGGAATTCCCGACGAAGTGCAGCCGCGCATTTTTGAACGCTTCTTTCGCGCCGATAAGGTGCGTTCGCGTTCAGAAAGCGATGGAGGCGGAGCGGGCCTGGGACTCGCTATCAGCTTGTGGATTGCGGAGGCCCATGGCGGCCGCCTGGAATTGATCCAGTCGAACTCCGCCGGAAGTATCTTCTCAATTTTTCTCCCAAAAGTGGCCAAACAGCGTTAATCCCGCGTTTATCTTTAAATCAGTAGCCTTGTTTTTCCGAGGATGCAGCCCCGGCGGAGCCTCCGGGAAACGAGACCTATGGCTATGACCACGACTATTTCCAAGTGCGGCTGGTTCGTGTGGCTCCTGGCCGCAGCGACGCTTGGTGTTCCAACACCCGGACAACAGAACCCGCCGCAAGCTGGCCCTCCGGTCCGCCTCACGTTACAAGATGCCCTCGATCGCGCGCGCCGCAACAGCGTGGCGTACCAGGCCGCGGTTACCGACGCGGGACTGGCTCATGAGGACGCGAAGCAGGCACTGGGTGCCCTGCTGCCCAGCGTGAACTACAACAACTCGGCCATCTACTCCGAGGGACCGGGGGCGAACGGCAGCCCTGTAAAATTTATTGCCAACAATGCGGTACACGAATACTTCAGTCAGGGCAACGTACACCAGACGCTCGACCTTGCAGCCGTCGCGGACCGTCGGCGCCTCGGCGCCGCCGCCGCTGTGGCCAGGGCTCGTGCCGAAATTGCTTCGCGCGGCCTGGTCGTTACGGTCGTGCAGAGCTACTACGACGTTGCGGCGGCACAGCTGAAACTGGAATCGTCCGAACGAGCGGCGGAAGAAGGCGAGCGGTTTTTCAAACTGACGCAAGACCTCGAACACGGCGGCGAAGTGGCGCATTCCGATGCAATCAAAGCCGAATTGCAGATGAACGATCGTCGCCGCCAGCTACAGGAAGCAAGATTAAGGGTCGTGAACACCCGGGCGGTTCTTGCGGTGCTGGTTTTTCCCACCTTTAGCGACAACTTCGAACTTGCCGAGGATCTTCACGCAACCGTACCGTTGCCGACGCTTCCAGAAGTTCAGCGCCGGGCCGCTCTCGAAAATCCCGAGATTCGCGCTGCCCTGGAAACCGTGAACGCAGCAGGCCATGAGGTTACCGCTTCCCGAGCCGGTTATTTGCCATCCCTAAGCGTGGATTATTTTTATGGCATCGATGCGACACATTTTGCAACAAGAACAGATGGGGTCTCGAATCTGGGCTCCTCGGTTGTGGCGACACTGAACATACCGATTTGGAATTGGGGAGCGACGCAGAGCCGGGTGAAGCAAGCCGAACTGCGGCGCGACCAGACGAAACGGGAGCTTTCCCTGGCCCAGAGAAAACTGCTAGCCGACTTGCAAACCCTGTACGCGGAAGCGGACACGGCGTCGAGCGAGCTGGCAAGTCTGGCCCGATCGGCAGAATTGTCCAAAGAGAGTTTGCGGCTGACCACGCTGCGCTACCAGGATGGGGAGTCCACGGTTCTGGAAGTGGTAGACGCGCAAACCACGGCGACTGTCGCTGACGCCGCGTATCAGGATGGCGCCGTGCGCTATCGCCTGGCGTTGGCGAGTCTGCAGACGCTCACAGGAGTGCTAACGACGCCATGAGCAAACGGATGGTTTTGCGAAGGGAATTCAGTCTGTTGGTGTGCGGGTTCTTATCGATTGGCGTTTTTACCGGGGGCTGCCGCCAGCCGGAAAAAGAAAAAGAGCCGGTGGTTGCGGTCCAGGTGACCCCGGTGCGCCGAGAAGCTATTGCGGAGAAGATTTCCGCTGAAGCAGTCGTTTTCCCCGTACAGCAGGCGGTGGTAATGCCCAAAATTACGTCGCCGATCCGACAGTTCTTGGTGCAGCGAGGCAGCCGCGTCAAGAAAGGGCAACTGCTCGCGGTGCTTGAAAATTCAGATTTATCTGCCGCTGCCGAACAGAGCAAGGGTGAATTCGAACAAGCGCAAGCCGGGTATTCGACGGCGACTGGCGCGAGCCTGCCGCAGCAGATTCAAAAAGCGGAGCTGGACGCGGCTGCCGCGCAGGCTGGCTTTGCCGCGCAGACGAAAGTCTACGACAGCAGAAAAGAACTATTCGAGCAGGGCGCGTTGCCGCGCCGCGATCTGGACTCCGCCGAGGTAGCGCTCGCCCAGGCGCGCACGCAGTCCGAAGTGGCGCAACGTCAGCTCGCGGATTTGCAGCGAATTGTGGAACGGGACACGCTGAAATCTGCTTCCGGCCAACTCACTGCGGCACAGGGGAAATACCACGGGGCCGCAGCGCAATTGAGCTATTCAGAGATCCGCAGCCCGATGGACGGCATCGTCACCGATCGTCCGCAGTATGCAGGAGAACTGGCCACCGCGAACCAGCCGCTATTGACCGTCATGGACATGTCGAAGCTGATCGCCAAGGCGCACATCGCGCAATCCGAAGCCGCGCTGCTGAAGTCGGGAAACGACGCAGAATTGCATTTGTCGGGGGTGGACGAACCCGTCCGAGGCCGCGTGAGTCTGGTAAGTCCCGCGCTCGATGCCGGCAGCACCACCATCGAAGTCTGGGTTGAGACGAGCAAACCAAATGCCGCTCTAAAGCCCGGAATGACCGTACAGATTTCAATCACCGGCCGCTCCGCAAAATCAGCTCTGGCGGTTCCGGTTTCGGCGCTGTTCAGGAACGATGAAGGCGCGGACTACGTGATGATTGCGGGGAAGGACAATCATGCACAGCTGAAGACTGTCGAGACCGGTATCCGCAATTCAGAGTTCGTCGAGATTACCAGCGGCGTCGAGGAAGGTGATCCCGTCATTACCACAGGCGGCTACGCGCTTCCGGACAAGACGCAGATAAAGATCGAAACCAGCTCGGACAAGAATTCGGACAAAAAATCTGGCGCGCCTCCAGATGAACGGGACAAGGAGTAGTCCAGAATGGATCTCCTTCCTGAATCGTCGCCACAGGGCGGCGAGACGACAGCAAAAGAAATGTGGTTTCAGCGGTTTTCGCGCCCAACACTCTTCCTCATCGTTTGCCTGGCGCTTGTTGGTGGCTATCTCGCGTTCACAATTCCGGTTTCTGTTTTTCCGAACACGGACTTTCCCCGCATCGTGATTGGCGTGGACAATGGCGTTGCGCCGATCGACCAGATGCTCGTGACGGTTACGCGACCGATCGAAGAAGCCGTAAACAGCGTTCCTGGTTTGCAAAACGTTCGCTCCACAACCAGCCGGGGTTCGGCCGAAGTCGATCTTTTCTTCGATTGGAACGCGGATATGGTCCTGACCCTGCAGCGCGTCGACGCGGTTGTGGCGCGGTTGCAGGCCGAGCTTCCTCCGACTGCCAAGCTCGATACGCATCGCCTCACTTTTGCCGCATTTCCCATCCTCGGCTACAGCCTAACGTCGGATCGCGTGCCTCTGAACAAGCTTTGGGAAATAGCCACGTACGACATAAAGCCACGTATGAATCGATTGGACGGCGTTGCGACCGTCATTGTGCAGGGCGGACGGGTTCCGGAATTTCAGATAGCGCCGGATCCGGCGCGGCTCCCGGCGTCCGGAGTTACCGTGGCGGATTTGCTCGATGCGGTGCGACGCACGAACCTGATTGACTCCCCGGGGTTGATCGAAAGCGACCACCATCTGGTGCTGGCCTTGGTCAGCGGACAGGTACGAAGCGCGGGCCAGATTGGCCAGATCGTTGTAAAAACAACCACTGCCGGCGTTCCCATCCGCATCGCGGATGTTGCTACGGTGTCGCCTTCGTTTGCACCCGTCTACACCATTGTGACGGCCAACGGACGGCCTGCCGTGCTTCTGAACGTGAACCGTCAACCAGACAGCAACACCCTGCAGGTCGCCAGCGAAGTTCACAACCTCGTCGGACAAATAGCGCCTTCACTGCCTCCTGGAGTGCGTCTCGAACCGTTTTACGATCAATCCACAATTGTTCACGATTCCATCTCGAGCGTGCGCGATGCGGTTCTCCTGGGAATCGTGCTTTCTTCCGTCGTTCTAATCTTGTTCCTAAGAGATTGGGGAACTTCGCTGATTGCTGGACTGGTGATCCCGGTTACTCTCTTGATCACGTTCATTGTGCTGCGCCTGACAGGTCAGACCTTCAATCTTATGACCCTTGGCGGGCTCGCGGCTGCGGTGGGCCTGGTGATTGATGACGCGATTGTGGTCCTTGAAAACATCGTGTTGCATCGTGACGCGGGACAAGATCGCTTCAAGGCCATTCAAAGCGCGCTGCATGAGCTGACGATTCCCCTCGTCGGATCCACGGTCACGCCCATCGTCGTTTTTCTTCCGCTCGTCTCGATTACCGGCGTGACCGGCAGTTTTTTCCGGGCTCTCGCGGTCACCATGACGGTTGCACTTTTCACTTCTTTGCTGCTGGCCCTGACGTGGACCCCGACGCTCAGCCAGTACCTTACGCGAAAAGGCACGGAGCCGGCCCGGGCCGGCGACAGCCCGGAGGCGGACAGGAACGGAAATTCGCAAAAGGATCCGGACGCCGCCTCGCTTTTGGCTGCCGGAGAATCCGGCGAGTCCGGCTACTTCAGAAAGCTCGTGAATTTTTATGGCTCGACGATGCAGTCGGCCCTCGCGCGTCCCTGGATTCTGGTCGTGAGTTTCATAGCGATTGTTGTGCTGTCGGTGGTGAGCTATCGATTGCTCGGAACGGAGCTTTTGCCGACGATGGATGAAGGAGGATTCATCGTCGACTATTTCACGCCACCGGGAAGTTCGTTGACAGAATCAAATCGCATCCTAACGCACATTGACGAGATCCTGCGAGCCACGCCGGAAGTTGAGAGCACATCGCGGCGGACGGGAATGCAGTTGGGGCTCGCCGCGGTGACGGAAGCAAACAACGGGGATTTTACGGTGAAGCTGAAAGCCAACCGGAAACGCGCAATCGATGACATCATTGCAGAGCTGCGCTCACAGATTGAAGAGGAAGAACCCACGGCAAAAGTCGAGTTCATCCAGCTCTTGCAGGACATGATTGGCGACTTGACGAGCCAGCCGGAACCAGTGGTCATCAAGCTGTTTGCGCAGGACGGCAAGTTGCTCGACAGTACTGCTCCCAAAGTTGCGGACGCCATTGCCAAAGTGCACGGCGTTGTGGACGTTCTCGACGGAGTGGAGAATGTCATAAGCGGACCGGCAGCGACATTTCAGGTAAACGCGGCCGCAGCCGCGCGCGCGGGCTTCACCCCGGAAGAGGTGGCCATTGACGCGGCTGCCATCCTCGAAGGCGAACCAGCCGCCACTCCGGTCATCCTGAACGACCGCTCGTACACCATTCGGGTGCGGTTTCCTGATGCCAACCGTTCCACCTTGGACCGCATGACCAATACGCTCCTCCTCAGCGCAACCGGACATACCGCTACGCTGGGATCTTTGGCAAGTCTTACGATGGTGTCCGGAGAAACTGAAATTCGCCGAGAAAACCTGCAGCGCATGGTCCAGGTGACTGCTCGCCTGGAAGGAGTCGATCTCGGTTCCGGGATAGGCGAAGTGCAAAAGGCCGTTCGGGCCATGCAGCTTCCCAAAACCATTCGTGTGGAGTACGGAGGATTGTACGAAGAGCAGCAGAAATCGTTTCACGATTTGCTGCTCGTTCTGTTTCTCGCCTTGCTCTTGTTGTTTGCCGTATTGCTTTTCGAGTTCCGGACATTTTCGGCGCCGACGGCGATTCTGGCATCTGCGTTGCTTTCAACAGTTGGTGGATTTCTGGCATTGCTGGTGACCGGGACGACGTTCAACGTGGCGTCGTTCATGGGAATGATCATGGTCATTGGGATTGTGGCCAAAAACGGCATCCTGTTGCTCGACGCAGAGCACCGTTTTCGCGGCTTGGGTTTTTCCCTCGAAGAGGCCATGGTGCAGGCCGGCCGGCGGCGGTTGCGGCCCATTGCCATGACGGCACTGGCGACGATCGCAGGGATGTTGCCCCTGGCCTTGGCCATCGGGGCTGGTTCCCAGATGCTCGAACCCCTCGCCATTGCGGTCATTGGCGGCCTTCTCAGCTCGATGGTGTTATCACTGGTTTTTACTCCCGCCATTCATTACTACCTCGTGCGCGGCGGGATTCGCGCTGCATAAGCCGCATTGCGCGAGGCCGGAGGGGCGGGCCAGACATCGTAGAGTAATCTTGCATTCACGCAGCTTTCACAGTCAGAGGACTAAGCTTCCCGGCGGGGAATCCAGTGAACATTCTGGTTGTTGAAGACGACGCGGAAATGGCCCGCCTGCTCGTGCAGGGCCTCGAGGAAGAGTCCTACGAGGTGGATCTGGCCTGCGATGGCGTCAGTGCGCTCGCGCTTTCCAAATCCGGCACATTCGACGTCATTGTTCTCGACGTAATGCTTCCGGGCATCGATGGCACCGAAGTCGCGAAGCAATTGCGCTGCCGCAAAGAAGATGTCCCTGTTCTGATGTTGACAGCGCGGGACGCGCTGCCGGATATCGTAAAGGGACTGGACGCCGGCGCCGACGACTATTTGACGAAGCCCTTTTCCTTTCAGGAACTCCTCGCGCGAATCCGGGCGCTGGGGAGGCGAAGCGCACCTCGCGCGCGAAACGTTCTGGAATACTCCGACCTGATACTTGACACGGCCGCGTTTCGCACGTTCCGCAGTGGACGGGAAATTCGCTTGTCCTTTACAGAATTCCGTCTGCTGGAACTTCTGGTGCGAAACAGGGGCCGCGTGGTGCCGCGCAGCGCCATTGTGGAGACGCTGTGGGGCGACCGCCGCGAAGTCGAAGAGAATACGGTGGACGCCTTCGTGCGCTTGTTGCGGCGCAAAGTGGATGAAGCTCACGCTGCGACGCTAATCCAGACTCATCGCGGTATCGGTTATTCCATCGGTCTATGAAACTGTACCTGGCCCTTCCCATTCGTGCGCGACTGACCCTTCTCTATGTTGCCGTCCTCGGAGTGTCGTTCATCGCCTTCTTTTGGGTGAGCGACATTGGCTTTCGCCGGAGTATTGAAATCACGGTCGACGATGCGTCACGAGCGAATCTGGAAACTGTGCAGCGGGTCCTGGCGGGTTCGGCCGGACAGGGCGACCAGGTCATTGGCCGAGAATTAGACGACCTGGCCAACTTGTGGGCTAGCGGCGCGCTGCTCGAAGTTGCGAATCCAGAAGGAAACTGGTTATACCGATCGCCACGATTCCATCACGCAAGTCCGCCGCTGCCGGACGCCACAGGCGGCGGAGTACGCTATTTCACTACAAATCTCGATGCCCTTCAGTATCGAGTCGCCATGGAGCGCGTCACATTGGGCGAAAAGGTTTTTGCGATTCGCGCAGCGGTTCCGACCGAACCCTTTGATCAGGCCCTGGATCGGTTTCGAGCTCTGGAGAAGGAAATCTTGCCGCTGCTTGTCGCGCTGGCATCGCTGCTGGGCTACTGGCTCAGCGGAAAATCGCTGGCACCGGTAAATCGCATCATCCAGACGGCGGAACAAATCGGTGTGCAAAGTCTGTCGCGCCGGCTGGAGGTTCCTGAACCTCGAGACGAGTTGCGCCGATTGACGGAAACACTGAACGCCATGCTCGGCCGCATTGAAGCGTCGTTTCAGAAAATCACTCAATTTACGGCAGATGCCTCGCACGATCTCCGGACACCGGTTGCCGTCATGCGCACGACGGCCGAGATTGTCTTGCGACGCTCCAGGACCGAAGAGGACTACCGGGACGCGCTCCAGCGGATTCTCCAGACGTCGGTTGAGACTTCGAGCCTTATTGAGAACTTGCTGACACTGGCGCGCGCCGACGCCGGCGCAGCAGGACTCGAACTGCATGAGCTGGACCTAAACCCGCACCTGCGCAGGGCGCAAGAGCACGGAACGATCCTGGCAGCGGACAAGGCGCTCTCCTTTACCCTGCGGACTCCGGAAAGCCCGGTCTGGGTGCGTGCCGATGCCATAGCGATCGATCGTCTGCTGCTGATCCTGGTTGACAATGCGGTGAAATATACGCCGCCAGGCGGCCACTGTGAAATTGCGCTTACCCAACAACGAAACGAAGCCCACATCGCGGTGGCTGATACCGGCGTTGGCATCCCCGAAGACGAGTTGGAATCTATATTCGAACGGTTCCGTCGCGCGGACCGGGCACGCTCAAGGGAAACCCCCGGCGCGGGACTCGGATTGGCCATCGCGCGCTGGATCGCCCAAACGCATGGCGGAGCCATCTCCGCTGAAAGCGTTGTTGGACACGGTTCGGTGTTCCGTGTCCGTTTGCCGGCGGCGGAGCGGGTCTAGGGAATCCGGAACGTAGCGGGGTCCCGCCGGATGCCCCCTTTCTGAAAGAAATTCAGGCTCTATTCAACGTGCCATCAATGTCTGTTCACGGGCGAGTCGCCCCTTTGCCTCTATATAGAAGGCCAGAAAGCAACGCGCTCCAACAAACCTGGCGATGCTTCTTTTCACTTTCTAGATACCTATGAGGAAATTCTTCATGATTTCGCAAAGATGGCGAACCGCGACGCTTACAGTGCTCGCGATACTTTTCACCATTGGCATAGCTGGCGCTGCGCAGGCGCAGAGCAACAAAGCAGCGATCTCGGGGAGAGTTTTGGATTCGTCCGGCAGCGTCCTGCAAGGCGCAGAAGTGGTGCTTGAACCGGGCGACGCGCACGCCGTTTCCAATACGCAGGGGCAGTTTTTCATTAACAATATTGAGCCAGGAAGCTACACCCTCACGGTTACCTATGTCGGGTTTTCGGCATTCACGCAAGAAATGGAACTAAGCGCCGGGAAGACATCGGCGATCAATGCCAAGATGTCGCTATCGGACGTAAACACGCAGGTTCTGGTGACCGCCGATCGCGCGGCAGGCGAAGCCGAAGCTGTCAATCGCGAACGCAGCGCCGACAACATAGTTCAGATATTGCCTGCTGACGTTATTCGCAGCCTGCCCAATGCCAACATGGCGGACGCCATTGGCCGTTTGCCGAGCGTTACGCTCGAGCGCGACGAAGGTGAAGGAAAGTATGTCCAGATCCGCGGCACGGAACCGCGTTTAACGAATGCCACGCTCGACGGGGTGAACGTCCCATCGCCGGAATCTGGCGTGCGCCAAGTTAAATTTGACACCATCCCAGCCGACCTTGTCGAATCAGTTGAATTGAACAAAACCTTACAGGCGAATATGGACGGAGATGGTATCGGAGGTACCGTCAATCTGGTCACAAAAACGGCCGGAGAACGTCCCACCGTTGCGCTTTACGGCTTAGGCGGGTATAGCCCGATTCTGGGTGGCCGTCCAAATTATGAATCGACAGCAACCGTAGGGCAGCGTTTTGGAAAGGAAAAGCGCCTCGGCGTCTTGATCGGTGGCTCCTACGACTGGAATGGCCGCGGGATTGACGACGTAGAACCGGTGCCGGATATTGCCAGTTCGCTTCCCGGTTCGCCGCGTTATTTTGATTCGCAAGACCTGCGCGAATACCGTTACAACCGTAGCCGTTGGGGACTGGCTGGAAGTGCCGACTACAAGATCGGTGATAGTTCGAGTATTTACATTCGGGGTCTCTATTCGGATTTCAAGAACTATGGAGACCGCTGGGTTTATTCGCTCAACGACAACACGGAGGGAGCCGGACTGCTGAATGGCAATGGAGGCCCACCATCGTTCAACACTTCGATTCGCCGTCCGGACTATGCCATCGGGAGTGTCGTGATAGGCGGCCGAGTAGACCGCACCACCACCTGGTACACGTGGGATGTTTCGGTATCCCGTTCACGAATGTCCAACAATGGATACGGAACTGCGGACTTTTCCGTTCCGCGTCCATTCACATTCACCTCCGCCTGCCAATATGATCCCGGCGCGACCACGGCAATTTATAGGCCCCAGTGGAACGCCGCTTGTTTCAGTGAAGCCTACAATCCTGATAATTTGGCAATTTCTGACCTCAGCACGGACTACGGAAAAACGGCTCAACTCAACCTGCAATTTGCAGGAGCCGCGGCGAAGCGGTATCACCTCGGTTCTCGTCTGGCGACAATCGAAATTGGCGGAAAATTCCGCAATGCCCACAAGTTCGATAGCACGTTCAACCTCACCTACGATGCGAAGACCACGACGGATCCGGCCGACTCCAGCGGTGATTCTTCATTCATAACCAACCCGACCCTGCTTTCGGCTTTTCCCAATTCGTTTACGAATGGCAATTATTACGGAGGCTCCTATAAATTGGGGCCTAATGCCGATTTTTTTCAAGTACGGAACTTTGTTCTGGCAAACACCGGCAACTTTGACTTGACCGATACCTCCGGCGGAAACTCTGGAAACTTTAACTTCGTGGAGAAAGTGTCCGCTGGGTACGTGATGAACACCATCGATCTGAGCAGCAGATTTCGACTTATTGCTGGCGTGCGAATCGAAGGAACCGATCTCCGAACACTGAGCTGGGACGAAGGCTCATCCGATACCACTCCTCCCATACCTCCAGGGCTAACATTCAAAGCGGGTGGATCGTATATCAAGGTCCTGCCCAGCGCTTCGCTGCGTTACGCAGTCACCGACGATTCGAATTTTCGTTTGGTCTATAGCCGTGGATTTTCCCGCCCCGATCCGCAGGACATCGCTCAGTCCCTTTCGGTCTCCTTGAATGGGGCGAACACCAGTACGGTCTCGCTCGGAAATCCAAACCTTAAGGCCGAAACGGCTGATAACTTCGACCTGCTCTTTGAGCACTATTTGAAACCGTTCGGTCAAATTGAGGCGGGCGTTTTCTACAAGAATCTTTACGAACCGATCGTCAATAAGTCGTTCCGGGAGACATTTACGCCCGGACCTGGCTTTCCCAATCAAAATTATCTGGTTTCTCAGCCCGTCAATGCGGGAGGCGCACATCTGTACGGCTTTGAGATCTCCTACATTCAGCACTTCAGCTTTCTTCCCGGCATCTGGACCGGTTTAGGCTTGTCGGCCAACTACAGTTATACGGATTCCGGGACGACTGGTCTGTTTGATCGCATCGACCATCCGCATCTGCTTCGGCAGGCTCCCCATACTTGGAATTTGAGTCCTACCTACGACCGCGGCCGCATTTCGCTGCGTCTGGGTTTGACGTATAACGCTGCGAGCGTTTTTGGCTACCAATACGTTGCTGGGCTTGATCCGAACGGAGATCACGAGCCGACCCCCGGAGGCCTAAAGGGACCCAACAGCGACACGTATCTGTACGCGCACTTTCAAGTGGATGCCCAGGGAAGCCTGCGTTTGGCAAAAGGGTTCACGGCGGTTGTGTACGGCTTGAACCTTAACAATGAAGTATTTGGTTTCTACAACGGAAGCCCCCAGTACCTGATCCAGCGGGAATATTACACTCCAACGGTTGGCATCGGTCTTCGCTGGTCACCGGTGCATGAAAAATAGCGAGTCTCGTCTACAGGCCAGTCAGGCTTCAAGAACTCCACGGGTAAATTGTCAGCGAGGTTGGAAATGAAACTGAAGGTACTGGGCGTCTCCCTGGTCGCAGTCTTAGGACTTGGCAGCTCATTGCTTCTGAACGGGGCACGGAATCAACAAGCAGTTTCCGGTTTGTCGGAGCCGGTCATTTTGGTGGGAGCGGGAGACATTGCCGACTGTGTGGATACCACAGGAGCTGAAGCCACGGCCAAACTTCTTGAAAAAGTGCCGGGAACGGTCGTTGCCATCGGGGACCTGGCGTATCCGGACGGAACGAAAGAAAACTTCGCCTGCTACGACAAGACCTGGGGCCGGGTGAAGGCCCGCACCAGGCCTGCGGTGGGAAATCATGAATTCCATTCAAAAGATGCGGCCTACTATTTCGATTACTTTGGCAAAGCCGCAGGCGATTCAAGAGACGGCTTCTACAGCTACGATCTCGGAGCCTGGCACATCCTTTCTTTAAACAGTGAGTGCGTGGAAGTGGGAGGTTGTGGTCCCGGGTCTCGTGAAGAGAAGTGGCTCCGCGCGGATCTTGCGGCCCATCCGAGTGCCTGCACGCTCGCTTATTTTCACAAACCGCTGTTCAGTTCCGGTGGCAAGCACGGTGATGATCCCGAGATGAAGCCACTCGTCCAAGCGCTATACGACGGAAATGCCGACGTGATTTTGAATGGTCACGACCATGACTACGAACGGTTCGGGCCGCAAGATCCTGACGGCAAGGCTGACACCAGGCGAGGGATCCGCGAGTTCGTGGTGGGCACCGGTGGCAAGAATCATCGTCCTTTCAGCGCACCGCATGCCAACAGTGAAATCCGAAACGCGGATACCTTTGGCGTCTTGAAGTTGTCATTGCGCGCCGGCGGCTACGACTGGCAGTTCATACCGGAAGCGGGAAAAACCTTTACCGACCGAGGCAGCGGCAGTTGTCACTGAAAACGGCCGCGCCCGCACGGCCAAGCCTCAAATGTTGCAAATTACGATCTGGAGAGGGTGAATTAGATGAAATACGCGAATATTTTGGCAATCTTGAGTTTCCTGTTGTTCGGAGCCACGCCCTCTGGCTATCAAGTTTCAAAGAAGGTGCCACTACCCGGAAGCGGTGGTTGGGACTACCTGACCGTGGACAGTGGTGCGCGGCGAATCTATGTTTCTCACGCGACGCAAGTCGTGGTTCTGGATGCCGATAGCCTCGAGATTGTCGGCACGGTCGCAGGCCTTTCCGGAGTGCACGGTATAGCGGTTGCGCCGGAGTTCGGCCATGGATTTATCACAGCGGGCCAATCCGACTCGGTCGCTGTTTTCGACCTTAAGTCTTTAGAAAAGATTGCCGAGGTCAAGGTCGGCAAAAAACCGGACGCGATTGTCTACGACGAAGCCACCAAGCGCGTGTTCGCCATGAACGGTGACAGCGAAAGTTCGACGGTAATCAATGCCCGGGACAATAAAGTGCTTGGAACGGTTGCGCTTGGTGGCGGCCCGGAGTTCACGGTGGCCGACGGCAAGGGCAACGTATTCGTTAATCTCGAGGACAAGAGCGAATTGCTGCGTATCGATGCCAAGTCCTTACAAGTGAAAAACCGCTGGCCCGTTGCACCCTGTACAGCGCCATCCAGCATGGCGTTCGACGACGCGAATAGCCGCTTATTCCTTGGCTGTCGGAGCCATTTGCTCGCCGTCGTCAACAGCGAGAACGGAAAAGTTGTGGCCAGCTACCCCATTGGCGATAAAGTTGACGCTTCCGTTTTCGATCCGACGTCCAAGATCGTTTTCTCGTCCACCGGCGACGGCCACGTATACGGTTTCCATCAAGACGCGGCCGACAGCTACTCGGCTCTCGACGTACTGTCGACGGCGCAGGGTTCAAAGACCATGACGATGGACAAGAAGACCCAGCGGTTGCTGGTTCCTGCCCGCGAAGGCGCGGCAATTTCCCTGTGGGTATTTGAGAAGTAACAATCGTAGCGTTGATGCGCGCTCGAGAGGACGCCGCCGGCTGCGCTTGTCGTCGTCTGCCTCAGGCGCGCGCTTGCGGCGCTCGGCGACGCGTGCTTGTCGAGAATCCGGCCGCCAGCAGGAGTGCCCACGCGGCTCCCAGCGAAACACCGCTCGCGACGTCACTCGGATAGTGCACGCCCAGGTACATTCGGGACATACCTACCAGGAAAACGACCGCGAGGGCGATGCAGAACAGCAGGACGCGACCTTGCAAGGTCGGTAGATGATGGGCCGTCAGTATGGCGATTGTAAGATAAAGCGAAGCGGCAACGAGTGAGTGGCCGCTCGGGTAGGAAAAACCACTGACGTGCACCAGATGTTCAACATTTTCGGGACGGGTTCGTTCGATAAGATTCTTGGTAAGCATGGTCAGCAGCGCCGCCCCAGCCGAGTTGAGCACGAGTTGCGAGGCGGCTAAACGGTCTCGAAGCAAAAGCAAAACGCAGAGTGCGATCAGAGAAATCAGCGTTACCAGCGTCATGGAGCCGAGCGCCGTTAGGTCCATGGCGATGCCTGTGAGCCAGGGCCGCCTCACCGAAGCGATTGCCGCGAGAATGAGGGCGTCCCTGCCCTGGACTTCATTCTCAACCAGTTCGGACGTCATTTTCAGGAAGATCGCCAAAAACAAAAAGGAAGCGCCCAACCACAGTGACAAGCGTTTCTCGTACTCGGAAAAGTGAAGGTTTCTGAAGGTCATCGGATTCCTTGCATTTCACAATGGAGCACGAACATCAGAACTTGAATTCGAAATTGAGCTGCAACCGTCGCGCCGGCTCGGCGGCCGAAGGGGTTCCGAAACTCGGAATCGGTTGTGCAGGATCCGTGCCGATCACCCCATTGTAGGTCACAAAGTTCGGGTGGTTCAGAACATTAAAGACATTGAAGGCCACCGTCAGCTGGCGGCCACCCTTTTTCTCCCTACCCAGGTGAAAGTCATGCTGGAGATTGAGGTCGAGATTGAGAAAACCGGGACCGTGGAGAGAATTTCGGGGAGCGAGCCCGCCATCCGGGCGGTCGTTAAAGATGCCGTCACCATTGGCATCGTCGCCGGTGGTAACGTTCACTGGTTTACCGGAGTAGGCCTGCAACGCAACTCCAATTGAAAAAAGGCCGGTTGGTTCAAAGGTGCCCAATAGATCAAATTTGTGTCGTCGGTCATTGGCGGAACGCGCCCAATCCGCCGCGGGAAAGTTGCTGTTCCCCGCGAAGTACATCACTCCGCTGCTGTTGTTGTAGGTTTTTGCCAGGGTATATTGCACTTGGCCGGCGAAGAGCCGGGATGGTCTCCCGCGGAATGTGAGTTCGAGAGAATTTCCTTTTTGATAGCCGTCTGACTGTATCGTTCGCACCTGACCGAACTCGCGATCGGGGCGCGCAGCGTAGTTGAGGGGAACTGGAGCATTGGCGTCGACGGATCGGAATAGATCGATCCCGCGATTGCCGACATACGTCGCGCTGAACGTACTTTTCGCCGTAATTTGACGTTCCACGCCGAAACTGAACTGGAAGATATAAGGAATGTGCAATTGCGGGTCCAGAACGACCAGGCTCGTGGGGACGCCCGCTAGCTCAGAGGGAAGCACGGGAAAGGGAATCGCGTCACCAGTCCCGAGTGGAAGCAATAATCGCAGCAGATCCCGGCCGTTGAAATGTAGTAAGTCCGCCACCGGCCGCGGACCGGAGCGATCATAGAAGAGGCCCGCTCCTCCGCGAAACACGGTTTTACTCTTTGCGGAAGGTGCGATGGCAAAGCTCACACGCGGTGCAAAGTTGTCGGGGTCGTTGTGGAAGAAATTCTGAAAATAGTAGCGCAGGCCCAGAGTGACGGAGAAGTTCGGCCGCACGCGAATACTGTCCTCGATGAATCCTGCAACGGTTCTCTCCCAGAAGACCAGATGGCCATTTCCGGTTTGTATCCGGAACGCCGACGGTTGCCGGGCCACGTACGCGCCGATATCGGCGAAAGTGTACGTGCCTTGCGCGTTGCTGAAGTCGTCTGCACCGCGCCGACTGATGTCTGGTACATCCACGCCAAAGGAAAGGACATGTCGTCCCCCTGCGTAGGTTAGGAAATCAGTGCCATCGACGTGCGATTCCGTGCGTTTTGAATCGGCTTGAGCGCCTCCGCCTGTGAAATATCCCTCGACGATCAGTTGCGGAGACTGGATGTTGCTGATGACCGGCTCGTCGTTGTGGCCGACGAGGAAACGAAGTTGATTGAGCCAATGGGCGGAAAGAATACGGCGATAGCCGATATTGATTTCATGTTCGCGGCTTTTCGTCGCGAAGCCCGCTTCGGGCAAGACCATACCGCCAACGCCCTGGTTTTTCTGGCTTTGCGCCTCATAGGAATACGCCATCCAAAACTGATCGCCATTGGCGAAATCGTGAAAGGCCCGGGCTGAACCGAAGAAATGTCGCTGGGGCGCGGCAACATTGTCGTCAATGAAGGTGCCATTCGGGCCAAACGCGTGGACGATATTCTGCAAATTGTCAGAATCCTGCTCCAGGGAAAGGAGAAATGAATTTTTCTTGTCTCGGCCAAGCGGGCCGGACAGGGAGCCCTCTTCGTAGTAGCGGCTTTCTCGGGGCCTGGTCGTGGCGAAATAGTTCGTGGCGTCGACGGCCGAATTCCGCGTGAGAAAGTTTACGCTTCCGTGGAACTGTGGCGTACCGGGCTTGGTGATGATTTCCAGTCGCGCCCGACCCGGGCGGGCAAATTGTGCGGAGTAGGGATTCTGGTTGATTTTTACTTCCTGGATTGCCGAAGGCGAAACACCAGGGCCGTTCGCCTCGACGCCGTTTACGACGAGTGAAACACCGTTTGTACCGATCGCGTCCTCGCTGAGGAACCGGGAAAGGAGTGTTATGTAGTCCTGGTCGAACACGGGAACTCGATCGAGGGCATCGCGCGTTACCGAGTTGGCGTTTTGATTTTCCGAAGTTTCGGTCGAGACCTGCGGAATTCCTTCGCCACCCGCCACGCTGACTGTTTCGTTTATGACGGAGATGACCAGTGTGATACGCAGCGGCGGCAATGGCTTCGGACCGATCGTAACCTCGGATGAAGATTCCCGAAATCCCTCGGCGCGAATCACGAAGTGGTACCGGCCGCGGGCAAGTTTGTCGAAAAAGAACAAGCCGAAACGGTCCGTGGTCGTAGAACCCACCACCGATTCGTTCATGTCGAAAAGCGTCACCTGCGCGCCGGTTACATCCGAGGACGAAGGATCCAGGACTATTCCGGAAAAGGAATGAGCTGTGGGCAGGGTTTGCGGCGCGCCAGTGGCGCAGCTGGTGACAAAGAAGAAGAGCGCCGCAAGTACGAGCTCGTGGCATTTAGCCGATTTCAGAATATGGGCAATTCTGAACGTCACAAGATTCATCCTTCAGTCGATGGAGATGGCCAACAGGATACTGAGACGAACCTAAACGGGGCATTAAAACGGCCAGTGAGAGGCTGGAAATTGCAGGCAGGGAAGGGCAGGGACACCCCACCGAAAACCGCTCGGGGCACCCGGGGCGCGCCGTTGGGGCTTGCTGTCAAAACGCTTAGAAACCTAGAATGAATCTCGATCCTGACCTTTGGCGGAGTTTTTCACGGCTGGTCAACCCAACATCCCTCTGGCCCACAGGAGCGAGTCGGGCTTCAGTGAATTTCCCACTGCTTTAATTTGCTATTGATCGCAGGAAAGCCGAGAAGCGCCTCATTTTGCATGGGGTCGCGGTGGCGGGCTAACCAGACTGGTTTCCCTGCGCAGGATTGCATCAACCAGACTTGCGGGCAGACCCTTGACATGCCGCGCCGGAAAATACTATAAGGGGTCTTCAAATAATCGTTTAGAATATTGTTTCTTGCTACCAGGAGAAGAGTATGGCGCTGCGGAACGGACAGTTCCTGTTTGCTTCAGCACCCGACAGTTGGGGGGTCCTCGACTATCCGGGGCCGTCCTGGCAACAGTCCTACCAAAAGATGCTGGATGAAATGGTTGCCGGGGGGTACGCGGCCACCGAACTGGGCCCCTACGGGTACTTCCCGACCGATCCAGATGTGCTGCAACTCGAGCTGCAGAAACGAAACATGAAACTGCTGGGTTCCTTTGTTCCCGTCAAACTCACAGATCCCCATGCCGGGACGACTGCTCTCGAGCGCATCCGCAAAGTGGGGGAATTGCTGGCCGCTCTAAAGGCGCCTTTTCTGGTACTCGCCGATGATCAGTCGGACGCTCGGAACAGCTTTTCCGGTCGGGCAAACGAAAAAGATTGCCCGACTCTCAATGCGGCGCAATGGAAGCATGTCGGCACAATTGTGGCCGACGCGGAAAAAGTTGCCGAGGAATACGGGCTTGATTTGGTATTTCATCCCCATGTTGCCACGTATGTGGAAACGCCCGGGGAATGCGAGCGATTCTTCGACGCGACTTCGCACACGAGTGTCGGATTGTGCCTGGATACCGGGCACTGCGTTTACGGGCAGGGAGATTCGGTCCAAGAAGCGGAAAAGTTCAAGAGCAAGCTGCGCTTTGTTCATATCAAGGATTGCAACGCAAACGTACTTGGAAGGGCTCGACTCAACAAATGGACGTTTGAAGAGGCCATTGAGCACAAGGTCTTTACCATCATCGGCGAGGGTAATATCGATTTCGCGGCTTTTTTTGAAACGCTCGCGAAAATCGGCTACTCGGGCTGGTTGGTCGTCGAGCAAGACGTGAAATTTGGAGATCCAACGATTCGGCCCGCCGAAAGTACGGCCGCGAGCTTGAAATATTTGCACGGAGTTGTGGACAAACTCTAGACGAGATTCGGGCGCTGCAGGCTGGCGGACGTGAACGCGAACGACCGAGGGAACGATGCGCAAATTGGGAGTCGGAGTTCTGGGCGTTGGAGAAATGGGCCAGCGTCATGCTGAGAACTTGCGGAGGCTGGTGCCGAACGCGCAGCTTGTTGCCGTCGCCGATGTTTCCGCAGGGCGCGCGCGCCAGGTGGCCGAGGAACTGGAAATTGACAAGTCATTCAACAGCCTAGAAGCCATGCTGGAGTGCCGGGAAATCAATGCGGTCGTCATTGCCACGCCCGACCGGTTTCACCCATCCGCAGTAAAACTCGCCGCTGCTGCCGGCAAGGATATTCTCTGTGAAAAACCGATTGCGCTAAGTCTTGTGGAGGGCCAGGAAATCCTCGCCGCCGTAGCCAGCGCAGGCGTGCGTTTACAGGTGGGCTTTATGCGGCGGTATGACCCGGCGTACGCCGTGGCTATGAAACGCATTGAAGCCGGAGAGATCGGAACACCGGTCATATTCAAGTCGATTGGGCGGGACAAAGAT
>DATHFT010000045.1:0-18247 GCA_035317965.1 Saccharimonadales bacterium (SeqCode) | reverse complement strand
CGCAAGGGCGCGACCCGGCGAGCTTTGCAAAAGGCGTGGCCATCATGAAGGAACAAGGGCCGGCGTTTCGGCGGGCGCTCGATCATCACATCAAGATTGCCTATGGCGTGGACGACGATGTGGATTTCGTGTCAAAAGAATTTGGCGCGCTGGTGCGCGGCGGAATGACTCCGATTGAAGCGTTGCGCGCCGCAACAGTCAACGGGGCCGAGCTGATTGGGAAAAGCCAGGATATCGGGACGATTGAAACGGGTAAGTTTGCCGATATCGTGGCCGTCGATGGTGATCCTCTGGCCGACATCACGAGGATGGAGAAAGTGGTATTTGTGATGAAAGGCGGAGAAGTCTACAAATCCGCCGCCCCGTAAAAGTGGCGGAACGCGCAGGAGCCGCTTCCCGGTTCGCGACCTCCCCGTTCGATTCAGCCCTTGGCCGCAGCAATTTCCTCGACCGCACGCCAAGCCTGATCGATAGCTTCGTTTGTGTAGGCAAAGGCGCCCGCATCGGAATTGGCAATGTGGATGCGACCGAATGGCTGACGTCCAATTTCGCAAGGGGATTGTGCTGCAGGCCATTCCGGGTCATAGAGAGAGTTGTATTCGTACGCGTAGCCGTGCGGCCAGCGATTGACGGTGATGGCTTCAATGTCTTTGGCAGGATCGAAACCGCCCGCTGAAAGAGCCCGGCCCAGTTGCTCGCGAACGTTGCGTTCGAACGTTTCGAATTTCGTGGTGTACAGCTTCATGCGTCCGGCACGCTGCTGATCGCGGGCTGCCAGCCCGGGTTCGGTCGGGACATGCTCCAAATGAATGACGCAGGGGTCTTCCGGCTTTTCCGGATATTTATAGCCGCCCATGCTGACCGGAAAATCGAGCGTGAATCCTTCATAGAAACTGCCGGGGCATTCCGCGCCTGAAATTTTGAGGCTGTCGAAGGCTTTCCAGTTTCTCAGCTGCACATTGGTGTAAACCAGCGGAACCTTGACGCCGTAGGCGAGACCTTCTTTCTGCTTGTCGGACATTTCAGGGCACATATACGGGATCACCATATTCCAACAAGCCAGTACGCAGGCCCGCGCGCGTACCGTGCTTGGCTTGCCGTCGCGGATATACGTGATTTTTGTCTCTTTCGCTTGCTCCGGAGTTCCCACATTTACGGCGTGCACTGCTGTCGAGTTGAGGCGAATACGAATGGAAGAGGCCGCTTCGTCGAGTTTCGAATAGTCCATTTTTGCGAGGACAATATCTTCCATCGTGTCGCCCGGGGCTGCCGATGGTATGAGCGCCCGCACCAGCAATCGCGCGACCGAGGCGTTGCCGTCTGGAAAATGATGAATGTATGGTTCTTGCGAATGCTGCCGGGTGATTTCCAGCCCAATGCCGGGTCCCGGAGGACCGGACAGGTCCATTCCGGCGAAACCGGGGTGAAAGCCCAGGCCCGCCAGGTCGCCAGCGGGGACGGCATCGATTCCAACGCCGTATAAGCCGTAGGTCGATTTCTGAAAAAACGGAATTACGTCCGGACCGACCTCGGCATTCTTCAACAGGAAATCTTTGTAGCTCGTCCGCGCGAGATAGACTTTCTTCTGCGCAGGATTCATGGCGGGAAGGTAGTCCACTTTGTCGGTAAAAAGCCGGGCGATGTCTTTCTGCGCACCCGGAGACAAGGGAGTCTTGGCCAGGTACTCGGGCCACGGAATTTTTCCGCGGTCTTTCACCAGGCGATCAGCGCCAAAGGTTTCCTTGTCAAAGAAGGTTGCGCGCTCCAGGCTTCTTGATGAAAAGAAAGATTGGTCGAAATACTTGTTGAAGCGATCGGTCGCGATGCCAAGTTCGCTGAACATACTCTTGGCTTCTGCGCTGTACAGACCAGGACCCGCAATGGTTTGCGTGCCGCCATAACCGATCAAGAGCCGGCCACCGGATTGAAATTCGTTGCGTTTGGCGTGCCCGCCAAAATCGTCGTGGTTGTCGAGGATTAGAATCTTGGCCTTGGGCGAATGCTTGCGATAGAAATACGCGGCCGAGAGTCCACTGATGCCTCCGCCGACCACGATCAAGTCGTAAAGATCGGAGTCTTGCCCGCCCTCATCCCATTTGCGGCCGTCGCGCATTTCATGCGCCACTTCCCAGGACCCGTCGTGGGAGCCGCGCAAGCCCGTCTTGGACGGGGGATAGTACCGGGCGCCGGCGGCGTCCGCGTGCATAACGGGCATTCCAAACCCTTCAGCCCAAACTTCCTGAGGCATGGCCAGCGCCGCGCCTACGGTCAAACCAAAGCCATTGAGAAAATCCCGCCTCCGAATGGGGGTTTTCATCCCCAACTCGAGGTCGCGCTTCTCGTCACTCACCGCTGTCTCCCGATTATTTTCCTGAGACGAATGCCAGAAGGCAGTCACAGGCACTGGATGGTTACCAAGAAACAGTAGTGTATCCCGACAGCAGGGGCAAGCGATCGTTTCAAAGGCGCGGACGACACCGCGGTCCATGGTCCCGCTGCACTCGTCCGCGGATCTCGGGGGCTCTTAGAAAGTGAATGTGAGCTGCAGGTCGATTCGGCGATTGTAGGCAGCCGTATTGCCAATAGCATTTGACTGGCCGAAAAGCGGTGAGCTCAAGTTACCGATCGGATTGGCCAGATTGACGTTGTTGAACAAATTGCGCACCGATGCGCTGGCCGTAAGGTTAAATCGACGACCCGTTGAATCGCCACCGCCACCGCCGGGGCCCCCTCCCCCACCACGGCCGCCGCGACCTCCAGGCCCGCCGGGTCCGCCAGCGCGACCAAAGGTGCCAACACCTCCGGGCCCGCCGCCCCGTTGACTTGCCGACTGATCTTCCTTTTTTGCGCCGAACCCAAATGTTTTGCTGACCCGCAAATTAAAGTTGAAATGATTCGGTCCCGTTCCAAAGTTGACGGGAATGAGTGCGGCACCCGTGGCAGGGAGCGTGTTGAAGCACCCATACGGAGTGCTCACGATACTGGAACCGGCTGTACTGGCGTCGGCGCAACTGGCAAACGCCGGGCGCGCGCTAAATTCCGCGTTGCCGTAAGGGTCTTGCCCGGTGGTGATATTAAAAGGACTTCCGGAACTTACGATCATGAACGGGCTGAAGCGCAGTCCGAAGGGGCCGCCATACGTACCGCCGAAAAACAGGCGGTGGCGCACGTCAAATGCCGCAGGGCCATAGTCTTGATCGATGTCGAACGGATCAGAGGGAATGCTGCTGGGACCTCCGGTGTTGCTGTCAGCGTAAGTCAGCGTGTAGTAGCCGAACAGGGATAGCTTTGCGCCCATACGGATACTGCTATTGATGATTACTTGGCTCTCCTTGAAGGTGCCGCCCGAGTCGAACTCATACAGGATCGTGTCCGGTGCCGTCTGGTTTGCCTGCGGAGGATTCAAATACTTCGTGTAAAACTGGTGATCCCCGCGCGAATTGAGGTAGGTAACAGAAAGATTGGCCACTTTCGTCAGCTGGCGCTCGAGCGTGACGCCGGATTGTATGGTGTACGGGGTTCGTAAGTTATTATTTGCCTGGTAGGTGGTCTGCTGCGTTGTTGCTGTGCCGGTGGGAATGACGGTTTGTGTTGGGTCAAAAAAAATCGGATTCTTGATTAGCAGTTGCTGCTGGATGAGTCCATTCGCCAAGTCCTGTTCTTGAATCAAAGTCGCTGTAAACCGGTCATAGAAGATGCCATAGCCAAGACGTAGAATCGTCTTGGCGGACTTCTTGGCGTTGCCGTCAATTCCCCATGCCAGTCCGAGCCGGGGAGCAAAATCCATGTGGTCGCCGATTTCATTTTGTGTTTCATAACGCAACCCGGCGCTCAGTGTAATATTCGGGCGAATGCGCCAATCATCCTGAAAATACAAACCGGCGTCAGCATAGCGAACTCCGACGGCAGCCCGGCCCAAATCATTGTGGCTGACAGCGTAGTAACTGGCGCCGCCGCCACCGCCAGGACCCACACCCTGCAGGGTCAACTGGTAGGCCTCGATGGGACTTATTTCGCAACTCTGCGTATCGCTCGGAGTGCAGTTCGGAGCGAGCCGCGAGGAGAACGTGTACACGCCATTGAAGCTGCTATTTGAAGATACCGACAAGTCGGTAACGCGCACCCGGCCGCCAAACTTCAGGGCGTGCTTTCCGGCTGTCCAATACGTGATATTTTGCAATTCGTAGTTGGTGTTCGTGCTGTCGCTGGTGCCGCCGAGGTTCCCCCCCAACGTTACTGCGGAAGCCACGTCGATTGATGGAAGTGTGCTTATGGGGTCGGCGCCGTCCTCTTCTCGACGAAACTGAAAGCGGGTCTCATTGATGACGCGGGGGCTCAGGGTTTTGGTGTCCGTGAACTGCACGGTGTGCTCGGTTCCTTCCGAATTGAAACCCTGCGTCGGCAAACTGAAGGTGGTAATTCCGTCATTGGTTTCTGTATTGCGGAAAAACTGGTAACGCAACGTCATCGTGTTGCTGGCAGACTGTTGGTAGTCAAGGCGCGAGCTGATGTTGGTGCGCGTTTGCGGATTGTCGATGGAAGCGCTGAAGGGAATGATGGCCAACGTTGCGGGATCGACGGTCTGTCCGCTGGATACCGCAAGACTATTGATGTTGCGCTGCTCGATATTAAGAAAGAACGACGCTTTTTTGCCCAGGGGACCGCCTACATTCGCGCTGAATTGTGTCGAATGATAGCCAAGTGGCGTTTCCCCGTCAGGAAAACGTTCAAACGGATTGCGGGAGTTGAGACCCGCGGTATTTCCGCTAATCATCACTTGGCCGTGAAACTTGTCGGTTCCCGGCTTGGTGAGGATTTCAATACGTCCGTAGCCGAGCTTGTCGTACTCCGCTGAAAAGGGATTTTGATTGACACGGATCTCGCGAATCGAAGCTTTGGGTGGCAATTCGCCGCCGGTGAAACCATCGATGTAAATTTGCCCACCATTGGGACCGGCCGAAGGCCCTGCCAGCGCCTGTAATTCTGTCAGCAACTCGTCGGGGTCGTCGGAAAGAGCTTCCAAATCCTTGTCCCTAAGCACGATCGCTCCGGCGTTGCTGGCCGGGTCCACATCCACGGCGGTATTGGTATCCGTGACAACGACTTTCTGCGACTGCTGCTCGATCGCGAGCGTGATATCCACCGTCAGGGAATGTCCGGCAGTGAGCACCAGATCCGGTTTCGTAAAAAGTGCGAAATTTGGCGCTACAGCTTTTACCGTGTATTTGCCCGGTACCAGCGATTTAAACTCGTAACGCCCGTCTTTGCCGGTGGTAACATCCACGGAATTTCCGTCGGGAGTGGTGAGTAAAACTGTCGCATTGGCAACCACGCCTCCAGAAGCGTCAGTAACCGTGCCGTGAAGCGAGCCGGTGGTTGACTGCGCACTCAGTCCTGTTGGCAAGAAAGCAGCGCTGAAGATGAAAATTACAAGAAAAATGCACTTAAGTCCGGACCGGGCGTTCATTCCTTCTCCTGAGCATTGAAATTTATGAATCGTGCGATCTTGCGTTTACGGATTGCCAGCTTCGCCTCCGGGTGCGCCGCTGCCGAGACTCCACGGAGAAAGAATGGTGGATGCACTGCTCTGCGGTGAAGCTTCCAGAATTGGTTCTACGCCGCCGAGGAGGGTAATGGCCGTAACTTCACCATTTTGTATTCCTTGCGTTGCAACCAGCAGTACGGCGTCACCCTTTTGCAGGTCCGCGAGGGTCGCGGCGGGCATGCGTGAAATAGCTTGCTGCAAATCCGGTGCGCCCTGGCGCCCCATTCCGCCGCGGCCTTCTGGAGCGGCGCCCGATCGCGCCGCAGTTCGATCAGCAGGCTTTGCTGGTGATGCCAGCGAAGGTGTTGCTCCCGGTTCGGCTGCCGCCCCGCCTTCCCCGTTGCCGGCTTTTAGGCGCAGCGCGATGCGTGCTGCAATCGGCTGCGACAGCTTGCGAAGCTGCGATTCCGGTGTGATCTTCACAAGCACATCTTTTTTGGCAGCCAGATCGTGCACCGTCAAGGTGTTTGCGACGGCATCAATCGCCGAGATGGTTCCCGCAATGTTGCGAAAGGTTCCCGAAACGATTTCATCGGCAACGAGTTCGGTTCCATCGCCGCTTAGATTGCCGCGTGCTCGCAACTGGTCTCCGGGCTTCACCTGATCGAGCGGAGCGGGCTTGGCATCGTCAAACTTTACAGAACTCGGAGCATACCGGCGCAGCACGGTAGTTTTCGACAGATGAACGACAATATTCTTTGTGGCGCCCGGCGAATTCATGGAAATCGTGATGGTATTGCTTACCGGATCGACGGCGCCGACCAGGCCGCCAACTCCGTGGCGCTGCCATTCATCCCGTTCCTTGGCTTGTTTTTGCGCGATGTCTTCTTGCTTCATGGCAATGACAGAGCTTGCCAAGACGGTCTTGCCGTCATCGCCCAGCTTCCCACGCACGAGAACGCGGTCACCGACTTGAATGTCGGACAACTGAATTACCGTCGCGTCCTTGAGGCTCGTTTGCCCGGGAGCTATGCGCAGGAATTTCGCGCCGTCCTGGACCTGCACGGTTACGTCCGCGCCCGCGTCGCTGGCCAACGTAATGGTATTCCCCGAAATTGCTTTAATAGTTCCCACGGGGCGCGCACCGGCGGGGACTTGCGCCGTGGTGCTCGAAGGCGTTTGCGCAGCGGCGGAGGCGCTTAAAAACGCGAGCGCGCCGCAGAAGGTCAGTAACAACAAAGGCCCGCTTTCCCGATTCTTCTTGCAAGTCATTCGGTCGTCCTTATTTGTCTTCCGACAGCCAAATTTCTGGATTGCGGCCCGGTGAAGCTCTCCGTACGGCTGCCTCTTATTAGACGCTTCCAAAGGGTGTAAATGTTACAGTGCGCTCTAATTTCGTGTCTCACACCGACCTTGGCAGGTCCGTCCGACAGCTTGTTCTTGGCAGAGAATCGCCGCCCCTGTTCAAATTCAATGAGTTTCAGAAAATACGGCGGAGGAATGGCGCGCCGGGAGTGCTGTGAAATTCACGAAGCTGGAATGTTACAATCCAGGAATGCCGAGAAAAAACAACGGTATTCTGAACCAGCCTTTGAAGAAAAATCCAAGCCGGAATGCCGAACTTTTACGTATCCACATTGGATTGTTCGAGTTCACGGCTCGTTTTGAGGAGCACTTGGCCCCGCAGACGTGCGCCTTGTTCCGGTCCCTGCTTCCGTTCAAAAAGAAGATCATCCAGGCGCGCTGGAGCGGAGACGCGGGCTGGATTCCGCTGGGGGAATTCAACCACCGCGCCAAGCAGGAAAATCTTACGAGTCACCCGGCGCCGGGCGAAATCCTGTTGTACGCATTCGGCTTAAGCGAACCGGAAATCCTGTTACCTTACGGAGCCTGTACATTCTCGAGCAAGGTTGGACAACTGGCGGGAAACCACTTTCTGACAATTATTGACGGTCAGGAGCGCCTGGCCCCGTTTGGGCGGACGATACTCTGGGAAGGCGCGCAGGACGTCACGTTTCATATTCGATAGAAGGCCCATCCATTCGCTTGCCGCGCTGCTCGCGCGCTATAACAGGCCAGCAGCGAGCGCTCAGCAACGATACAGCTTCCAATTTTCCTCGCTACAAACTCCTCTGTATAGCTAAGAATTTCCAAACATCGTTAATAGAAGATGCACCCAGACTCCCGCCGTTGTGGGCGATTCAATACTTTGTTTCGCCTGAGTTTGGCCGACCACTTAAATTTTGAAATCTACGGGAGACCCCCATGAATACAAATCGCCTGAAGCATCTTTATGTCGAGGAACTGAAGGATATCTACAGCGCTGAAACGCAACTCACCAAAGCGCTCCCCAAGATGGCCAAGGCCGCGAGCGACCCCGATTTGCGCGCAGGCTTTGAGAAGCACTTGGAACAGACAAAACAACATGTATCGCGCCTTGAGCAAATCTTTAAGGCTCTTTCAGAAAGCCCGAAGGGCAAGAAGTGTAAGGGCATGGAAGGTTTGATCGAAGAAGGCTCGGAAATGATTGCAGAAAAAATCCCAGATGACGAGCGCGACGCAGGTCTGATTTCTGCGGCGCAACGCGTCGAACACTATGAAATAGCCGCCTATGGATGCGTTCGCACATACGCCACACTCCTCGGCGAAGAAGATGCCGCTGAACTTCTGGGTAAGACAGAACAAGAAGAGAAAGAAACAGATCAGAAACTGAGCGAGCTCGCCCGGAACATAAACGTCCAGGCTGCAAATTCCGAAGAAGGCGAGATGTCGGATTCAGGCGAGAAGCTGCCACGTAAGGCGGCCAAGGTCAGAACGGCCCGGGCGTAGTTCACGGGCTTGCCATTCGTGAGTTCCCACAACCAAGACTGCACAAGGAGAAAACGACATGAAGACACGCTTTAAAGTGATATCAGAAACAGTTTTTGCACTGGGTTCCCTTTTCCTGGGAGCTTCGCTGATGGCCAGCCCGGCACCTTGGCCGCAGGATCAGCAACCCCCGGCGGACAACACCAAAATGAATCGAGATCAGTCTCCCAGCGCCGACGACCAGAAGATGAATGCTGCCGATCAAGCGATCGCGCAGAAGATTCGCAAATCCATCCACGAAGACAAGACTCTTTCAACCTACGCGCACAACATCAAGATCATCGCGCAGGACGGGAAAGTGACGTTGCGCGGACCGGTGCGTTCCGGCGAAGAGAAAACCAACCTCGAAGCAAAGGCAGTAGCGGTCGCAGGGGCAGGCAATGTCACCAACCAGCTGGAAATCGCACCTGCCAAATAGCTGAATGAATTCTTGCAATGAAATAAAAAGGAGAACACGCAAATGTCAGACAACAAAAAAGTAGCAGTATTCGGAATTTATAGCACGCGGTCTGCAGTCGAAAATGCCGCGGATTCACTGGTGGCCTCGGGCTTCCCCACCGCCGATATCTCCGTTCTGTTGCCGGAAAGCTTGAGCGGCACACGGAATATTGGTACGGAAAAAGCCACGAAAGCGCCGGAAGGCGCCGCTGCCGGCGTCACGACGGGCGGCGCCATCGGGGGAACGCTCGGACTCCTGGCAGGTGTCGGCCTGCTGGCAATCCCGGGCCTCGGGCCGTTCATCGCCGCTGGTCCCATCATGGCCGGCCTTGCCGGACTGGGCGTTGGCGGAGCGGTAGGCGGTGTAACCGGCGCTTTGATCGGCGCAGGGATTCCGGAATTTGAAGCGAAGAAGTACGAAGGTCGCTTACAAAAAGGCGGAATTCTTCTTTCCGTACACTGCGACACATCCGAGGAAATCAAGCGCGCCAAGGATATCCTCGGCCGCACGAACGCAGAAGATGTTTCCTCTACCGGGGAAGCCTCTGTGAGCAAATCCGACCAGGAAAAAGCACGCGCGGCTCGCGGATCGCTCTAGCCCGCCAGTTGTGCGCACGACGCAGGGGGGAAGTCCCAATGGGCTTCCCCTTTTTTTGTGCCGAACTAGCGATGTCAGGCCGCACTTTCAGTTTCCTTTTTTTGTTAGCCTGTCGCCGGCCGGCCCAACCCCGGGCGCCTTGTACCCGTGAGCGATTCCTACGGAATCGTCGCCGGGGCCGCCAGGCGAACCGCCTTCCCTCCACAGCTTTTCCCAATTCCAGATTCCGTGCGCCGCTGCGTTCGGCAACGGGAATCCGAGCTGGTGCGCGAGCATGCACACCTGCCCGCGATGATGGGCTTCGTGAGAAAGCATGTAGCACAGCATTTCCGGGCCAACCGGCCAAGGCGGAGCCCAGCCGTCTCTGCGAAATTTTTCGATGCGGCCACCTCCACCGAGCGCTTCGGCAAGCATTTCCGCGCAGCGGGCCGCGCTCTCGGCCAATCCCCTACGGGCCTGCTGCGGCGTGCAGTGCGCGCGGTTGAGTCGTTGTGGAACCCGCAGGTGCGGTGCCGTAAGCCTGACCCACTTGGCGCGGACATTGTGCATGTGCGTGAAAATCGCAGCGATCGTGCGGGTTTTGCCGGGCGGTTTGGCTCTCCAGGCGGTAGGGTCAAGATGCTCAACAAGGGTCTGATTCATGCGCTCATTGGCGGCAAAGATCTGGACTGCGGTCCGGCCGAATTGAGTTTGCACCTTTTGTTTAGGCTGAGTCATGGCTCCCTACTCCCTGACCCACGATGGTGCCAGAAAAGGCCGCTTTTCTGCGACCCAGCGTTTTGAAGAGATCGTTCGGGCATGAAGTTCCAACAAGGAAAACAGCAAGCAAAAAAAAACGAGGAAGACCGGCTAGGCTTTACGGCTTTGTGGAGGTATCTGCCCGCGAAGTGAGGAAGAATGGCGCACAAATAAGGGTTTCGCTCGACATCGTTACGATACTATTTCAGAATCTAATTCATCTTTCTCGTTGCATACAAGCGCACCTTTCCATTCACCACCACCGCTACATATTTTCCGCCCTCTAAAAACTGCATCACCTTGTTCCCTTCCCGCGCCATCTTGGCCCACCGCGACTTCGTATCCGGATTCTGCTCCAGTCCGCGCAGTTCTCTACCCTGAAATCGAAAATCAACCTGCTTTAGCTTTTGCTTGGGTGTTACACGGGCGGAATACGTTTCTTCGCCGAGCGTCACGATCTTTAAGTTATCGACGAGCGCTTGTTGGTAGACGGCCAGGGTTGCTTCTTCGAAGGTCATACTCGGAGACGAAATCAGGAAAAAACACCCGGCTCTGGCCAGTCGTCAAAACTGGCTGGATTTACGATGGTGAAGCCACAGAAAAAGCCCGCAGATGCCCCCCATAGGAACAGCAAGCGTCAGAAACCAGCGCGCCTCTGGCATTCCTATAAAACCAACGATAAGCAGACCGATGACGATGACTAATCCAATCGGATGTGCAGTTAAAAGCCCTCCACCGTAGCGACCGAACGGCATGACTTCGGTAAGAAGGGGCGAGCGATCCTGCGGGCCATTCTGAAAAGCCCGATAGCTTATAGGCATAAAATCAACCTCTTCAATCGGTATACGCCCCGGGAACGCTTTTCGCAAGCGCTTATATTGCCGCGGGTACGTTGGCTTCGCGCCCGAGGGATGAGCCATAGGCGTCCAGTTGCAGCCGCATGTACAACAAGCGTTGCCGTGAGGATGATGCCCATTGTGGAAGCAATTGTTTGCTCCCGTACTGCTTGTCGCACCTGAAATCGAAGCCGTCACCGCAACCGGATCATGAATCAGCGGGAAACGAAAACCGCAAGAGCTTTGGGACTGTATTCGGAACAAGTGCAAAGGTACATCCTCCCGCAAATCGACCTACGTGCACTGATTACCATCGCGCTGGCTCGTGCAGCCTCTTTCCTTCATGAGCATGTCTTCCGCGGAAGCTGGACCAGCGACAACCAGAAACTGTCGATACGCCTCACCACTTTCAGGAACCCTTTGAGGCACCTTGCCATAAACGCGTCGTGGTAGTGTAATGTGGTAACTAAGCATTGTGGGTAATGGAACAAATGATCGAATCAAGCGAGCGAAACATTCTTGTTGTTGACGACAATTCAGACCATCGTAAAGCGTTTCGAATCCTATTGGAGAATGGCGGATACTTCGTTGTCGAATGCGATTCGGGAAAAGACGCACTGAAGGCTCTAGAAAAGAAGAATTTCGATTTGATGATACTCGACTTGAGCATGCCTGATGTGAATGGGTTAGAGGTATTAGGTGTGGTTCGCTCCAAATATCCAAAGCTCAAAGTAGTTGCAGTCTCGGGTTTCCTGCAAGGGAAAATGGATCAGGTCGTCAGGTTGCTGGGAGCCGTTACGACACTGGACAAGAATGTGGCTACAGATTCGCTTCTGACCGTTGTTGATGGCCTTCTCAAAAATCCAAAGTAACTCACTGCCAGCCTGGCTGGTCAGATTGGTGAAGCCGCTGCGACCGAAGGACTCGGAGAATTTCACCAACTACAGCGGGGCGTCTCCACCCACCGCTCTTTTTGCAAGTATGCTCTTGCGATTCAGATTGCCGTGCGTGGCGAGTGGCGAGTAGTATTTCGGGTTATGAAGACTTACTTATGCGGTTTGATTCTATTTGTTGTGCTTGCGGTGATGGGAGTTCATGTTTTGGCTGCGGCGGGCGATGACGAGCAGAAAGTTGTTCTCCGCTATTTTCATGAGGTGCTGGACGGTAGAAATCCTGATCTGGTCGAGAGCTTGTTTCAACCGGAGTATGTGATTCATTTTGCGTCGAGTGACATCAAAGGGGACGGTGGACTGCGCGGGATGGTGGAAAGGATTGACGCGACGTACTCGAAAATGGCGACGGAAGTCCATGACATTTTCCAGTCGGGAGATAAGGTGGTTGTGCGAATTACGCATCGAGCGACCGGAGCCGGAGAGATGCGAACGAGGATTGGGACTTACGATGTGAATGGGAAATCTGTGGTGTGGGACGCCATTGTAATTTTTCGAATGAAGGATGGGAAAATTGCGGAAGAGTGGGTGAATCGGGATGAGCTTGGGGCGTTGTTGAGCGCGGGGATTTTGAAGGCCAAGACAAATTAAAAATCCGTCCTAATGGGAAGAGTGCCACAAGGTGATCAGACTCGCCCCGACTCTGGCAGGGCACCATACCACCCCACTCAATTACCTTATGGTGTGTTTCCCGAACAATGAACAACCAAGAACAAGGCCCATTCCAGTCAGCGTACGACGAGAACGGAAGAGTGAAACTCGTTACCGCCGCCGCTTTGAAGGCGACCCTCCAAATGGAACGGGAGATGGCGGCCCGGGTCGAACAAATGAAGGCATCCCAACCAGACCTCGGTCAGGAAGCTAAAAGCGGAAGCTTTATGATCGGCCAGAACTTCTACAAAGACACCCTCCAAGATGACAGCGACCCGCAAGCAGTTATTTTACGTAACTTGAGAATCCACGCTTTGAACAAAATCGGAATGTTAGACCAGTGGACTCACGATGGGATTTTGGAAGACAAAGTCTACGAACTTGCGGCTGTCTGTAAGCGTCCGGACCTCACCGTACTTGTGAAACCAGGCTAGCGCCGAGTGGAACGGTGGCCCTGACGCCCGCACAATTATCCATGTTGCTCGAGGGCATCGGCACCGCCGAAACCCGAGAGTTCCCGTCGACGCTCTGCCAATCAATTCAAAAACTCATGAGGGGGCTACGAATATCAGAACTAGATCTAAAGTGCCCGGCCTCTGGTCCGACACTGTCCTCGGGCTTCAATGAGATGATTATCCCAACTCCATCGTCAAAACGAACGATGACTCCGATCGTTTCGACTACATGGGCAAGAACGACCTTTCGACCAATTCGGGCACACAGCTGGTCTCTGTATCCAACGTCCCCGAAGCGGCTAGTCTTTCCTGCTATATCTAGCGTCGGTAGCACGAAGGCAGTGAGGGTCGGCCCGTCGAAATGCAGCTGGACATAGTCATGGACGAACTCGACTGAACTTAATTGCTCACCGAGGATTTTATCTAGCGCGATAGTCATGTTTTCTAACTTTCATTTCCCCTAAAATATGTTTCTGATCGTTTCTGGCCGTCTTATGTCGAAGGGATGCGACTGCTAGGGGCGCTACGATTTTGACGGCGGGTTAATCTCGTCGGTGAAAATATCGTCTGTTTGAGCTCTGGCGATGGCGAGATCCAGACGAGACAACAACTGTGCCAGAGATTCCCCTTTCTGACGTTTCAGCATGGCTAGCGTGTGGCGCCCCTCGTGGGCTACGGCGATACATTCCGTGAGAGGAGGAATGATTCCGATGCTGATCCCGCCGTGTTCGATTGTCTCTTCGATGTAGGGCAGCTCTGGGAGACTGTTGGTGGGAACGTTCGTGGCGGCGTCTTTTTCTATGCCGCCTCTTGGGTCGGGAGCTGTAGATTTGCGGCGACGTTCCAAGGTAACAACTCCTCGATGCGCTTAATCGGATGATCTGCGATGCGCGACAACACGTTCCGTAGATAACTTTCGGGATCGATTCCGTTTAGCTTAGCAGTACCGAGCAGGCTGTAAAGTGCCGCGGCACTTTCACCACCACCATCGGAGCCCGCAAAAAGAAAATTCTTTCTGCCCAGAGCTACGACCCGCAACGCTCGTTCTGCTGCATTATTATCGATTTCGATGTTGCCATCATCACAGAAGCGCAGCAACGCTGCCCACCGTCCGAGTGCGTAACGAACGGCCATAGCCGTATCGGATTTTCTCGAGAGTTTCCCTAAGGTCTCCTCGAACCATTGTTTCAGCGATTCCAGCAAGGGTCTGCTACGCGTGTTGCGAACCTCACGCCGCTCGTCGGGCAAACGTCCTCGTATTTCTTTTTCGATGGCATACAATGCCGCGATGCGTTGCAAAGCCTCAGTTGCAGTGGGAGATTTGTGCGCAACCTCGAGATCGTAAAACTTTCTTCGCACGTGCGCCCAGCACGCTGCTTCCTGAATGCGCCCAGCTGCATAGATCTGCTCAAAGCCAGCATAACCATCCGCTTGCAGTGTGCCAGTAAAGTTGCTCAGGTGAGATTGCGGATGTTCGCCCTTGCGATCCGGCGAATACGCGAACCATACCGCAGCGGGTGTGCTGTCTCCCGCGGGACGATCGTCGCGCACGTAGGTCCACAGCCGACCTGTTTTAGTCTTACCCAACCCTGGTGCCAACACCGGAACGGGTGTGTCATCCGCGTGTAGTTTTCCTGCCGCCATTACGTGACGTCGCAACGCTTCCACCAGCGGCGCAAGCAGCCGGCTGGATCCGCCGACCCACTCCGCCAGAGTGGAACGATCCAACGCCACGCCGGAACGAGCGTAGATCTGCGATTGACGATAGAGAGGAAGGTGGTCGCAGTATTTCGATACCAGCACGTGCGCCAGAAGCCCCGGACCAGCAATGCTTCGCTCGATCGGTCGGCTCGGTGCTGCCGCCTGCACGATGCGATCGCAACACGCACAAGCCAGCTTGGGACGAACGTACTGGATGACTTTGAGACTGGCCGGAACGTACTCCAAGATCTCCAAGACATCTTCGCCAAGATGCTTCAGCTTACCTCCACAGTCCGGACAGGCTTCTTGCTTCGGAAGAACCTTTCGCACTTCTCGTGGCAAGTGCACGGGTAACGGGTGTCGTACAGGCCGCGGCATCGCAGTGCTCGGCGGGGCTGATTCCTTTACCGCGGTTGTTTCTTTCGTTCGCCTTGCTTCCAGTTCTTCCAGCCGCAGTTCCAGTTGTTCGATCTGGCATTCCCGCTTCTCCGACGAGCGGCCGAACTGCAGGCGGCGTAGTTTCGCGATCAGCAGCTTCAAGTGTTCGATTTCCACGTTGCGCGAAGCGAGCTGCTCGCGCTGCGAAAGGATTTCCTGGTGATGCGAGAAGACCTGCTCATGCAGTGCCAGGATGAGTGACTTTAGTGCTTGGGAATCGAGTTGATCGAGATCCGGAAGTGTGACGGCATCCATTGCATGCGAACATACCGCACTTTTTTTACAGCATGATTAAAATGCATCAGAAAATAGCGAAATAAAAATAAAATCTTTTCTTCACACTGCCATTTGCGGATCGTAGCTGCGTATCGGACGCCTCCAGTCGATTCCTTCAAGCAACATCGATAACTGTGCCGGTGTCAGTGCTACCGTTCCGCTCGTGGCCTGCGGCCAGATGAATCGTCCGCGCTCCAATCTTTTCGCGAACAGACACAACCCGTCACCATCGAACCACAGAATCTTGATTAGGTCACCGCGCCGTCCACGAAAAACGAAGACCTGGCCTGAAAACGGATTCTCTTTGAGAGCCGTCTGCACCATTCCACTCAAGCCCGTAAATCCACGACGGAGATCTGTTACCCCTGCGGCGACCCCAAACGCGCGTACCCGCTGGCAGCCCGATCATCCGAGCAAACACTCGATCGCTGTGCGCAGCACCACTACATTCACGTTCCCCGCTACGCGAAGTGTCCCTTTGGCGAACTGGATCTCCATCGACCCGACAGCCGATGGCGAAGATGCGCCACCAGCTCGGTCGGATTTACTCCGCGAGATGTCTGACAAAGTTACAGGCAGGAGCTTGCTGGACTGGCTCTTACCCAGTCGTGCTTCGCGATACTTCTTGCGCCAGTAAAAAACCTGATTGGCGTTGACGGCATGCCGCCGCGCCACGCGCGCTACCGATGCCCCGGCCTCTAACGTCTCTTCGACGATTCGTCGCTTCTCTTCGACCGATCGCCGCCGTCTTGCTTCTCGCTTGGGTGTCTCAACAAGGGGCTGTCAGCTCGGAAGTGTCCATCTATTCCTCGTGGACACTTATCGATGTGCCCACATCGGACAGCATCCTTATTTAGACTCACTTCGTCCAGACGGTTTTCACCAGTCGCTTACGGCTGTCTTCGAAATGGGTAGATTTCTGGAAGGCCACTTCACGACCGGCAACGATCCGCTGAATCTGGAGAAGTTTGTCGAGGCACTGAAAAGGATGGAGAAGTAGGCGACTGCCCAATTCTCCGACGGTACAGGGGCTGTCTCACCCACCCCGGTTTCCTTTAACCCGCACCCGTCACTTCTAGTCGGAAGTCTATACTAAGCAGATGAGCCTTATTGCATTAGGTTCAAATTGAGGGCATATGCGCTGGATTACTAGCGTTGAAGAGTTCGACTCTGTTTTTCTTAAAGCGCAAACCTGTGTCTTCATCGATAGCCACCGCGAGAGAACGTCACTAGTCTGTCTCAATTTCGGCGACTTGGAAATACTTTTGGAGTCCTTCTTTCCGCTGCTGGATAAAATGATGAAATGGTCCGGCGATGCCAAGACATTTTTCGTTGTTCTTCGACCTGACCCGGTCGATTATTTTCACAGGCATTTCAATAAATATCCCGCACTCGAAATAGTTTCCGGCGACACAGGCAAGGACTATCTCGTAGCGCTCAATGAAGACCCCGGAAACAGTCCCGCCGATGCTATAGGTACAAATTGGTGGACGTGTGTAATTGCGCCGCATTCATTGAAATGGTTTGTTCACGTCATGCGCTCTGCCACGGATGATACGGGACACATGTGGGTTCCCAAGGAATGGGTTGAATCTCTCACCGAGTTCCACCCTGGCCTGCAAACAAATACCTTCTGAAAGCTGCGTTGCGGCTTCTTTTTCTCCTAATCACTGCGGTTATCGCCGTAGGCGTGATTATTGATTTGCGGGCCAAAATTCATTAGTCGTAGATATGTCGCCAAGCGGAGCGCCAACGGGAGCACAGCCACCAAGTGGGTCGAAGTGCTAAAGAAGTTGGGCAGCGGCGGGATGAAGATGGAGAACTTCGCATTCGCGAATAGTCACTATGCGGGGCATGGTCCGGCGACCGTGGAGCAATTCAAATTGTTATGGAGCAAATGATGCTTTCCTTTCACATTGAAACAGCCCGGATTGCTGGAGGCGGAGGAGTTATAGCAATAGGCGTGATGTTGTTCATCCACGCATTTCGCAAGGATGCGGAGAAGCCGGATACAGTTACGAGTGCGCTCTGTATCTTAGGTGGCTTGGTCCTACTTGCGGTCGGTGTTCATCTTTTCATTGCGTCTGGTGGTTCGAAGGGGCCGTTGTAGTAAAACGGACGGCAAGCCATTGAAGTGGGAAGTTTACGGAGAATAAGTGAAAAGTTCATTGGCCTGACTACATAGCTCGATTACGATTGGGACCTTGATTAAATCTAAGACATTTCAATGGGATGTGGTCCAAAAGCCGGGCCATGTCGAACTAAAATTGAGCCAATTTCAATGGAAATCACTGGCTAATTCTGTAGTTTGGACGATAAGTTTTGTAGGCCTGACCTATCTCGCATACCGCTTCCCGAGAGCCAGCACAGATCGTTCGATGCCAATTGTTATGTTGGGACTCTTCTTAGTCTTTATTTGCGGGTTCCTTCTCTTGATGGGAATTTTAAAACTCGGCGAGATACTTGTGTACTGCACCCCTCAGAACTGAACATTTGGGGCCTCGGAAAGTTGTATAGCTTCCCAAGCTAAGAACGCCTCGTGAGGCGTTCGATTTTTCAGACTCTGATGCGGCCGGTTGTGATTGTATTCCTCGATCCATAGTCCGATCGACGCACGCGCCTCTTCGAAACTTCGATATTCATGCACCCAGACTTCCTCCTCCTTCAAGCTGCGATGGAACCGTTCGATGTAGCTGTTGCCTTCCGGGTGATGATATGCCGTTCGGCGGTGCGTGATGCCCAGCCGCGATAGCGTCTGCATGAAGCGCGTCGAAGTGAATTGCGTGCCGTTGTCTGTGGTCAGCGTCAAGTTC
>DATHFT010000044.1:0-9572 GCA_035317965.1 Saccharimonadales bacterium (SeqCode) | reverse complement strand
CCCAGCCGGCGTTACCGTGGCTACGGATGGCCCGCTGCTGGCTATCGATGACGGCGAACGTCCATGGCGCGTTCTGCAAGTACATTGGCGGGTTCCGCTAGTGACGGTGCGTACCGGTCGGCCTAAACTACGCATCGAAGTTCAGCATGGAGGAAGAAAGATGACCGATACAGCGCAACAACCAGCGAAAGACACCCAGAAAGCAGAAAGCTTTCCCGCGAAAGCGTTTGCAGCGCAGAGCCCGTCATCCGGCCTGGCGCCCTATGGATTTGCGCGACGCTCCCCACGCCCGCAAGACGTCCAGATCGAAATTCTTTATTGCGGAGTGTGCCACTCGGACTTGCACACCGTACGCAACGAGTGGAAAGAGGTAATGCCCACGGTCTATCCCTGCGTCCCCGGCCACGAAATCGTTGGCCGCGTCGTCAAAGTTGGCCGTGAGGTCAAGAAATTCAAGGAAGGCGACATCGCCGCAGTCGGGTGCATGGTCGATTCCTGCCGCAAGTGCGCGCCTTGTCTTGCCGGCGAAGAACAGTATTGCGAGAATTTCATGACGCTCACCTATAACGGTGAGGACAAATTTCTTGGCGGTGTAACGCGTGGCGGTTATTCGGACAGCATTGTGGTTGACCAAGCCTATGTCCTGCGTGTGCCCGCAGGACTCGATCCGGCAGGGGCCGCCCCGCTTCTTTGCGCCGGCATCACCACCTACTCGCCGCTCCATCACTGGCGCGTTGGCAAGGGCCAAAAGGTGGGCATCGTGGGACTCGGCGGGCTCGGTCACATGGGCGTGAAGTTCGCCAAGGCCCTTGGCGCAAACGTTGTTCTTTTCACCACCTCTCCAAATAAATCGGCCGACGCGATTCGTCTCGGCGCAGACGAAGTCGTTATCTCCAAAAATGAATCCGAAATGCGGAAACACACGGGAAGTTTCGATTTTATTCTCGATGCGGTTTCCGCAGACCACGACCTCAATGCGTACTTGCAACTGTTGAAGCTGGACGGCACCATGACCCTGGTCGGGGCACCGGAAAAACCTGCGTCTCTGCAATCTTTTAACTTGCTGATGAAGCGCCGGCGGATTGCCGGTTCCGCCATCGGTGGAATCCGCGAAACGCAGGAGATGCTCGATTTTTGCGCGGAAAAAGGCATCACCGCAGACATCGAGTTAATCAAGATGCAACAGATCAATGAAGCTTATGAACGCCTGCTGAAAGGCGATGTGAAGTACCGCTTCGTGATCGACATGGATTCACTGAAGTAAACCGCACGGCCACGCCGCGCCCGGGGCTTTATCTGGAGCAAACTCCGGGCGGCGGCGCGCCCAGCCAAGAACGAACTTCCGAGCGTAACGGAAAAAGGAGACGCAAATGCGATACCGACTTTTGGGCAACAGTGGACTCCGCGTTTCCGAGGCCGCTCTGGGCACCATGACCTTCGGCGATGACTGGGGATGGGGCTCGGCCAAAGACGAGGCCCGACAGGTGTACGAAGCTTTCCGTGCGGCTGGGGGCAATTTCATTGACACCGCCAACTTCTACACGAACGGAACGAGCGAAGCATTCCTCGGCGAATTCATGAAGGGCCATCGCCAGAGCGTGGTGATGGCCACGAAATACAGCAATGCCGCTCCAGGCACGGACCCGAACGCGGCCGGTAACCACAGGAAGAGCATGGTGCAGGCGGCCGAAGCAAGCCTCAAGCGGCTGCAAACCGATTACATCGATCTCTACTGGGTGCACATCTGGGACCAGATAACGCCAGTCGAAGAAGTCATGCGGGGACTCGATGACTTGATTCGCCAAGGCAAGGTGCTCTATGTCGGCATTTCTGACGCTCCAGCCTGGTGGATCGCGCAAGCGAACACGCTGGCCTACCTGCGGGGGTGGTCGGCCTTCGTCGGGTTGCAGATCGAATACAGTCTGATTGAGCGAACCGTCGAGCGGGAGCTCATACCGATGGCCAAAGCGCTGAACCTCGGCTTGACCGCGTGGTCGCCGCTGGCCGGCGGCGTACTGACCGGCAAATATCACAGCCACGGGTCATCGGAACCGGGCCGCATGAGCAACGACATGATGAAGGACTTCCTGCCGGAGCGCGAACGTACCGACCGCGTCATCGCGGCCGTTGCTGCGGTGTCCGGTCAGACCGGTCGCAGCATGGCCCAGGTCGCGCTCAGTTGGCTTCGCTACCGGACCGTGCCGGTCATCCCCATCATCGGAGCGCGCAAGCTCACGCAGCTGCAGGACAATCTCGCGAGCTTCGACCTCGCGCTTTCAGCCGAGCAACTCGAGACGCTGGAAGGAGCCAGCCGGATTGAACTCGGGTTCCCACATGATCTTTATGCAAAAGAGCTGGTGCGGGCAATCGCCTACGGCGGCCTGCGAGACCGAATCTTGGCTTAAGCGGATTTGAATTTGGGCGAGGTCTTTTTGTTTTGACGACAGGGGCGGCGTCCTCATTCCGTGGTTGGACTCGGGCCCGGTAGGGCGGGCGCCGGGACGGCTTCACTTGTTTGATTCTTCCGGTTTATCCTCAGAGGACCATGACGAATCGCTTTCGAGTTCCGGGCATGTTTCCGCGACGGCTTGAGGAATTGGGTCTTTCGCCGCTGGTGGTTCTGCGGCATGCCGGCCTCCCGATGGGCTTATTTGACCAGGACAAAATCCTGGTCACGACCGAAGAGATGTTTGCTCTTTATCGCGCGATCTTGGAGGTCAGCGGCGATCCCGGAATTGGCCTCAAGCTGGGTACCGAAGAACGCGTGGAGCGCTATGATCCGATCGCCATCGCGGCGCTTTATACCCGGTCTTTTCGCGACGCTCTGCAGCGCATGGCGCGCTACAAACAGTTGACCTGTCCGGAAGAAATAAAAATTGCCGAACGAGGCAATGAATGTGCCGTGCAGTTTCTGTGGCTGCTGGCCGATCAGCCGGAGCCGGCGCCGCTGGTCGATGTCTGCTTTGCATGGATTGTCGGCATTGGCAGGCGCGGAACGGGCCGCACTGCTCACCCGAAACGCGTGGAATTCCAGCGTCCGGAATCCCACCGAAAAATGTACGAAGCGCACTTTGAGTGCCCGGTGAAATTCGGCATGCGCCACAATGTTCTGGTCTTCGACAAAGCCGTTGTCGATCAACCTTTCCTGACGCACAACGCGGACCTCCTCGCCATGGTCGCGCCGCAACTTGAAGCCGAACTCAGTCAACAACTCGCGCAAAAAACTCTCACGGAACAGGTCAAAGGAATTCTGAAAAAACTGCTCGCCGGCCAGCGGCCAACGTTGCAGGATGTAGCAGGCGAACTACACCTGAGCACCCGTACGCTGCAACGCCGCCTCACCGCCGATCGCGCGAAGTTCCAGCAGTTGATGGAAGAAGCGCGCCGGGAACTCGCGCAACACTACCTGCTTCACTCGTCCCTTGAATTGAACGAAACTGCCTATCTTCTCGGCTACGAGGACTCCAACTCGTTTTTTCGTGCCTTCCAGCAGTGGGAAGGCACCTCGCCGGGCGAATGGCGCGCCGTCCATGCGGCTGGCGCCCGGCCACCGCGGGCACCAACTTCCGCTATACAAATCTAAAGGGATCCGTCGTTCCGAACCTGCGCGCCAGCAGGCAACGAGTGCCGGGGGCCCGGTTCGCACCGTGGGTGAATTCGCATAGGCTCCGACGCCAGACAAAATACCGTTGTTTGCATGCGTCGTCAGTTGCCGGACAGGCTCGTCCGCATCTCGCGGCCGGCAGGGCCACAGCCGGACGGCAGAGGCGTTCTCGTGGTGGTGCAACCGCGCATGAATATGTATCCTAAGGGCCATCTATGGCTCAGGCGAATTTCGAGATCAGTCAGCTGCAGAGAGGTGAGCTGACTGAGTTAATAAAATTTCTCCAGCTCGCGTACCCCGGCGAAGTTCGCAGAACGACTCAACGCTTCCTGTCCTGGTATTTTCTACGAAATCCCAACATCGCCGGCGACGACTTGCCATTCTGGATCGTCAGAAACGGTGACAACATTGTCGGGCAGCTCGCCACCATCCCGGTATGGCTAAAGGTCGGGAACTCTTACACAAAATCGATTTGGATATTGGAATTCATTCTGCTTGAACAGTTTCGCGGCAAAGGGCTTGGAAAGCAGCTTGTTCTTGCAGCGCGCGACCAGTATCCAACCATGCTCACATTGGGCATCAATGAAGCTTCGACTCGAGTTTTCAAAAGTCTGGGATGGAGGGAGCTGGGAGCGATTCACCGCTATCATCGAATGCTATTCGCAGGCAACGCGGTCCCGCGGCTTGGCAACTCGAGAGCACTGCGCGAAGGGCTAAACTTGCTCTCTTTTCCGTTGCGTAGAGCCGGGGTTCGCAGAAAGACTGCAGGAAAGTACCAGATCCGGCGGGACGTGTCCTTTGGGCCGGAGCTTGATGAACTCTGGGCACGGTCGTCCGCGCAGTGGACGGCTGCCGTGCGCCGGGACTACGATTTCACGGCTTGGCAGTTCCTGCAACAGCCGGAAAAAGTGTTTGACGTCATTCTCCTGTACGAACAACAGCAACTGGTGGGTTATGCGATATTATTTTTCAGGCTGGGAATCGGAAAGGCTCCTGCTCCAAAGGCGGCCATAAGCGACATAGTCTACGACTCCAGAAACCCGGACGAGGTGGTCGACACCTTGGTGAGTGCTGCTCTCGACGTCGCCATCGAGCGCAAAGCAGGCAGCCTTGTAGTGGATATTTTGGATGCCCGAGTAGAAGCCAGTCTGCAAAACCACGGATTCTCGCGGATTAAAATCTCACCACGGTTCATGGTCAGTTCTTCTGATTTTCAAGAGACTCTCTACAAGCCCGAAAATTGGTACTTAACTCGAGCGGATTCCGACATAAGCATATTTGAGGAGCCCAATGTCCGAGAGGCGTGACAACGTTGTGCGCGACGCCTCAGTCCAAGAAATCGGCGGCCACAATCCAATTACAGTTCCGGTAATTCAATACCACATGATTGACCGGCCATCTCCACAGTCCCGGATCCGGGGAGGATTCACACCCCCGGAACGCTTTGCGAGACAAATGGCCTACCTGAAGTCGCATGAATTCAAGTTCTATACCGCGGGCGAGCTCGTTGAATACTACCTTAGCCATCAGGTCTTTCCGCCATCGGGAATCGCCATCACATTCGATGATGGGTGCCGCGACAACTACACGAAGGCCTTCCCGGTACTCCACCAGTTGGGGATCAGAGCAACAATGTTTGTGGTTCCATCATGCATCGGCAAGATTTCCGCCATGCCGCTCGCCGAAGGCGAAGCTCCAAGGCCGCACGTGTCGCGCGAAGAGATTCTGGAAATGAGCGGTTTCGGTATCGAGTTCGGGTCCCACACCATGAATCACCGCATGGTGCACCAAATTTCCCTCGAGGACACTCAGTATGAAGTGAGTAGCGCGAAGCGTTACCTTGAAGATTTGCTGCAGTTGCAATGCAAGACATTTGCATACCCGGCCGGCTATTACACTCCTGAAGCGGAACGGGTCATTCAAGCCGCCGGGCACATTTGCGCATTTTCCACGGTGCACGGACCGCAAGACCGTATTGATTTGTATGCGATGAATCGAGTCGAGATTTTGCGGCGCGATTGGTTCTCGTTTCAATTTGGCCGTAAGGTCAATCCACTCAGGACCTGATTCCGGAATGACCTACCCTCTTGAAATCGATCGATTGAGCGTGCCTCTCCCAGGGGACAGGCTCCCCTCGTCTTCTGCGGCTCAATTTCGAGAACGCCTGTTTCCCACCAGCCAATAGCCGCAAATCATTTCCAGAGCAACCGCCCCTGGTTGGTGCAACCATAGTTACGCGGGGCCTCTTGTCCTGCCAGACCCTTTGCTCCGGCAAAAGGCTGCAGTTTCATCGCCTCAGCTTTACGCAGTTACTCCTCGTGCTGGCTGCTTGACGCAAGCGTTTCTGAGAAGGTAATGAATGAGAAATAGATTGCTGGCAGCAGGTATCGTAGGGATCACTGCTTTGGTAGCGCTGCTGGATTTCTGGACTTCCGCGGAGTTCATCGGATCGATCTTGTTCACTGTCCCGCTGACCTTGTGTGCCCTGCAACACTCCAAGCGGCTCTTGTGGGGAACAGCGTTCGCTGTCGCGGTTTTAACCATTGGGGCTGAGTTTTGGGGGGGCAATCGGGCTACTTTGACGAACCCAGGGACCGCTTTGGCGAACCGCGGCCTTCTCGTTGCGAGCTTGCTTACGCTCACAGTTTTCGTCGATTTGTGGACTCAAAAAAGTCAAAGGGCTGCCTTGGACGGCGCGGAAATAGAGCGTCAAAGAGGCAGTCTGGCAGCTCAGAATGACCAACTGGAAAAACTGGTGAACGCGGCGAAACATGATATTGGGGTGCTTCAGAATACGGAAAAACGATTAGAGCACATGACCCTGGAACTACAGATCAAGCATCAGATCCTCAACTCGGTCGTCGAGGGCACCACGGATCTCATATACATCCGGGACCTGAATAACCGGTTTACCCTTGCCAACGGTGCCTGCGCCAGGCTCTTCGGGTATAGCGTGGAAGAGATCGTGGGAAAGAACATGCGCGAATTGCTGCCAAATGACACTTACGCTGCCGTCGCCCAGAGCGACCAGGAGATTGTGCGCACCGGGGCTACTTGCACGATCGAGGAAACAGCTGAAATCGACGGCAGCACACGGTTCTTTCTGACCACCAAAGGTCCCGATCGCGACGCCATGCAGAACATCATCGGGACGATCGGCATCTCGCGGGAAATCACCGAACGTAAGAAATCCGAGGATCAACTTGCGACAGCGAATAGAGAATTGGACGCGTTTGCCTATTCCGTCGCGCACGACCTTCGTGCACCGATCCGTCACATTGATGGGTTTTCCAAACTGCTTGTTGAATGCCTGGGCGCTTCGTTGGATGAAGACGCGAAGCATTATCTGGAGACCATTCAGGGAAGTGCACGCGACATGGGGGTCATGGTCGATGACTTGCTCAACCTCTCACGCGTTGCCCGCATGGAACTGAAATTACAGGTGACCGCGCTGAATTCGTTGGTCGAGCAAGTATTGCAGCTCCTGAAGCTGGACTTAATGGACCGTAAAATCGAATGGAAGATCGCCGATTTACCTCATGTCAAGTGCGATTCCACTTTGGTGAAACAAGTCTTTGTCAACCTGCTCTCGAATGCCGTCAAATTCACGCGGACGCGCCCGGGTGCCGTTATCGAGGTCGGCGAGATTGCCGTCGACGGCCAGCCAGCGATCTATGTTCGTGACAATGGCGTCGGATTCAACATGAAATACAGTGACAAGCTATTTGGGGTTTTTCAGCGCCTGCACGCCCAGGAAGAATTTGAGGGAACCGGAGTGGGGCTAGCTACAGTCCAACGCATCGTCCAGAAACACGGAGGACGAATTTGGGCTGAAGCGGAATTGAACGAAGGCGCGACATTTTATTTCACCTTAGGAACAGCGGCGCACGCCGCTGGCTCCTCAAAGGAGACTCTTTTGTGATCAACGACGAAATAGAAATTCTTCTAGTTGAAGATAACTCAAAGGATGTCGAGCTAACCCTGCATGCGCTCCGCAAGGAAAATTTGTGCAACCTCATTCATGTCGTTCGCGACGGCGAGGAAGCTCTCGACTTTCTTTTCTGCCGGGGCGCTTTCGCCAGCCGATCTCTGGATCACCCGCCGAGACTCGTGATTCTCGACTTGAAATTACCAAAGGTCACCGGATTGGAAGTGCTGCGGGAAATCAAGAACAACGTCCATACGCAGGCGATCCCGGTAACCGTACTCACATCATCAAAAGAGGATCGCGACCTTGTGGAGAGCTATAAGTTGGGAGTTAACAGCTATATTCAAAAGCCGGTGGACTTCAACCAGTTTAGGGAGACCGTCAAGCAATTAGGGCTCTACTGGCTGGTAGTGAACCAACCCCCACCGTCCAGCGCGTTCCAGAACAAATAACGAGAGTGGGGTGCCAGAAATAAGGTACCGCCCCCGAGGACAAGGTCATCGCATGTTCGTTTCTCCGCCGCAATTCACATTCAAACACGGTTGGGCGTGGCGCATATTTATGGCGCTGATCACTTTGACTATCGCGGCCTTTGCTGCCGTCGAATACAGGGATAGCCATGAGATCGATCCCTGGTTTCTGACGTTCGTCTTGGTCTGTGTTGCTCTGACTGCATTCGCATTCATTGCGATCGGCAAGATTGAGGTGCGGGGCCATGATGAAGGTCTGGCCCGGGTTTCACTGTTCGGCGTGCGGGAGATTCCATGGAATGATGTGACCGAATATCGTTACCGCCAAGTACCCGTCAATTATGCAGCTCATTTCGGCCTGGTAGGGTACCTGCTCATGATCTTTGCCCGCAAAGGCAGCGGCAGTGCCAGTCTGCAGCGACGGCTTAAGATTAAGGGTCAAGACGGTGCTGCGATCACCATATCGGAAAACGTTCGCGACAGCGAGGAAGTCATTCGCTTAATTTTATCACGCGTGCAGCCGCGGCTCCTGGCCCTGGCTCGCTCCTATCTTGATTCGGGGGCCGGGGGTTCTTTCGGTAAAATAACTCTTTCGACGAATGGCTTAAGCTGGAAGGGCAAGGACCCAGTTCCATACGCAAATCTCATGAAGCCGAGGATCGACGGACAGAAGCTCAGGATCAAAGTTCAGGGCAAGTGGCTTGATCTTGTGGCAGTGAATTGTGACGCCGTCCCCAATGTCTTCATTCTGCTCGATCTTGTCGACGAACAGTTGGCAAAGGCGGGCGTTTCTACACAGGACGTATTGCGCGCATCCTCACAGATTGATCGCTTCCGCGCGAAGTAGGATTTCGAGACAGTTCGTCGAACGGTTTCAAAGTTTGGTTTACTTCAGGGAAGCGGCGCCAGAGCCGGGCGGGTGAGTAGCGGCCTCACGAATGAGGATGGGAAAGCGCGGGAAAGAAAAACTGCCGGCAACATCGTCGATTACATTTATCTGACAGAGGTACAGGCCAGGTTGGAGCGATTGCAGCGCCAGGTCCATCTGGAAGGTTACGGCTTTGCGTTCAGGGGAGTTCATTTCGTTAAGCGTGGTCACCGCGGACTCGAAGACTTTCGCGGAGTTCTGGATAAATTCGACGCTGGAGAAAACGCGAACGGCGTCGTGCGCTGACTTCGCGGCGGGATGTAATTTCGCCTCGTTTTGCGGTTCGACTGATGCCGTCTGCTCGGGACTTTTCCCTTTGGCTGGATCATACACCTCGTATTGCAGGTACAGGTGCTGGTCCGCCGTAAAGACGTGAGTGATGTTGGGGACAAGCTCCACTTGTTGACGGACCAGCGGATTGCCGAGTGTTTTTTTTCCGGTGACAGGAACACGCTGGCTGCTTAGTATGACGGAGCTCATTTTCAGCGGGGATTTGCGCAGGTCGGGAATGCGCACATCGGTTTCAAAGGAACCCATTCTGCCGGTCTGATTTTCGCGGACGACGAACTTCAGGTGATAGCTGCCGGGAGCCAGCACGAAACCGGTGTTGTACTGCACGTTTTTGCGGCGAACATCGCGCGT
>DATHFT010000043.1:0-5022 GCA_035317965.1 Saccharimonadales bacterium (SeqCode) | reverse complement strand
TACGTGATGCAGCGCGGCGAAGGAACTTTACCGACGGCAACTATCTCCCGGACGACCCGGCGCGTTGGGAAGGCCATCGCTGAACTTGGTTTACGAGCCGCTTGGTGTCCGGCGAAAGCCGGAGGCTCGGGTTGCGCGTTTGCGAGATTACCAGTCCATTTTTTCCCCGAGTTCGTCCAAACCCTGGCAAACCTCGCGGTTGCAGTCGTATTCGCGGACGTCTGGAAGCCCCGCACCCGAGCAGCGTTCGCGTAAACGACCTGGACGGAATTCGGCGGACAGGGCAACATTTAACAGCTGTTGCGGCACGAGCGTATCGAAAATTATGGATCTGCAGAAAACACTCGAGAGCAGGGCGAGAGTCACGTCCGCTCTCCTCTTTTTGCATCTTCTATGTCCGTCGCTGTGGGCGCAGGTGCAGCCGCAACCCTCCCCGGATAGCAAATCACAGTTGCCGATGGCCACCGCCGGGGTGCATGGGGCGGTCTTCGACGCAAACCACAGACCCATTACAGCAGGTGGAACTGTTGACGACGGCCCTACCGTTTTTCTGGACGTAGCTGAAAAAGCGGGTTTGCGATCATGGAAGCACGTAATGGGGACGCCGCAGCGGAAATTTATTCTCGAGACAGTCGGTTCGGGGGTAGCACTTCTGGATTACGACAATGATGGATGGCTGGATATTTACCTCGTGAATGGCGCGACATATAAAAGCCTGCGCGGGGAAGAGCCTGCTCCACACGCCGCACTGTTTCACAACAACCACGACGGCACCTTTACAGACGTTGCCAGCAAGGCAGGAGTTGCCAATGACCGGTGGGGATTTGGAGTGGCCGGCGGAGATTTTGACAACGACGGCTGGCCCGACTTGTATGTAACCAATTTCGGGGAAAACCGGCTGTACCGGAACAACCATGATGGAACGTTTACAGATGTGGCGGAAAAGGCTGGAGTGACACTCGGCAATTGGTCCACGGGTGCAACATTCGGGGACTATGACGGCGACGGGTATCTGGACTTATTCGTGCCAGGATATGTGCATTATGAGATCGACCATCCTCCCGTTCCGGGTTCGCCGATTGTGGCGTTTCCCATCTGCCAGTTTCGGTCGGTAAATATCATGTGCGGCCCGCGCGGGCTGCAAGGGGAGTCCGATCATCTGTTCCACAACAACGGGGATGGAACTTTTACCGATGTCAGCAAAAAAGCGGGTGTGGACGATCCGCACAGATATTACGGATTGTCATCGGTTTTTGCGGACGTGAATAATGACGGCAAAGTGGATTTGGTTGTGGCGAACGATTCCACACCGAACTTTCTGTACATAAACAAGGGAGATGGCACTTTTGAAGATGCGAGTTATGAAGCTGGATTTGCCCTGAATGAAAACGGTCATGAGACGGCATCTATGGGAATCGCTATTGGCGACTACCTGAACAACGGTCTACTGGACTTGTGTACCACGACCTTTTCCGATGATTACTACCCTCTGTATCGCAACGATGGTGGCGGCAATTTCACGGATGTCAGCTATCAGGCGCGCATTGCCGAAACCACAATTCCATTTTTGGGTTGGGGTGACGGATTCCTGGATTTTGACAACGACGGGTGGAAGGATTTGCTGTTTGCCAACGGCCATGTCTATCCGGAGGTGGATCAAACGGATTGGGGAACAACTTTTGCGCAGCGACCGTTGCTTTTTCGCAATAAACGGGATGGGAAGTTCGAGGTTGTTCCAGCGAAGAAGGGAACGGGCCTGGGGGCACCCTACACAGCGCGTGGCGCTGCTTTTGGAGATTTGTTCAACGACGGGAAGATTGACGTGGTGATCAACCAGCTGGGGAATGTGCCAGTGCTTTTGCGGAATGTAGGCGCCGAGCAAAATCATTGGATCGGACTGAAGTTGATCGGAGGCCGCAAGAGCCCGCGGGACGCGACCGGAGCAACCGTATACGTTACGGCGGGCGGCTTGCGGCAACGCCAGGACGTGCTTAGCGGCGCCAGTTACGCCTCTAGCAACGATGCGCGGGTACATTTTGGCCTGGGCGCTGCGAAGTCGGTAGAGAAGCTTGAGATCCATTGGCCCAGCGGGCAGGCCGAAGCGGTCCGTCTCGGGGCGGCCGACCGCTACTATACGATTGAAGAAGGCAAAGGGATTGTTGGCAACCTCGCCCAGCCCCAACCAAACAAGGAGTAAACGCATACTTTTCGTGTGCAAAAGTGGCGCAAAGCTGCGCAATTTGAGGCATTTTGGCGTGCTGCTTGTGTCCAGGGATTGAGAAAAGGTTTACTTGCCGTCGAATAAAGTACTTGACTCCCCGCAAAGTCAGCGATAAATTCCCGATAATGTGTTTGGGGTATTGCAAAGTCGGCGATTGTTGCTGTCCTGCGTTCTGCTGGTCACGCTGACCCTCCCTACACTACTCTGTGCGCAAGATGATGACTCCAGAAAATTGCTAGAACGGGGCAATTCGGAGTTGCGCAACGGAAATCTGGATGCGGCCGCGCAAACATTTTCGCACCTGACAGAGACGGATCCGAAGTTTGCGGGCGGCTTCTTTAACTTGGGACTCGTTCGAATTCGGCAGGGAAAGTGGGAGGAAGCCATCACTGTGTTGCAAAAATGCATTCAGCTCGATCCCAAGCTTCGCGGGGCTCACCTGTTTTTGGGAATCGCTGACTACCGCAGCAACCACTATGCGGATGCTGTAACCCAGTTGAAACATGAAATCGGTCTTTCGCCTAACAATCCCGATGCCCTGATGTGGCTGGGAGTTGTGGAGCTCGTAGGGAACGACGTGGAGAATGCGGTCGCAAATTTGGACAAAGCGGCGCGCCTTGCACCAGACAATGTTGATATTTTATACCACCGCGGGCGGGCCCACATGTTGCTCTCGAAAAAGAGTTACGAGCACATGTATGAAGTGGACCCGCAATCCTGGAGAATTCACCAGGTCTTGGCACAATCTTTTGTGGAACAGGAACGGTTCGAAGAGGCCGTGCGCGAATGCCAACTGGCGATTCAAAGTCAACCAGGTGAACCCGGTTTGCATGAGCAGCTCGGGGACATTTACTGGAAACAGAATCAATTGGAAGCTGCGGAAACCGAATTTCAGAACGAATTGAAAATCGATGCCGACAGCGTTTCAGCGTACTACAAGCTGGGAACGATCAGTCTGGAGCGTTCCCAGCCGGAGGCTGCCGTCGAGATTCTTCGCAAAGTGCTGACCGTTTCACCGGAGTCGATTGAAGCGCACTATCAAATGGGCCGCGCGGAAGCACAGATGGGGAAATACGACGATGCCATCCATAGCTTTTCGTTTGTAAAGGCCAATGCGGTTCGCGCGGACAAAGAAATTTTGCGCCAGTCGTACTACCAGTTGTCCCAGTTGTACCGCCGGACGCAGAAGCCGGAAGAATCCAAGCAAGCGATGCAAGTCTTCCTCAGTATGAAACAAGAATCCGACGCGCAGGCGGCGAGCAAGCTGCAAGACAAGATGAAAAGAACCGAGCGTGAAGGGAAGGAAAATTAGCCGGACTTTTTTTGGGTCCGGAAGTAAACGCTTACTTTGGAAGGTTCTGGGGGACGGGCAGGTAACGGGGCGGAATTGGCACAAAACGGTCAGTTAACGCTAACTGGAATGGCCGGCAAGGGTTTCAGGGGTGGGCTTCGGGAAAGATTCTTGTTAAGGGGTGCAGGAAATGAAATCACGTTTGATTCCGATGGTTATTCTATTTCTTACTTTCGCCGTTGGCGCGAGCGCCCAGTCGAACCAGGGTGCGATTGCCGGGACCATACTTGATCCGTCGGGAGCGGTGGTGGCCGGTGCAAGGGTTACGGCGACTTCCAATGAATCCGGAGCGAAGTATGAAGTGGTGTCGAGCGACGCCGGTTACTACAACTTTGCCCATCTGAATATCGGCACGTACGATGTAACGATCAACGTGACGGGATTCAAGGTAGCAAGCTTGAAAGGAGTCGTCGTGCAAATCGGCACGACCAGCTCCCTGGATATCACCTTGGTCCAGGGATCTACGTCGGAAACGGTGATTGTCGACGCAGATACACCGCGCGTGCAGACAGAGTCTTCTGAAATTGGAACGGTCATCACGGCCACGGAAATGACCAACCTCCCCCTGCCACTGGGAAGCGTTGTGCAGGCTATGCGCTCCCCTGAAGCGTTTGTGTTCCTCACTCCGGGTGCCGTCGGCCCGGGGACGGCGAACGGCAACGGCGGTACCTTTGAATCGAAAATCAGCGGTGGGCAAAACTATGCAACGGAGGTTCTCCTCGACGGCGTAAGCATGTTCCGTTCCGAAAACGGTTCGTCCTTTGATGAAACCGCGCCGTCGGTGGACGCCCTGGCTGAATTCAAGGTAACCACCTCAACCCTGCCGGCCGAATTGGGTCGAACGACAGGAGGCATCGAAAGTTTTACGACCAAAGCCGGAACCAATTCTTTCCACGGGGGAGCGTACGAACTTTTTCAAAATGAAGACCTCAACGCGAATACGTTTTTTAACAATGGCCGTGGTATCCCGCGACCGCTCGACAAGAAGAATGACTACGGGCTGTTCTTAGGGGGACCGGTTTGGCTGCCGAAGCTGTACAACGGGAGAGACAAAACCCATTTTTTCTTTGCGTGGGAACAGTTCCGTCAAACGAGCGGGGCGGTCACCACCAGCACCGTTCCAACAGCTGCTGAGCGCGGCGGCGATTTCTCAGATTTGCTCGGCGCGCCTTTGACGCAGACCGGCGGAGCTCCGGTACTCAACCCCTGTAACGGTCAACAGATGATCGCGGGGCAAATTTTTGATCCATCAACAACGCAAACTGTGGGAGGGCAACTCTGCCGGCTTCCCTTTGCCGGCAACATCATTCCTTCCTCGTCGTTTTCAGAGGCGGGCTTGAACATCATTTCGCATTATCCCGATCCGACCAACAGTTCGCCGGTTCTAAACTACGATTATCCTTTCAGTTTCCCAATTCTTGATACCACGATGACGATTCGTCTGGATCAC
>DATHFT010000042.1:0-36422 GCA_035317965.1 Saccharimonadales bacterium (SeqCode) | reverse complement strand
CATTCGTTTTACGGATGACTCCGGCGAGGAAATCCTTCGCCAGCTGCACCATTCAAATGTCGTGCCTCAGCCAAATATCTCGCTGGTTGCCTCGTGGGACTCGCTGATGGCACAACTGAACCCATCCCATTCCATGCGGATTTTATTTGGCGAACTGTCCCGTTCGGCAAAACCGTATTTTTATGCCGCTCTCAACGGACTGGTGACGGGACCATTTGATGTGCTCTTCGATATGCAACGCGATGAGCAGTTCCTTCTCGGACAGCCCCGCAGGATCAAGGATCAAGTGTTTTACGACGTGTGGGCGGCTTACCAGTTGCCCAACTCGGAGCCTGCCGTGGTTCCCTTCCATGCGGTTCAATACACCATCGGCACCACCGTGATGCCAGACAACTCGCTGAAAGGCGACACGTCGCTACGCCTGCGAGCAGAAACACAGAATGAGCGTGTCGTTTTCTTGCAACTTGCTCGCGCGCTAAGCGTGGAGAAGATCACCGACGAACGGGACAATTCTCTGCCGTACTTCCAGAACGAAGGCATGAGCCTGCAGGAACGCAGCGTTCGCGGCAATGACCAGCTTTTTGTCGTTCTTTCCGAGCCGCCGCCTCGCGGCTCGGAATTTACAATTCATTTCAAATATCGTGGCAACGTAATTGAAGATGCAGGAAACGGAGTGCTCTATGTTGGCGCAAGAGAGAGCTGGTATCCGCATCTTGGCGATACCGCGGAGTATGCCAACTACGATCTGACGCTAAGATGGCCCCGCAAGCTTAAACTTGTCGCCACGGGGACGAAACTTGAGGAAAAAGAAGAAGGCGATTTTCGTGTTGGCCATTGGCGAATGGAAAAGCCTACGACATTCGCCGGTTTCAACCTTGGCGATTATGCGGTCGTCACTGCTTCGGCCGGCACGCCCTCGATCGATGTCTACGCCAACCACCAGCTGGAACAGGCGCTAAGCAGACGCTTGGACAACTCTGATGTCGCTGCCCCTCCCGCCTCCCCCTACGGAATGGGGCGTCACCCGCTGGTATCGGGCAATGTCGACATTCTTCCACCCAGTCCGGCAGCCGAGCTAAAGCAGATTGGAAAAGAGATTGATTCTTCCATCCGTTTCTTTGAAACGTTTTGCGGTCCCTTCCCTTACCGGCACCTTAGCCTGTCGCAAATCCCCGGCACGTTCGGACAGGGTTGGCCCGGCTTGCTCTACGTGTCCACCTACTCTTTTCTTTCCCCTGCGGCACAGCAACGGGCCGGCCTCTCTACGGCCAGCCAGGAACACTTCACGAATATTGTGCCGTTTCATGAAGTCGCGCATCAGTGGTGGGGCAATCAAGTGGGTTGGTCCAGTTATCACGATCAATGGATTGACGAAGCACTTGCCAACTACCTGGCTGTTCTTTTTGCGGAAACACAAAGAGACCCGGACCACACTCTGAGAACGTGGCTGGAGCGCTATCGCCGGCGTCTCGTCGAAAAGGCGCCCAACGAACGAGTTGCGCCGGGAGATATCGGCGCACTGACGTTGGGCAATCGCCTCACTTCTTCCCTGTCACCCGACGGATTTGACGCGGTCATTTACAGCAAAGGGACCTGGGTGATCCATATGTTGCGCGAAATGCTGCGCCAGCCCGGTGCAAAAAACCCGGACGCGCGATTTATCGCATTTCTTCAGGGCCTCTCGAAGAACTACGCCCAACGCGCGCTATCCACCGAAGATTTCCAGCGTGAGGTTGAACGGGTCATGACACCTTCCATGGCGCTCGAAGGTGGACGCTCGATGGAATGGTTTTTCGAACAGTGGGTGCATGGCGCGGGTGTTCCGCACTATCGCGTCGAATACAACGTGCAGCATACGGAAAAAGGATATGTTGTGAAAGGCAAGCTTTACCAGACGCGAGTGCCGCCGTCATTCATCGCGCCAGTGCCTGTGTATGCCAGCATAGGCTCAGGCAGCAGCACGCTGCTTGGAATCGTTGTCGCCGCGGGCGAGGAGACTTCGTTTCGCTTCACGACTCAAAAGCCACCCCGCAAGCTGCTCATCGACCCGCAGATGACGGTTCTTTGTACGACGGAATAAAGGAACGAGCGCGCGAACCGTGTTCTAGGAGGGCGGAGAACCGTGGCGCAGAAATGGATTCATCAACTGTTGTTCGAGTAGCGGGCTGTCCACACTCAGTTGCGCTTTCCCGTTTTCGTCCAGAACGTAGGGATGCCCCACCGGATCCACGGGCACTCGCGGCAGCAACCCCGCCTGAACCAGCTCCGATATTCGGGAAGGGCGCCGACCATGGCGCTTGGTGTATTCATCAACGAGAGAATCAATTCGTTTACAGTCCAGTTCCGCGTTCAACAGCTGGATGTGAATGCCGGAGTTTTTTCTCACGTCTGGATCTTTAGCCGTCTCGTAGATGTCCTTCCACAACAGCAATGACGTTTCCAGCGATTCCCCTTCAGCGGCAATTTTGGCCGCCATGGATTTCATCCAGAAATGCGCTCCCGGCTTCTCTCCGCCGATGCGAAAAGCTTCTGAGGCCTTGTCGTAGTCCTTCAGGTCGAAGTAATAGATATTTCCCAGGTCCTGATAGAAGCGCCAGTATTCGGGATTCTCCTTGATCCCCCGCTCAATCAGTCGAACCGCCAAATCCGGACGCCCCGCTCCACGGGGCTTCGGCTCACTCAAAAACGTCGAGCCAAAGCGGTAGGGGATCAACAATTGCGGATCGATGGTGGTTGTCGCGTCCAGAAGTGGCCACAACTCCTCCAAATTCGGGTCGTGGGTTCTTTGCTTTTCGCCGTAATATTGGACCACGCGAGTCCAATACAGATTCGCCATCAGCGGTGAATATTCCAGGCTCAGCAGCTTCACCAGCTTTCCGGAACGGAGCAGCATTTCATCTCGTTCTTCGTGGAGAGCTGCGAATTGCACGTCAATTTTCTGCTGCAGGCGCCATACCGTGGCAAATCCCAATAGCACTACAACAATCGCGATCCATATGCCAACATTCCGTGTGTTCATTTCAGGTTTCGCCTGGAAAAGACCAGCGACGCGATAATCAGCAGGAGCGCGCAATAGACGGCGGCATAAACCGTATTCTGAAAGATAAGCTCGCCCGGCACTTTCCGCGCGTGCGCCGCCGCAGCCATTACATTGAAATTCTCAAAATTGGGCAGAAGGTACGAGATGGCTACCGCACTTTTGGCCAAAGCGGGGCTCATTTTGTCGCTATGGAAAGATCGCAAATCAGTCGCAAAAAGCCCCGCCACATAGAGCCCTGCAGTGTAAAGAGTAGCGAGAAGGGGCGTCGTATAGCAGGAGAACAAAAGCGCCAACGCGACGATGATGCCGAGCTTCAGCAATATGAAATATACGGCCACCACGATTACCAAGTCCGAGCGCTCAAGGCTGTGCTTTACGTAGAGCAAAGCAAGAAGCAAACCGGCAGCCATGGCCACGGTATTCACCAAAAGCGTCAGCAGCAACCCGCCGAACTTTCCGAGAAGAAATTCCCAACGTCTCACCGGTTTCGCCAGCAGCGCGAACAATGTCCGTTTGTCCATCTCTTTATGGACCAGCCCGACACCGATAAAAATTGCGATCAGTATTCCAATCAGAGAGATGGCGCTCAGGCCGAGATTTACCATTACGCTTTCTTCGATGCCGATGGAGATCTGCCCTACGATAACCGCGGCGGCCATCATCAGCAGTGCAAAAAACACCAAACTATACAAAACGCGATCCCGTACCGCTTCGCGAAAGGTATTCAGCGCCACTATGCCGGCACGCTTCACTTGCCGCTCACTTCTACGGCCGAGGCCTGAGCCCGACCCGCTTCGACCAGATGCATGAAATATTCTTCAAGAGATGGTTTTACCTGCACCACGGAGAGAATTCGCGCACCAGCACTTCGCAACTGATCGATGGCCCCGTAGAGTTCTTCCTCCGCCACGTGTAAACGAAATCGGTCGCCGGTCCGCGTGGCCTTGCTCAGCAGCCCCGCGGCATTCGGTCCGTGAGCCGCTAGTTCAAACAAAATTTCCATCCCCTGCGCTTTCATCCCGACAATCTCTCCGGGAGCTCCGATTCCCCGCAATTTGCCGCCGACAATCACTCCCACCCGGTCACAGAGCATTTCCGCATCGGGCAAGATGTGCGTCGAAAAGAGCACTGTCTTGCCTTCCCTCTTCAGCTCCAGAATGATGTCACGAACTTCGCGCCGCCCAACCGGATCCAAGCCAGACATCGGCTCGTCCAGCACCACCACCTTGGGATCATGCAAAACCGCCTGCGCCAATCCGACCCGTTGCAGCATTCCCTTTGAATATTTTCTCAATTGGATTTTTCGCGCCGTATCGAGCCCTACTTTTTTCAGCATGCGATCCACGCGTTCGCGTCGATCCGCGCTTTTCAAATTGTGGAAGCGTGCAAAATAGTCCAGTACTTCTGCCGCTGTCAGGTAGTCGTAGAAATAAGGCTGCTCCGGCAAATAACCGATGTCTTGATGCATTTCAATATCGCTGATGGGTTTTCCAAGAATCCTGGCCGTTCCCGCCGTCGGAAAGATGAGTCCCATCAGCAGTTTGATAGTCGTCGACTTTCCTGCCCCGTTGGGACCAAGAAATCCAAACACCTCCCCGGTTTCCACTTGCATCGTGAGATTTTCCAGGGATCTTTTTTTCTTGGTATCGAGAAAACCGGACGGATAGTCTTTCGTCAGGTTCTCAGTTTCAATCGCAGCTGTAGCCATATCCTAATTGTTGTTAAGACCTGCCGGACCGTCAATCAGGTCAAGACGGGATGTGTACGAAAAGAGAATATCTTGTAGGACTTAGGGGCGAAAAGGCGGTTAGGAATCGCTTCGCGCCGAGCCGATTTGCACGAGACTTGGTGGCGCTGCAGGCGGGGCCACGAGCTGCGGCTTCAAATTTTGCGGACCACGCCAGTTATCGAGTATCCCGATCTGCTGCACGCAAGACACCGTACACTTCGGCGCGCAGAATTTCGCCGTGAAGTATTCGCGATGCCGCATTTCCGGTGTGTACTCGGCCAGGGGAATGCCTGGATATCCGCGCTGTTGCGAACACCAATGCACCAATCCGTCCTCGCACACATACAAATACCGCGACCCGGAACGGCAGCGCCAGCTGTGCTCTTTCGCCCGCGCAACGTTGTGCTGAAATTCATTAAACCGCGAGAACGAACGCTTCCCCAGCGTCATGATCTCTTCAAAGATCTCCAATTCGCGTGGTCGCAGCGGTTTCAACTGCCCATTCCCGTCGTGAATAATTCCCACCGTGCTGGTAAATCCCAGCTCCACTGCGCGATGCGCAATCTTCAACGCATCCTCGGGATTTTTGACGCCGCTGCCAACGACGGAATTGATGTTCACTTGAAAAACCGCATGCTCGGAAAGCCATTCCAGCCGGCTGTCCAGGGTCTTCAAACTCTTCATCGACACTTCATCTGGCGTCAAATTGTCGATGCTGATCTGCAAATGTTCCAGCCCCGCTTCATTTAATTTCTTGATGCGGTCCACACTCGCCAAAAATCCGTTGGTGATCATCCCCGCGATCATGCCGCGCTTGCGGATATGCCGGATCACCTCTTCCAGCTCTGGATGCATCAACGGCTCGCCGCCGCTGATCGTCACAATCGAAGTGCCCATATCCGCCAGATAGTCCAGCCGGCGCTTCATTTCCTCTAGCGGCACCGGCTTTGACACGTCGTCGTACTCATTGCAATAGCCGCACGCCAAATTGCAGCGCCGCATCGGAATGATATGCACCAGCACGGGATGCTTTGTTGAAAGAACCGCCTTGGCGATCATCCGCAGTTCGCGCGCACGGGTTCGCAAAAACCGCAGCTTCCGCCGTAGTTTTACTTTCACGTTCGCACGCGTGCCCTTTACTTTTTCAGCCATGAACCAGGACAAATCCCCCACAAAAAGTATACATGACCCCGCGTTCCGCTGCGCCTCCATTCCCCTCGCTTGAACCTACTGCTCACCTCCATTCAAGTCCTAATTATCGGATTTCATAAGGTAACTAATTGATCTGCATATAGCGCGTCGATCGTCGACTCGTTTTTCTGGAAGCGGTCTCCGGCGCCGCTATCGCAACGCGTCCGGCGGCAAACCCGTCACTCCTGCAGCCCGCCTCTAACCAATTTAGAATCATGCCCTTACACAAATCCTGGGGCCCTCTCCGGTGCCCAATTCCCCCATACCGGGTTCCCTTCTTACCTCATTCCTTCTTCCCCTGCTAAACTCAATCCGCGCAAGCAAAGGAGCCATACGTAACTATGTCCCTCGTACAGCAGCCCGCCCACAGCGGTCCAACTCGCACGGAAACCGACAGCATGGGCCGCATGGAAGTTCCCGCAGATCGCTACTACGGCGCGCAAACTGCCCGCTCCCTCGTCCACTTCAACATTGGCCGTGACACCATGCCCGCCGAACTCATTCGGGCCTTCGGCATCCTCAAAAAGGCGGCCGCTCTAGTAAATTACGATTTAGGAAAACTCTCGGCGGAAAAACGCGAACTCATTGCCAAAGCTGCCGACGAAGTCATCTCCGGCGAACTCAACGATCATTTTCCGCTGCGCATCTGGCAAACCGGCAGCGGCACGCAGACCAACATGAACGTCAATGAAGTCATCTCCAATCGCGCCATCGAACTTTCCGGCGGCGAAATGGGCAGCAAAAAACCAATTCATCCCAATGACGATGTAAACATGTCGCAGTCCTCGAACGACACTTTCCCGACCGCCATGCACATCGCCGCCGCCACGGAAACCGCTCGCCGTCTTCTCCCCGCCATCAAAATTCTTCGCGACGCTCTCGACCGCAAGGCCAAAGAATTCACGGGCATCGTAAAGATTGGCCGCACCCACCTGCAGGACGCTACGCCTCTCACTCTCGGCCAGGAATTTTCCGGCTGGGTCAATCTTCTCGATCGCGACGGGGGCCGCGTGGCCGTGGCCCTCGACGGCCTGTACGATCTCGCTATCGGGGGCACCGCCGTCGGCACCGGCCTTAACGCACATCCTGAATTTGCCGAGCGCGCCGCGCGCAAAATCTCCGAGCTCAGCGGGCTGCCCTTCCGCTCGCACCCCAACAAATTCGCCGCGCTCTCGGCCCACGACGAAATCGTCTTTGCTTCCGGCGCGCTAAAAACGCTCGCGGCGTCATTAATGAAAATCGCCAATGATATACGCTGGTTGGCGTCGGGGCCCCGTTGCGGACTCGGCGAACTCACGCTCCCGGAAAACGAACCCGGCTCCAGCATCATGCCTGGCAAGGTAAATCCCACGCAGTGCGAAGCCATTACAATGGTCGCCGTGCAGGTCATGGGCAATGACACGGCCATCGGCATGGCCGGCTCGCAGGGCAATTTCGAGCTCAACGTGTTCAAGCCGGTCATGATTTTCAACTATCTCCACTCCGTCGAGCTGCTCGCCGACTCCATGAACAGTTTCGTCGACCACTGCGTCACCGGCATCGAGGCCAACACCACGCAAATCGATCACTACGTCAGAAACTCCCTCATGCTCGTCACCGCTCTGGCACCCAAAATCGGCTACGATGCCGCGGCGCAGGTTGCCAAAGCCGCCCATCACGCCAACATCTCGCTCCGCGAATCCGCCATCAAACTAGGTTTCATCTCCGGCGAAGAGTTCGACGCTCTCGTCAAACCCGAAGATATGACTCATCCATGAGCAAAGGCCGGGCGGGAATCACTTGTGTTGGGAACTGGAAAAACGTAGTGCGAGGCGTGGCAGGTGTCGATTGCCAAACGTCTCTAGACTCAAGCGCGCGAGGGACAAACACCGTGAGGAGCGGCCAATGCGATTCACCCGTTCGGTCCTAATGCCGGCTTTGGGACTAATATTTTCCCTGCGGCCCATTCTTGCCCAGCAACCCAACGTTGCGCACCAGCTGAAAGTAACTCCTAAGACTGTGGCGTGGGGTTACTACGACGCGAAAGCCGCGCCGGTCCTTCGCGTGAGGTCCGGTGAAACTGTCGAAATACAAACGCTCATCACTTCCAGCCCCAAGCGCCTTGAGGAAGCTGGCGTGCCCGCAGACCAAATCGAGCAACCGCTCCGCGATATTTACGACCAGGTGAAAGACAAGGGGCCTGGCGGACATATCCTCACCGGGCCCATCTACATCGAAGGCGCGGAGATCGGCGACGTCCTTGAAGTAAAAATTCTCGCGGCCAAACTCGCGATTCCCTATGCCTACAACGCCTTTGGCCCCGCTAGCGGCTACCTGCCCATCGATTTTCCCTATCCCAAAATGAAAATCATTCCGCTCGACGAAAAGCGCATGCTCGCGCACTTCGCCGAGGGTATCGATATTCCGCTTCACCCCTTCTTTGGCAGCATGGGCGTCGCGCCGCCGGAATCTTCCGGCCGCCTCAGCAGCGCCCCGCCGTGGATTCAAGCTGGCAATCTGGACAACAAAGATCTCGTCGCCGGCACCACGCTCTATATTCCGGTTCACGCCAAAGGGGCGCTGTTTGAAGTCGGCGACGGCCACGCCGGCCAGGGCGACGGCGAAGTGGACATTACCGCGCTCGAAACGTCGCTCGTCGGCATTTTTCAATTCATCGTCCACAAAGATATGCACCTGCGCTGGCCCCGTGCCGAAACTCCCACCCACTACATCACCATGGGCCTCAATGAAGACCTAACCGAATGCACCAAGCTCGCCATCCGTGAAATGATCGATTTCCTCGTCACCGAAAAGCACCTCTCCCGTGACGACGCCTACATGCTCGCAAGCGTCTCCGCCGACCTTCACATTACCCAGCTGGTCGACGGCAACAAAGGCGTCCACATGATGCTTCCCAAGGCAATTTTCGCCGGCCAAAATTCCCAATGAAAAAAATAATTCTATTGCTAGCCGCTTTTCTGGCCGCGCATCTTCCTGCGACGGCCCAACAACCGCATGAACCCGCCGCGCCACTCCCTGCGAGCCCGTCGCCAACTCCCGACTGGTGCAAGAGTTTGCCGCGCCCAGAATACAAATCGCTGGAGCGTGTACTTCCTGCTGAGCCCTGGTTTGAAGTCTACAAATTGTTTCCAGGCGTCTACGCCATCTATGAACCGCACCAGTTTGAGGAAACGATTTCCTACTTAATTGTCGGGCCCAAACAAGCACTCCTTTTCGACACCGGCATGGGCATTGCCAACATCCACAGAGTCGTCACCCAACTCACATCGCGCCCCGTGGTGCTAATAAATTCCCACAGCCACAATGACCACGTCGGCGGCAACTATCTTTTCCCCTACATCTTTGGCATGGACACCGATTTCACCCGTAAAAATGCGAAAGGCTCACACGAAGACGCGCAAGCTGAACTGGGCGCCGGAAATATCTGCGGGGCTCTCCCCAAAGGTTTTGACGCCGCCACCTATCAAACGAAACCATGGCATGTCTCTCTCTTTGTGAAAGACGGATTCAAAATAAATCTCGGCGGCGGCCGCACCATCGAAGTCATCTCTACCCCCGGCCATACACCGGACGCCATCTCGCTCTTCGATCGCGCCAATGGCTTGCTCTTCACCGGCGACACTTACTACCCTGCCCCCATCTGGCTTTTTCGCCCTGAAACCGATCTCGACGCCTATGTGGCCTCCGTCAAAAAACTAGCGGCACTCACACCTGAAGTAAGATTCGTCTTAGGTCAGCACAATATCCCGCTCGCGAAACCCGACGTGCTTTCACAATTAGTCCAAGCCATCGAAGCCGTTCGCGCCGGAAAAGTGACCGGCAAACCAGTCGAAGGCGGAAAAACGCAGTACACCGTCGGCGATATTTCTTTCATCCTCCGTACCGGCGCAGTCGGAGTACACTAAGATTCCGGGACGAACCCATGCGCCGCTTTCTACCAAGACTGGCACTGATTGCGCTCGCTCTCTCTGCCGTTCCGCCAGCAATCTCGGCCCTAACGCAAAAAACGGAGAAAAAGAAATCGGACTCCAAAGCGCAGCCCCGCGAAATCTGGAATTTCGATGGCGGCATCTATTTCGAAACCGACGGCACCGCTCAGGAAGAAACCTGTTTCCGCCTGATCGGCCACCTCACGGCTCCGGCTTTTTTTGACAATCTTCGCCGATTCGATACCGCTCATGGCACCGAATTCCGCCGCGGCAAAGATGTAGTCACCGAATTCCCCGACAAACTCACGCTCACATTCACCATCGCCGACTTCCCCTGCGCCGATCAGATGAAAACAATCGGCGAACGCACCTACTTGACCCGCGAAATGATGAGCAATATTCACGTCTCTTTTTTTTGGAAGCACGGAGTCACCTTGCGTCCCGTCGAGCAGGTCACGCGCGAAGTCGCGCAAATTGTAAAAGTGGATCCGTACAACACCAACGTTGCCGACGAACTCCCTGAGCGTTTCCGCTGGGTATTTCAGCTCGCCGTCCCGAGCGAAGGCGTTCCCGTGACCGACAGCCTGGTGCTGATCCTCCGCTCGAAGGACAACAGCCGCCTAGCGGCGAGAGTTGCCGCCAGGATGTAGCTGTAGAGGCAGGTGCCTCCAGACTCCCGTTTTGCTTGGGTCTTCTTGAATTGAATTGAATTGAATTGAATTGAATTGAATTGAATTTTTCTAAAACCAGAGACTGCTGGAACTACGACAAAGAAATCTCCGGCACGCCGCCCTTAATCATCAACTTCGCTTCTGTTAAAGCCTGCACCTTGTCCGCCGTCCAGCCTGATGCAACTTCGCGAATCACCAATCCGTCCGGAGTGACATCGATCACTGCCAGGTCCGTAACAATGGTATCCACACACTCCAGCCCCGTCAGCGGATAGGAACATTTCTTCACGATTTTCGGCGCCCCATCCTTGGTCGTATGTTCCATGCACACAATCAGTCTTTTTGCGCCGGCGGAAATATCCATCGCTCCGCCGATCGAACCTACGCCCTTGGCCCCCGGAACTTTCCAGTTCGCCAGATCGCCTCTTTCCGAAACCTGGAAGCCCCCAAGCACCGCAACATCTAGATGTCCACCCCGCGTCATCAAATGCGCATCGGCCTGGTGAAAAAACGAAGCCCCGGGAATCAACGTAACGGGAACCTTCATCGCATCCACCTGATCGAAATCCTCTTCCCCCGGCTTGGCTCGGGGTCCCATGCCGAGAATTCCATTCTCGCTGTGAAAATAAACGGTAATGCCTTTGGGCAAACAGCCCGCCATCAAGTTGGGAATGCCCCATCCTAGATTTACATAGTCGCCGTCGTTCAATTCCATTCCCGCGCGCTGCGCAATCTGTTCCCGCGTCAATCGAGATTTCTCAGACATGCCGGATTCCTTTCGCCTGCACGATGCGCTGCACAAAAATCGCAGGCGTCATTACGTTTTCCGGGTCAATTGAACCGACCGGAACAAGCTGTTCGACTTCCGCAATCGTGGTGCTCGCCGCCATCGCCATAATGGGATTAAAATTCCGGGCCGCCAACCGGTAGGTCAAATTTCCCAGGGCATCCGCTTTGTCGGCCTTGATAAACGCGTAATCCGCATGGATAGGCATTTCCAGGATGCAGCGCTTCCCGTCAATCACTCTCTCTTCCTTTCCGTTCGCTACCTCCGTTCCCACCCCCACCGTTGTATAAAATCCCTGCAGACCTGCCGCAGCAGCGCGCATCCGCTCGCACAAGATTCCCTGGGGCACAATTTCGCAGCTAACCTCGCCTGCGGCGAACTGTTCCTGAAAATAATTCGATTGCGGTCCGGGAAAAGCGGCGATCACCTGCTTGATCTGCTTGTTTTTGAACATAATTCCAAGCTCGCCTTCTTTGGTCCCGCAATTGTTACTCACGGCAAAAACGTTTTTGATTCCACGGCGCACCAGCGCCAGAATCAGGTTATTCGGAAAGCCCGCGCCACCAAATCCGCCGAACATGATTTTCGCGCCATCGGGAATGTCTGCTACCACTGAATCCAGGTCCGGGTAAATTTTCTGCTTCATCGCGCGCTCATCATCCTTTTCCTCAGCCGGCCTCCGGCTGCATGCCTCGGCTCAACCTTTCACAATCCCCTTCATGATCATGCGCACAAAAACGTGTTTCACTGCGGCGGGGTCGGTTGGATGCTGAGCATGATACCAGCGGTAAATCCAATTGCACATCCCGAGCAGCCCGTTCACGATGAGCCACGGGTCCCCTTCTGCAAATTTTCCTTCGCGCTGCCCGCGCTGCACCAGCTCGACAAAGCGGTTATTGTAGCGGGTCATCACCGCCAGGACTTTCTGCTGGCGTTTTTCCGGCAGGGCATCAAACTCGTGTAGAAATAATCCGATCCGTACCTGATTCTGAATGATGTAGTCAATCTGTGCTTCTATCGCCACCTGTAACTGTGCGACCGGTTCCGACTTTGGTCCAATTTTCTCCGCAATAAACAAATCACCCTGCTCAATTACCGAAAGCAGCAGCCGAAACAGCAAATCGTCTTTCGATTTTATATAGTAATAGAGCGACCCTTTTAACATCCCTACGTCACGCGCCACATCTTCAATCGTCGTTCCGTGAAACCCCTTGGCATAAAACAGATTTGCCGCGCTGCTCAAAACTTCCTCCAGCCGATTCTCGGACTTCGCGCGCGCCCCGCGGCGCTCAGCTTGTCGCGCGCGCAAAGGCTCAGGAGCAGCCACATTGGTTTTGGATCTCTTCGGCAAGGCAGTTTTCCTAGGTTTTATCCTAGCAGACGGGCTACAAAGTTTAACAATTCCGCCGTGGCTCGCCGGCACGCTCTCCTTTACTATAGGAGGCGCTATGAAACGTAAGACCTACGTCCTGATAGCAGGCGCTGTTGTGGCCGTTGTCGCGATCTATTTCGCGAAGTCCCTACTGCATGACGGTCTGAGTTCGCATGCAACTCCTACAAAACTGGAAACGGTTCTGGCGCGCAACGCGCACTATCTCTCGATTCCCGCCTCCGCTCGTAGCACACCCAATCCGATTCCTTCGTCCGCAGAAGTCCTTCACGGCGCGGCCATGCATTTCGCGGATCACTGCGCTATCTGCCATGGAAACGACGGCAGCGGTGACACCATGGTGGGCCGCGGCTTGTATCCCAAGCCCCCTGATTTGCGCCAGCAACAAACCCAGAAACTGTCCGATGGTGAACTTTTCTGGATTATTGAAAACGGAGTGCGTTTCACCGGCATGCCCGCTTTCTCCAGCCACGGCCTGGAGGATGAAAGCTGGAAGCTGGTCCACTTCATCCGCCGCCTCCCGCAACAGACGGCGGACGAACGCATGGAAATGGAGCGCAACAATCCCAAAGGTCCCGACGATCGCGCCGAAGAGCAGGATGAAAACGATTTCCTGGCGGGCAAGCCGCAAGAGAAAAAGGACACAAAGCCGTTACAACATCATGACCACTAGGGAGGTCATCCGGGGTATCAGACGTCGTATAATGGGATACTAGGAGAAGTTGTTCAGCCGTTCAGGTCAGGAGCGCCTCATGAAATTACGTTTGCTTGCACTCGTCGCATCGCTTGCTCTAATCGCCGGAGCTGCTTTTGCCCACGGAGATAAAGTTCACGTCCTGGGAACACTGGAAAAAATTACGGCAGATAGCGTTACCGTGAAAACCAAAGAAGGAAAATCAGTCGAAGTAAGACTGGTTCCGGCTACCACCTATGTTCTTAAAACGCTGAAGCAGGAAAAACCCGCGCGTCATTCCGATTTGGCCGTCGGGGATTTGGTCGTAATTCACGCCACGCCGAAAACGGCAGAGTCCGTAACGACGCTGGAAGCTGCCGAAGTGAAATTCTCGTTGCCCAATTCCGCGAATGCCGCTGCGATGAAGTCCGACGAGCCGAAGCAATAGCGAATGAATTAAAGATGTATCGGTAGTGGCCGGTCCCGTTACCGGTCACTTTTCTATTCAGCCAGCAAATGACAGGAATAGGTTTTCAACACCAGCCAGATCTGCCGCTCGACGACCAATTCCAACGCACGCGCCGCTCCCGGCGTCACATGCGCGGTGAATGCCACGCCGCACTCTGCACGCACAACTATCATGGTGCCGCGCTGCTCTATGGAAACGATTCGTCCTTCAAATACATTTCGGGCGCTCAGCCGGCCTGGTCGTTCCGTAGCCAGCAAAATATCTCCCGCATGGATGGCCACCTTCACTTGCTCGCCAACAAGGGCATAGCCGATTGGTACTTCGATTTCCAGCAAGCTCGGTTCCAGTCGGACCCGCATCACGCCATCGGTCTCGCGCAACTCCACGACCGTGGCGTTCAGGACGTTTTCAAATCCGGCGGCCTGCGCCAGTTGCATGCGTCGCGGGGCTTGTAGCACTTCGCGCGGAGTTCCTTCTCCTATGACGCGCCCGTTTTCCATCGCAATCACGCGTTCGCCGAGTGCATCGACTTCATCCCTGCTGTGCGTCACATAGAGAATCGGAATCTTGCTGTGCGCATTCCATATTCGCAAGTCATCGACAATCGCATTTTTCAGATGCGCATCCAGCCCGGACAGCGGTTCGTCCAGCAGCAAAAGTCTTGGTCGCGTGACCAATGACCGCGCCAATGCAACCCGCTGTCTTTCACCTCCGGAAATCTCCGACGGCTTCCGCGTGTGCAAATTCTGGACATGAAACCCGCGAAGAATTTCATTCACACGCGAAGCCCGCTCAGTTTCCAGAAGCTCCGCCAACCCGTACGACACGTTTTCATCGACGTTCAAGTGCGGGAAGAGTGCGAGCGTTTGAAAGACATACGCCGCTTTTCGTTTCTGGGGAGGCAAATCCACTGCAGTACCGGAATCAAACAGCACTTCGCTACCAACGGAAATTCGGCCGGCGTCGGGACGTACCAATCCGGCAATACAATCAAGCAGCGTGGACTTCCCCGCCCCTGATGGCCCGAAAAGAATGGTTATTCCGGCAGGAACCTCGATCGAAACATCCAGCACAAAATAAACATTGTCCGCGCTGGACCGCTGCTTGCGCACATGCGCCGAAAGTTGAGGCGCCTCTATCTCCCGGTCCATGTCATCCACACTCGCCGGCCCACACGGCGATTGATTCCATAAACAACGGCCAGCACGGCAAATGAAATCAGCAACAGCACGAGGGCCGTGCGATTGGCCTCCGCATATTCCAACGACTGTACGTGATCATAAATATCAATGGAGACGGTCCGGGTTACTCCTGCCAGATTTCCGCCCACCATCAGAACGACGCCAAATTCACCAAGCGTATGGGCGAAACTCAGGACCACCGCGGTGAGTACGCCGGGAAGGGAAAGCGGCAATATCACGCAGCGAAATGTGCGCATCCGGCTCGCGCCCAGAACCGCGGACGCGTCGAGAAGTTTCTGGTCCACACCTTCAAACGAGGCCACCAGCGGTTGCACGGTGAACGGAAAACTGTAAAGCACGGACGCGATCACCAGGCCGCCAAAAGTAAACGCCAGCCCCTGCCCAAACAGCGATTGCCAAATTTTCCCGAGCGGTCCGTGCGGGGCCATCGCTACCAGCGCATAAAATCCCAGCACCGTGGGTGGCAAGACCAGGGGCAGCGCCACGACTGCTTCCAGGAGAAACTTCCCGCGCCAGCGCGAATAAGCCAACCAATAAGCGATGGGCATGCCCATGGCCAGCAATATAGCCGACACGCAAAGCGCCAACTTCATCGAAAGCAGGAGCGTTTCCATTTTTCTACGGAGAATCAGGATCGCGCTGCCGCTGCTTAGGCAGCGGGCACCGTAAATCCATACTTCTGCAAGATCTTTCTTGCCGGCTCACTCTTTATGAATTCCAAAAACGCCTTCGCTTGATCCTTATTCTTCGCATCTTTCATGACAATTGCCGCTTGTTCAATGGGCGGGTGCATGTCTGCGGGAATTTCCCAGCTTTTGCCAGCCTTCATGGCGGGCGAAATTGCCAGCGACAACGCGACGATTCCCGCTTGCGCATTTCCCGATTGCACAAATTGCGCCGCCTGGGAAATGTTTTCGCCAAGCACCAGCTTCGGTTTTACCTCCTCATACAAACCCGCTTTGCTCAGCGCCGCTACGGCCGCTTTGCCGTAAGGCGCGTGTTCCGGATTGGCAATCGCAATTTTCTGTACGCTCGAATCCTGCAGTGCTTTCCAGCCGAGATTCTGCAATTCAATTTGCGAATCGGGCGGCATCCAGATCACAATTCTTCCCACCGCATAGGAGTAGAGGGTCCCCGGCTCGGTTAGTCCCGCCGATTCCAGCTTTCGCGGGTAAGCAATGTCCGCGGAAAAGAACACATCAAAAGGCGCGCCATTTTGCAGTTGCGAAAAAAAATTCCCACTCGAACCAAAGGTAGCGCTCACTTCGGTCCCTGTGGCTTTTTTGAATTCCGCGGCCACGTCACCCATGGCAAATTTTAGATCGGCAGCCGCCGCCACCCGTACTTCCTTCTGCTGGGCGCGTGCCGACTGCACCTGGCCGAACGCACAAACCAGCGCACAAATTCCAAGAACTCTCCGTAGGTGGTTGCTCTTCAGTTTCATAACCCAGCCCTCCGTCACGCTGTGTTCCCATGACAAATGCCATTTCACACGCGCAAAATCATCACTTCAGTCGATTTCACCAACGCAGCCGCACGCTCGCCGACTTTCAGCCGCATCTCTTTCGCCGCGTCAGAGGTTATGATCGCGGTGATGTGCTGCTCGCCAATCGACATGGTCACCTGTGCAAGCAGTCCGTCGAACTTGAGTCCCACAACGCGTCCAATCAGCTGATTTCGCCCGCTGATTCGCCGGAATCCTCCACGGCGCAATTCCAGCTCACCCCGCTCGATTTTTTTCGGGAAAAGGCGGTCGATTTCGCTTTCCGGAACCCGGTGATGCCCGCCCGGCGTCTTGGCCGTTTTGATTTTTCCCCGATAAATCCACTGTTTGAGGGTGGGGTAGCTGATACCTAGTATGCTGGCTGCTTCCCGCGGCGGCAAAAGCTTCTGCACAATAAGCCTCCTGCAAGCGACAGCTTATCGTATCTAGAATCACAACTTCAATACGCTTTTATACGATTCCACGGCCCAAGAGGGCGTACTACCCGAGCAGTTGACGGTAGATGGCAGCGGTCTCGTCGTCAAAGCACACAAAAACAACTTTCTCCAAAGAACTCGCGGAGGCCCTGGTTTCTGAAACGGCGATTTCTGCGGCGCGCTTCTTGGGAAATCCGTAAATGCCCGTGCTGATCGCCGGAAAAGCGAGGGAACGGGCACCCAGTCGCTCCGCAATCAGGATTGACCTTTGATAGCAAGAACGCAGCAGCGCGTCTTCTTGGCCGCGGCCGCCGCGCCAGACCGGGCCAACCGTGTGAATTACGTGTTTGGCTGGAAGTTGATAACCCTTGGTCGCTTTGGCCTCTCCTGTTTTGCAGCCGTGGAGCATTCGGCATTCTGCGACAAGCTGTGCTCCTGCGGCCCGGTGAATCGCTCCGTCCACTCCGCCGCCTCCAAGCAAGGATGAATTCGCCGCATTGACGATGGCATCGACGTTCAGTTTGCAGATGTCGCCGCGTTCGACCGTGAGTTCTACGCCCATCTTCTAATTACGCAAGGGCTTGCCGGTCTTCAGGGTGTGCGCTATGCGTTCCTGTGTTTTCTTTTCGCCGCAGAGCGACACGAAGGCCTCGCGCTCCAAATCCAAGACATACTGTTCACTCACCATCTGCGGTGAACTGAGTCCGCCTCCGGCTAGAATATTCACCAGCTTGCGCCCCACAACCGCATCGTATTCTGAAGCGTATCCGCCGCGCAGCATCATGTGAATCGCCAATTTCCCCGCCGCCAGAAATTGTTCGCCCAGAACTTTGATCTGCGTCGCCTGTGCACCTTCCTGCCAGCTTGCCGCCAATGGTTTCCATCCGCCGCGTACCAGCCCCAGCGCCGCGTCTTTGGCATCCGCCACCAGCCGCGCTCCGTTCATGGACACGCCGTCTTCACGCCGCAAGAATCCCAGATCGCGGCATTCTTCGGCACTGGTTCCCACTTTTGCCAGTGCGATCGTTTCAAAAATGGGCTTCAGCGCGTGAAACAGGTCTAGATCTTCGCTCCCGGCCGCATGCTCGTTCGCGCGAATCATCATTTCCTTTGTTCCGCCGCCGCCCGGAATCAATCCGACGCCGGCTTCGACCAGCCCCAGGTACGCTTCGGCCGCTGCTTGAATCCGGGCACCATGCAAGCACACTTCGCAGCCGCCGCCGAGCGCCATCCCCTGCGGTGCAACCACCACCGGTTTACGCGCGTACTTGATTGCCATATTCACGGTCTGAAACTGCTTGACGGCCATGTGCAGGTCGTCCCACTCCTGCTCCTGCGCACTGACCAGCACCAGCATCAGATTTGCGCCAACGGAAAAATTCACTGCCTGATTCGCGATCACCAGCGCCTCAAAATCAGTCTCGAGCCGCTTCAGTCCCTTGTGAATCATCGCTATCAGGTCGGCGCCAATGGCGTTCATCTTCGCGTGAAACTCCACGCACGCCACGCCATCACCCAAATCAATCAAACTCGCGCCCGCGTTGCGCTCGACTTCCTTGCTGGCATCCTTCAGAGATTTCAGGACAACTACGCCGGCCGGCTCGACAATCTTTATGGCCTTTCCACTGCCAATATCAAATACCGAAGTCGCACCCTTTTCAGATTCGTAAAATCCAGCTCGTCCGCTGGCCAGCACCCGTTCAATGACCGGGGGCAGCGTGCGGCCTTCGGCTTGCAACTTCGCCGCGAAGGCTTTTACGCCAATTCCGTCCATCATTTCAAACGGACCCAGCTCCCACCCAAATCCCCAGCGCAACGCGCGATCGACGTCCACAATATTTTCAGAAATCTCCGGCACCCGCCGTGCCGCATACAAACAAATTTCCGAAAGCGCGCCCCACAGAAATTGTTGCGCTTTGTCTCCTTTCTGCCCTTCCAGGATCGGCCCCACAAACCCCCGCAGCCGCTCGCGGGTATCCTCGATCGACTTTCCCAAGTCGAGTGAAGCAAATTTCGCTTTCTGTCGCTCGCGATACTCCATGGTATTCACATCGAGCGTGAGAATTTCCTTCGCGCCTTCGCCTTTCACCTTCTTGTAGAATCCCTGACCGGTTTTGTCGCCCAGCCATTTCCGCGAAACCATCTCTTCTACCAGTGTCGGCACCCGGTACATTTCGCGGGATTCGTCGTTCGGCGCGGACTCGTAAATATTTTTCACCACGTGAACGAGCACATCGATTCCGACGATGTCCGCCGTGCGAAATGTCGCTGACTTCGGCCATCCCAACGCGGGACCGGTGCAGGCGTCAACTTCCTCCACGGTCATGCCCAGTGCGCCCATCAAGCGAATCGCATTGAGCATGGAAAAGGTGCCGATACGGTTGGCGATGAAATTTGGCGAATCTTTCGCGACCACCACGCCCTTGCCCAGACGCCGATCGCAGAACTCACCGAGCGTCTCCACCACGTCCGGCAAAGTCTTCGGCCCCGGAATCACTTCCACCAATTTCAAATAGCGCGGTGGATTAAAAAAATGGGTTCCCGCCCAATGCTGCTGAAACTCCTCGCCCATGCCCTCGGCGATCAAATGAATGGGAATACCGGAAGTGTTACTGGTAACAATCGCTCCCGGCTTGCGAACCTCGGCCACCCGCGCCAATAACTTCTTCTTGATCTCCAGATTCTCCGCGACAACTTCAATAATCCAATCTGCTTCGGCGCAACGTCCCAGATCGTCCTCAAAATTCCCAATGGAAATTTTGTCCGCGAGCGCCGGCGTGAAAAACGCCGCAGGTCTGCTCTTTTTCGCGGCATCCAGACCGGCCCGGACGATTTTGTTCCGCTCGCTCGCCGGAGCATCTGCCGGCACTCCGGGAGGAGCTATATCCAGCAAAATGCAGGGCAACCCCGCGTTCGCGAAATGCGCCGCAATCCGCGAGCCCATCGTTCCCGCTCCCAAAACGACTGCCTTTTCGATGCGACGTTTCATGACGCGCCTTTTTGCTGGATTTACCTGGACCTAAGAAATCGGCGTAACCCGAGTGGACAGGTTACAAAACCAGCATGCTTCGGTCAAACGTGCGTTTGATTTTCCAGTTCAGGATAGAATAGCGGTGTGACAACCGACGGTAAGTTATCCGGCCCCATCGGCTGGCTGCGCACCGCAAAAGACATGCTTCACGAATTCGCCTACGGCGCACAAGATGAAGCCCCGCGCCCGCCGCGCGTCGGACTTGCGCTGGCAGGAGGTTTCGCGCGGGGCATCGCCCACATTGGTGTGTTGCGGGTATTGCGCGAGGCCCGCATTCCCATTCACTGCGTCGCCGGCACCAGCGTTGGCGCGTTGATCGGCACCGCCTACTGCGCCGGCGCCTCGCTGGAAGAAATGGCGCGCGTCGGCGAAACCACCACATTCGCTGACTTCGGCCGATGGACGCCGTCCTGGCTGGGACTTGCCACCAACCAGCGCCTGGAAAAATATGTTTCGCGCTTTACCGCAACAAAAACATTTGAAGATCTGAAGACGCCTCTGGCCATCGCGACCACCGACATCAATGCGGGAATTTCCGTCTACTACACCAAAGGCCCCATCGGACCCGCGCTTCGCGCGTCTTGCGCCTATCCGGGGTTATTTGTACCCATTCAATTTGAAGGCCGCACGCTCGTCGATGGCTTTTTAACCGCGCCGGTTCCGGTGGAAGGCGCTTCCCTGCTCGGCGCGGACATCATCGTCGCCGTCTACCTTGAAGCGGGCAATCTCGAACAGCCCCGTACCTTCACCGACGTTCTCAGCCGCTCCTTTAACATCATTCAACGACACACCGACCTCTCCTGGCGGTCTTTGGCTGATGTAATTATCGAGCCCGACGTAAAGCCCTTCGTGTGGGACGACTTCACGAAAACTCCGGAGATGATCGCCGCAGGCGAAGCCGCCACCATGGCCGCGTTGCCGCAAATTCGGGCCGCGCTGCGCGGTGAACAGCCAGCTTCTGCTGCCGACGGCCGGCAACCTCATCCCAAGGAAAAATCTACTCCCTCGTAACCTGCACGGTGACCGGCTGGCCGGCGCCTTTGCCACGTTGGGTAAGCCAGGCTGCGAAACCCTCGGAAAACCGCTCTGGCGTGAGCCGAAAACTAGCTTCCAGTTTTCCGTCCGCCACCGGCAGCGTGTCATCGAAGTCCGCGTCGTTGGTAAAATTGCGCATGCAAAACTGATCGAGCCATTCCTGCGGGCACGCACGGCTCTCTCCGCCAATCACGACATTCACAGTAAATTTCTGCGCGTACATGAAAGTAAGCGGGGCGACCCGAAGGCCGCCCCTGTTTCCTCACCGAAGTTTTTCTAGAATGGTTAACCGCAGCCCCGCGTGTAAATTACGAAACCCGAGGCCGCTTCACGGAATGCGCCCAACCGAGCGCTTCCATTGTCCAGATAAAATACCAGCCAAAATCCACCTGGTACCACCGCAATCCCAAACGTGCTGAACCTGCATGCGTGTGATGATTCTTGTGCCAGTTTTCGCCCCAAGCGGTAAGTTGGAAAGGTCCCAACCACCATACGTTCATGCTGGAATCACCTTCTTCGCCTTCTTCTGCGTGATCCAAGTGGGTGAGGCTATTCACCAGGCACTGCATGTGCAGCGTGTAGACCAATCGAATTGCACCCAGCCAGAAAAAGCCCATCCAGCCGAGCCCGAGAATCGGTCCGATGAAGATCGAAAGCAGAATGACCGGAGTCTCCAGCCAGCCCCAAGCGGTATAGATCCCGCGATTCAGCTCCGGAGCCCAGCGCTGCTTGTCGGCAGGCGCCGTTTGATACAGCCACCGCAAATGCGCCCACCAAAATCCGCCCTGTTTCGGGGAAGAGATATCGTCAGGTGTATCCGTCACCGAGTGGTGCAGGCGGTGATACGCCACCCAGCTGGCGGGATGGCCCGAACCGTTAAATACTGCAAAAAAGACCAGAATCTGCTCAATCAATTTGTTCGTCTTCAGCGTTTTGTGCGCCAGCATCCGGTGATAGCAGACCGTAGTTCCCAGCCCGCCCAAGCCAATCAGCAGGGCCGCCAGCAATACAACTTTAAGACTTGGAATAGGAAAAAGAATAAGTCCGACTACCGTCAAAACGTGTATGAGGAGCAGATAGGTGAAAACGCCTTCTTTGCGACGCACAGGTTTCCAAAACGGTCGATCCCAAGGTTTGGTTTGTTTGGTGGTAACCGGTGAAATGCTAACCGGCTGCATGGCAATGTGTTGATGGACGCCCGGTTGGACGATGCCTAGTTCGGCAGTACTTTGTTCCATTTGCTCTCCGTGTAGCTCCGCTTCGTTCCGCTTCCGCAGGTGGGGGCGATTGCGATCTATCCCTCTTAGAGTAACATCTTCCAACACTTCTAGGTTTGAATTGTGCGTGAAGAGCAAACCACGCGGGAAACTCGCTTTATGCTCGCTCAAGGGCTGTCGTCCCGAGACTCTTTAAGTTTTGATTGTGCATCCAAGGGGCATCCGGTATTTTCATCTATTGCTTCTCCGGGAGCTAAACATCCTGACTTATGGCAACACCGACCTATAGACGGGGAGAAAAACGGCGTTCCGTACGAGTCACGCTTTCCATTCCGCTGCGCGTTGACGGCCGCGAGGTGAAAGGGGAAGAGTTTACGGTGCGTACGCGTACTCACACCGTCAGCGAATTCGGCTGTCTCATTCAGCTTGATACCGAAGTCGTCGTTCAGGAAACCATTGTGGTGATGAACGAGCACACGCGCCAGTCGGTCCTCTGCACCGTTGTGTCCACGCGGCGTCACCGCGACGGCAAGCGTTATATTGGCGTGGGTTTTATGTCCGCCAAACCGAATTTCTGGGGTGTCATTTTTTCCAAGCCCGGCGCCAAGTCCCTCAAGCGTCAGTATTACACCGGCAAGTAGTTGCTGCAATTCCCGCGCTACGGCGTGCGAGCGTAGATAAAATTTTGCTTGGCCTTACAGGATAATCCGTATTGTTCGTCTGACGAGCGGCGCGTACGGTGAAACTCAGAGACCAAGTAGTTCCGCCAGAGGATAGGCGACAGACTCCTCAAACCGAACACTGCCGCCTATCCTATCCCTCCGCAATTTTCATCGCACCACGCGTGCCTTTCCTGGCTACGCTGAAGCTTTCGCGCGTCCGGCTATTTTGGGACTGCGTTGATACCAGTTGTAGAGCGTATATCCGCTGCCCAGAATTGAGATCACTACCAACACGATCATGACATGCTTTGTTTTGGGCGAGTTGAGCGCGGACAAAATCCATTTCCCGTAGTGCACGGCAAGCGCGCCTTCGAGGGAAAACCGGGCCAGCCGGGAGCATGTCACAATAAACAGTAGTTTCCCCTTAGGATATTTCAGCGCCCCCGCAGCGGCCACAAATGCCGTGAACGGAAAGGGGGGCGGCATGAGTCCGGCCAGCGGAATCGCCCACGCGGCATGTCTTGCGATTTGATCCTGAATGTATTTAATGCGCTTTCTGCCAACCTTGTGTTGCAGCCCTTTCTGTCCCTTTTGGCTTAACCAAATCGTCAGCCAGGTTCCCAGCACCGATCCGGCCGTTGCTGCCAGCACGTACCACGGCGTTCGCAGGTGGTAGTGCGCGCTCAGCGCCATGAGCAGCAGGTCATTCCCCATAGGCAGCATCAGGAAAGAGGAATCCAGGACCCCGACAACCAGGAGCCCAAACGCGCCCGCGTGGAAGGCGATATGGATGAGAGAGCGAAAGAAGTTGGTCATGGTGGGCAGTTCGCTTTGAGCAAAAAATGATCCGGTTCTAAGCTTACGTCGTATTCCTGACCCGCACCTATAGGGCTTTCCGAGTACCTCCATGGCTTAGGCAAAGCGGTCGCGGCGGGGCCGACTTGCACCACTCGTGACCGGTAACATAAACTGTTGTGGGGTAGTAGAAGTACCGTTGTTGTGCACGCCTATGAATTGGAAGCGAATCAGACATGTATACGGCCCGCACCAGGGCTGAGCGATAGAGCACGGGCCAATTCCGCCTGTCACCTGCGGAATAGCCCTTTGTTACACCGTTTGTTACACATACCCTAGGGGGGAGCCGCTTGCCCACGCCGCTGGAGTCTTGGGTTGACGAAGCCGCCGCACTGACAAAGCCTGAACGCATCCAATTCTGCGATGGTTCCGACGAGGAAAACCGGCAGGTTCTCGCCTCCATGCTACGAGAGTCCGAATCATTTTCACTCAACGAAAATACTTTCCCCGATTGCTATCTCCATCGCAGCAGTGTGAACGACGTCGCCCGCACCGAGCACCTAACCTTTATCTGCACTCCCGACAAGGACTCGGTGGGTCCAACGAACAACTGGATGGATCCTGGTGCTGCCAAACACAAAGTCGGCGCCCTGCTGAACGGCGCCATGCGCGGTCGCACCATGTACGTCGTGCCTTACATCATGGGCCCGGTGCATTCGCCACTCAGCAAAGTCGGTGTGGAAGTCACCGACAGCCCTTATGTCGTCGCCAGCATGCGCATTATGTCCCGCATGGGCAAAGTCGCGATGGACCGCGTCGGCGGAAGCTCGGACTTCGTGCCCGGACTTCATTCCCTCGGCGACCTCGACCCCATGCGTCGCTACGTCGTGCACTTCCCCGACGAGCGCCTAATCTGGAGCGTGGGATCCGGCTACGGCGGCAACGCCCTTCTCGGCAAGAAATGTTTCGCCCTCCGTATCGCCAGCGTTATGGCTCGCGAACAAGGCTGGATGGCCGAACACATGCTCATCCTCGGTCTTGAAGCGCCGGGCGGCAAGGTCACCTATATGGGCGCAGCTTTCCCCAGTGCTTGCGGAAAAACCAATCTCGCGATGATGGTTTCCGCGCTGGAAAGCCAGGGTTATCGCGTCTGGACTGTCGGCGACGACATCGCCTGGATGCAAATCGGCGCCGACGGCTACCTGCACGCCATCAACCCCGAAGCTGGATTTTTCGGCGTCGCCCCTGGTACAGGAATGACCACCAATCCCAATGTCATGGGAGCAATTCACAAAAACACGATCTTCACCAACGTCGCCCTAACGCCGGCGGGCGAACCCTGGTGGGAAGGCATCGGCGAACCCGCTCCTGCCGGCACGATCAACTGGAAAGGCGAACGCTGGGACTCGTCTAAAGGTGCCGCCGCGCATCCTAACGCGCGCTACACCGTTCCCGCTCGGCAATCGCCCAGCATCTCGCCCCAGTGGGAATCGCCTGAAGGCGTTCCTATCTCCGCCTTCATCTTCGGTGGACGCCGCGCGCGCGTCGCTCCACTCGTCTACGAATCATTCGACTGGCAACACGGTGTTTACGTTGGAGCCACGATGGCGAGCGAAACGACGGCCGCTGCCACCGGTGACGTCGGCATCACCCGCCGCGATCCCATGGCGATGCTGCCTTTCTGCGGCTACAACATGGCCGACTATTTCGGTCACTGGCTGGAAATGGGCAAGAAAATCCCCAACCCGCCGAAGATTTTTCATGTGAATTGGTTTCGCAAGGGGGCCGATGGAAAATTTCTCTGGCCTGGCTACGGTGAAAACGTTCGCGTCCTGAAGTGGATTCTCGAACGAGTCGAAGGCCGCGGCGCCGCCGAAGAATCCCCCATCGGCTTTGTCCCGACCAAGAATGCACTCACTCTCGACGGCCTAAATATCTCCGATGAAAATCTCCGCGCAGCTCTAAAAGTCACTCCCGAAGATTGGGAATCCGAACTTGCCGAGTCCGGCGACTTTTTTGCCAAATTCGGGACCCGGCTCCCGCGCGAACTTCGCGAAGAACAAACAAAACTAGCCATGCGCCTCGGCCGCACGGCGGCCACCGCCACTCGCTAATCCTTGTCAATAGGAATCACTTCACATTCCGACTTCTTCAGAGAATGCTTTCAATCTCCGCATCAATCACCACATGCGTCGCCGCCACGCCATCAATCAAAAACTTCGCCCCATCCTTGTCCATAAACTTAAAGAACCGGCTGATGTGATAATCCTCGTCGTATCCAGAAAAAATTCTCTCAACCTCTTCATGCGTGAGCGCAAAGCCCGCCAGCGGCACCTCATCCCCGTACTCCGCCACCAGCGCCCGGTAGCGATTCACTAGTTCCCGCAAACTCATCATCGGAGCGCGCCCCACCCTTTCAGCACTCATAGTAAGCCTCTCCTGCCGAATTCAACGCCGTGAGAGCCGTGCATCCTGGATTTGTCCCCTACACCGCGAGTTCGGTAGACTATTGCTGCGACTAAAAATCCGGAGGAACGCTTCATGAGCATTTCCGTTGGCCAGCAGGCTCCAGACTTCACGCTGCAAAATCAAGACAAAAAAGACGTACGACTTTCCGACTTCGCAGGCAAGAAAAATGTCGTCCTGATGTGGTATCCGCTCGACTGGAGCCCCGTCTGCACCAACGAGCACGCCTGCGTGGTCGATCAAATGAAATCGTTTGCCGCGCTGGACGCCGAAATCCTCGGCATCAGCGTCGACAGCACCTGGTCCCACAAAGCCTACGCTGACAAAATGCACATCACCTATTCGCTGCTCGCCGACTTCCAACCGCGCGGCGCCGCCAGCGAAAAGTACGGCGTCTTCCTCGCGGACAAAGGCATCACCGGCCGGGCCATCGCCATCGTCGACAAGGCCGGCAAAATCGCCTGGTTCAAGAACTACGACATTCCCGTCGTCCCCGACATTACCGAAGTTGCCGAAGCGCTGAAAGCCGTAAAGTAAGTGTCCGGGGGGGCGGCGGGCCCTCTTGCGACACCACGCACATTCAGCGATTAACTGTTCGCCGCAGCCTGCATAGCGGCCCTACGCGCCAGCGCCTCGCGGGTTAAATGCGGCGTGATCCCGATCAGCCGCTCCATCAGCATAAGTTGGCCGCGGTGATGCATTTCATGCTCTTTTACGGCGATTAACAGGTCGAAACGCGTGCGCCCGTCCGGCTTACCGCCCGGTGGCATCGCGATCACTTGCCCCAGAAAATCGTCAGGCAGCGTCTTCACCCAGCCTTCAAACTCGTCGCCCGAGGCCGCCAGCCGCGCGATGATCTGCGGCTTGCTCATCGGCTCTTGTTCGCTGGCCGCGATCGGTCCAATAAACTCCATGAAGTTGAACCCGGCCATTGTCGAGCGCACATGATCGCGATGAATCTCGAACGCGAACCGGTGAGCGTTGGAAATATGAATTAGCGTCTGTGCGATCGTGCGCGTGCCTTCGGCCGCACGATAGTCGTACTTGTCTTCGGGAATGTCTTCTGCAACTTTTAAAGTGTTGTTGCGAACGGTGCGAAAACTCGCCGCAATTTCCTTAGCGCCATAGTAGTTCATTTCGTTTCCCCTTACTTCGCTACTTCGTTTTTAAATACAGTCCCCTGCTTCATCACAAATTTCACAGACTCGAGCGTTTTCACGTCCGCCAACGGATCGCCGCTCACGGCAATTACATCCGCATAATGCCCCAGCTCAATCGCCCCGACCTTGTCCGCCCATCCGAGCAAATCCGCTGCGTTCACCGTCGCCGCCCGAATCGCATCGATCGGCTGCATGCCCCACTCGATCATTTTCGCAAACTGTCGCGCATTATCCCCGTGCGGATACACGCCCGAATCCGTCCCAAACGCAATCTGGGCACCCGCTTTAAACGCCTTTTTAAAATTTTCCCGTTGCAGCCGTCCGATTTTCTTCTCTTTCTCAATCGACTCGGCCAGCATCCCCGCTTTCGCGCCTTCCTGCAAGATGTAATCGTCGTTGTAGATGTCGAATACCAGATACGTCCCGTGCTGCTTGGCAAGCGCAATGCCTTCGTCATCGATCAAGCTTGAATGCTCAATCGAATCAATCCCTGCGCGAATCGCGTCCTTGATCGACTGCGTTCCGTGTGCGTGCGCAGCCACTTTGCGGCCTAGCTTGTGCGATTCTTCGGCAATCGCTTGCAGCTCTTCAAACGTGTACTGCGGCGTCCCCGGCTGGTCACCTTTGCTCAGTACTCCGCCCGACGCGCACACCTTGATCACGTCCGCGCCGTACTTCACATTTTCGCGAACCTTCGTGCGCACAGCCCAGGGTCCGTCGGCAACTCCCTGATCCTTGAAGTGAAATTCGTATGGCAGCAGATTGTTGTCGCAATGTCCGCCGGTAATCCCCAGCGGCGGCCCCGACGCGCGCATCCGCGGTCCTTCCACATCGCCCGCATTGATCGCGTCGCGCAAGGCAATGTCGGTAAAACTTCCCGCGCCCACATTGCGCACCGTCGTGAAACCCGCCAGCAACGTCGCCCGCGCATTCTTCACTCCCGTCAAAGTCTCGCGTGGCACGGACACGCCCAGCCCCGCATACCCGCTCATCGACGGATCCGCCGTCAGGTGCGTGTGCATATCAATCAGCCCCGGCAAACACGTCGCAGTTGAAAGATCGACTACCGCCGTTCCCGCTGGCAGCGTCGCCGCCCCATGCGGACCCACGCCAGTAATCGTCCCGCTCTCATCAAACGTAATCACCTGATCAGTTAAAACCTTTCCCGAGCGCACATCGAGCAACTTCCCGCAACGCACCGCCCCCGGCGCCGCATTCGCCGCTCCCGCCAGTCCTGAAGCAAGAACCAGCAACACCGTCATCAACAAAACTCTGCGCATAGCTCTCCCTCGCTCCCCGAAATGACGGGAGGAGCATATATCCAACCTTAGATTTTTGGAAATCTTGTCGCGCCTTTCTATATTTGCCCGGCAAAACGCCAGTGCACGCCTGCAGCCGCTCCCCCGGGCGGCCCTCTGCCCGTGGCCGAGGGAGTTCTCCTCGCCCGGCGATGTGTGAAGCCATTATCCGGAGTGCAACAGGCAGAGTCCCCGGCATCCGCCGGACGACAGTGCCCTGGTCAGACCGGTTCATCTGTAAGAGCTCTTCAATTCCCTTGCCTGCACTACCGGGATGCACGGTAGATTGAAACCGTGAACACAGCGTATGACTGAGATCGCCTGGGAGACGGCAAATTCGGTTGAAGTAAACGCGAGCTTGAGCTTTGCCTGGAAATATTGGACCGACGTTTCCAACTGGGACGACCCTCCGGCCCGATTTGAGCTCGCAGGAGAATTTGCAAATGGCGCGCACGGTTTCACGCGGATTCCACGACAGCACCCGTTGCCGTGGTTCGTGCGGGACGTCCATCCGATGTCCGGCGCCACGATCGAGATGCCGCTGGAGGGCGCAACGATTTCGTTTCGGTGGCAATTTGAAAGCCTGGCCGCGGAACGGACCAAACTTACGCAGCGCATATTGTTGACCGGTGAAAAAGCGGGAACTCACTTGGCGCAGGCGAAGAGTATGTTCACCGCGAATCTTCCCGCCGGAATGAGCAAACTCGCAGTGGCCATAGCCAATGCGTTTTCGACCGGCAAAATCTCGTCTGGAAACGCGAGCAGTTAACTAGCTTGCAGGCCGACCGAATTGAGGAGTTCGACGGCAATACCGTTGCGGCCGTCAGGAAGCGGGTCAATCCGCACGACGCGGGCGATAAATTCCTTGTTGATTGCCGTGGGTGAAGAATCGTAGGGATACGTAACGTAAAGCCGCATTTCTTTGTAGTAGGAATGCCGCCAGGCCTTGAAATAGATACCGTTGCGCGAGGCATTCAGTGTTCGCGCCAGATCGTCAAACGTTTCTCGCACAAATGACGATGGGCGCACGCGAACAGTCTGCGTGATCTTGTTGCGGTAGTTGCGGCGCCGCTCGTCGCTCGTAGGCTCGGGTGACATTTCGCTGGCAGCATACCAGATCCGGGCGCAGGGGATGCAGCCAGAATATAGATTCGCTACTTCTCGGCGAACGAGCGCACGAAGAGAACCAGTTGCCAGCGCTGCTCCTCCGAGAGGCGTTTTTTGAACGAAGGCATGGGCTTTTTGCCTTCAGTAATCTTGTAGAAAAGCTCGCCGTCCGTGAAGGCGGACATGTGTTTAGGGTCGGTAAAGTCCGCCGGAGAAGGATCGTACATCGCGGCGTCGGGACCGTTGCCCTTGCCCGTTTCGCCGTGGCAGTTGGCGCACTTTTCAAGGTACAGCGGCCTCAGGCTCTTGATTGTGGCTTCGGAGTACGGAATTGGATTCACTAGATTTTTAGCTTCTTCGGGAACCAGCGTTTGGAAATTGTTCCTGTAGGTAGCGACCGCCAGCACGGAAATGATGGCTATGAAAATTGCGGCCAGGAGAATTTTGATAGGCAGTTTGGTGGGTTTGTTGTCGGACATTATGGATGAGGACAGTTTCGCATATCGTGCCACGGAGACAAACGGGCCAAGGCCAGGAAAAACTCAAAATTAAGGATGGCGAGAAAAGCCTGCCGCTACCAAGGCGCTTGCAAAACTACGCGGGACGGAAAATCAAGTAGAGAAGTTCGGCGTTAAGGGCCAGGATGACGGTGGCAACGGTCCAAGCGAGAATTTGAGTAGGAAGTTTGTTGGCAAATTCGCCCATCTTGGCCCGGCTTCCGGTGAATCGCACCAGCGGAATGATGGCGAAAGGCAATTGGAAACTGAGGACCACCTGACTCAGCACGATAAGCGCCGTGACTTTGCTTTCACCCGCGATTCCAATCACTAAAGCCGCGGGAACGATGGCCAGAGAACGAGTAATCAGCCGGCGCAACCAGGGCTTCAGGCGAATTTCGAGAAAACCCTCCATGACGATCTGGCCGGCCAGCGTTCCGGTGAGCGTGGAATTTTGTCCGGACGCGAGAAGCGCAACGGCAAAGACGGTGCTGGCCAGGCTGACGCCGAGCGTGGGGCTGAGGAGTTTATAGGCTTCAGAAATCTCGGCGACGTCGTGCAAGCCGCGATTGTGGAAGGCGGCTGCGCCCAAAACGAGAATTGCGGCGTTGACGAAGAGCGCGAAACCCAGGGCGACGGTAGAATCCAGGACGGCGTAGCGGAGTGCCTCGCGACGATCGCGCCCCGAAGCGCCAAAGTTACGGGTCTGCACAATACTCGAGTGTAGATAGAGATTGTGCGGCATGACCGTGGCGCCAAGAATTCCAATCGCGATGTACAACATTTCCTTGTTGCGAAGAATTTCCGTGTGCGGAATGAAACCGAGTGCGGCCTCGCGCCAGATGGGATGCGCGAAGAAAAGCTCGTAGGCAAAGCAGGCCGCGATGGTGGCCATCAAGGTGACGACGAAAGCCTCGAGGAGCCGGAATCCGCGGCCCTGCAAAGCAAGGACGATAAGAATATCCAGCGCGGTGATGAGAACGCCGGCGAGCAGCGGCAGATGAAAGAGAAGATTTAGCGCAACCGCAGAACCGAGTACCTCCGCGAGATCGCAGGCAACGATGGCGATTTCGCAGACGATCCAGAGAAACATAGAGGTGCGGCGGGAGTAATGTTCGCGGCAGGCTTGTGCCAGGTCGCGGCCGGTGGCAATGCCAAGTTTTGCGGAGAGCGCCTGCAGAAACATCGCCATGAGATTGCTGATGAGAATGACGCTGAGCAGCGCGTACCCGAATTTAGCGCCGCCTGCGATGTCCGTGGCCCAGTTGCCGGGATCCATATAACCGACGGCGACCAGGTAACCGGGGCCGGCGAAAGCGAGAATTTTGCGAAACCAGGTAGCGCCGGAGTTGAAGGGTACAGAACGGTGCGATTCGGGCAGCGACGGCAAGGCTTCCCCGCCCCGCGAGGCTGGTGTAGACCAGAGGCGGGGCGCAGATGAAGGGCCAACAGGCGGTTCAGTCTCGAATTGGGGAGGAAGGGATGGCGCCATGGTTTTAGTTAACTATGTTAAATACTCCATCTAAACTACACTTAACACATAAAACTGTCAATACATCTGTGCCAAGGAGCTCACTAGGCGCCGTCGTAGTTTGCCAAGTTGCTTTTTATTGGCCGGGGGACAGGCCATCGCGCGGCGCTTGTGGTAACGTCAAGAAGTTATTCCGGGAGAGAAATGCCATGGACCAACAACAGCCGCCACAGCAAGGGCAGGTGCAGATTAAAGCGGATGAGAAGGAACTGCAGGGCCAATACTGCAATCTGGTGATGATCCACCACAATCTGGAAGAGTTTACGCTGAACTTTATTTATATTTTTCCGAACGGGGCGCAGGGAAAATTGATGAATAGCACGATCGTAAGTCCAGGGCATGCAAAGAGGATTTGGCGCGCACTGGGAGAAAATCTCGCGCGCTATGAGGCTCAGTTTGGGCCGATCAAGGAAGCGCCGGAAGGCAGCGGTCCGACGCCGAATGTGGGTTTTGTGCAGTAGGGTTCATTCCCAGTCGACAGTTGAGATCTGGAGGCCGGAAACCGGAGCAAATTTTTTAAAGCAGGAGTTTTGCGGGGCCTGCTTCGCATGCTAGAATTTGAAGGTTGTTCTTCCGCACGATTGGGCCTGTAGCTCAGGTGGCTAGAGCGCGCCCCTGATAAGGGCGAGGTCGGTGGTTCAAGTCCACCCAGGCCCACCACTCAAATCACCGGTGAATACGCGGCTATTCTCACTTTTCCCCTTTCAGAGAATATCCGTCAAAAAACCAATTTGCCAACTATTTGCCAACTTTAGGATTCACCGGATGGCACCACACTCAGTGCGTAAGACCTTCGAGTGAAGGCCGAACGGCTAGCATCGATTAGGCTATGTCGAGAATGCTGCCTGCCATGTCGAAGGACGTGCAAGGCAGTGCACGGCGGTGGATGGAGCGGGAAGTCATTTTTAGTCAGTTTGCGGGGCGTAGTTCAGTTGGTTAGAACGCCTGCCTGTCACGCAGGAGGTCGCTCAGACCTAAACCCTTTTGGCTGTCAAAAAGTGACCTCTTGGATTACTTGCGCTATGCCGACGTCCCATTACTAATCGCGGTAAGCCAGCATCAGATCACTTCCGGTTAGCAGACCGGCAGTTAATCGGCTCGCAAACTGGTGTGGACCTTGTCTCCCCTGTAGAATGTCGCCGCAAGAAGCCACACGGTGGGGGAGAACTGAGATGAAAAGACTTTGCGTCGTGTTGTCTGGAATGTTGATGATTTCCGGCGTGTTGGGCGTCGCTCGATACCCTTTGGCTGCGCAAATTCACGAAACTCCCAATGTACAGGTGCAGTTTGTGGGCACCTGGAAATTGATATCCACCGAGGAAAAATTAAAGGATGGGAGTTCGCGCCCGTACCAAGACGTGGGACGGCGCGGCATAGGTTATTTGATATACACCACTGATGGACACATGTGCGCTGAAATCGATCTTAGTTGTGTGTCTGCGGCGCGGCCGTCAGCAACAGTTTGATAGCCTCACTGATGCGGTGGCTACGATAATCGGCAATTTTCTTGCCAATCGTGGCTGATGCCTTGTCGAATGGAAGGCCTCCCATGCCATTGGGATTCTTGGTTGGGTCGCCTGAGGTGATTGCCTTAAAGAACTGGGAGGACGGCGCCTCGGTCAGCAGTTCGCAGCCAGGCATCACCATTTCCGGGTAGTAGTGCAACATCAGACTTACCTCCCAGCCGTCCGCGTGCGCGCTTGCGGCCGGCTCTGTCCCTGGGCCGAGCAATTCAGCCAGCATGGGAAAGTTCAGCCCTCTTTCGATCGGAACTAAGGTCGCGCTTGGTTTGAGCCCCAATCGCTCGGCTCTTTCACTGTCAATAAGAGCATAGACTTTCATTCCTTCTATTTGGCGGCTAGCTTCCTCTGCAATACGTGCCATCGCCATCAGATGCCGGCCGCCAAGGTGCCCGCTGACTAGGAATACGTGGCGTAGCCCGTTGTCGTGTAGAGAACGCAAGAGGTCCACGTATAACCTCACAAACGTGTCGGCACTGACTGTGAGACTACCTGGGTACACATAAGTCCCATCGCGCATCCAGTCACCAGCCTCGTTGGTAATGCCGATGTTGAGCGGCGGGCCGACGATTGTTTCAATTCTGGCAATTCGCAAATAGTGTTGAACATCGATAAGTTGTGCGACCGCGAGAATCGAATCGGTCGCGAAGGGCACGTTGGGACCAGGCTCTTCAATCGAGCCGATCGGAAGAAGTGCAATGTCAGTTTTCGCTGTTGCCACGGCAAATTCGGGGAAGGTAGCACGCTCGCGACTTTGCTTCCCACACTGCTTATGTAGCGGGAAATGCCATCCAATTCAGGGGTACTTCCGAGCGCGGCCTGTTTTTCGTATTCACGAGCCAACCTTTCGCCCAGGGCCGACCAAGTTCAAGGAGCTTTCGCCGCGGTTCGACATGGGGATGGAATCGCATTCTTCCCTAAGTACGTCGACCGCCGCTATTCCGAGGACAACGGCCCCACTCGAATCGTGGGGAGTCCATAGGGTGCGCCGTCCAAGCCTTGCTTCGACGGGGAATTTGATTTTGGCTATCGGTGTGTGTCGTCCGGCTCGGGAGCGAGTTTGGGCGCGGTGCGAAGAAACTTCATGAGTCCTTCGCCGGTGGCCTTGCCTGCCCGCTTCCTGAAAAAGTCGGCCGCGGTTTCCACCACTCCAACTTTTTCGGCGACCGCTGCCGCGATCCATTGGTTCAATGACACGCCATCTTCTTTCGCGAGCCGCTGGGCAGCCTTCTTGATGGAGAGGGGAAGCTTCAATGGGTAGGTAGCTTTGCTCATGGTTTCACCTTCTTTAACAGGTCGCCCGGACGCAGCACAGAAATCCTAAACCGCTCCGCGGGCCCGGCAAAGTCTGCGACGTTGTAAGTCACAAGCGCATCCGCCCGGCCATTGATCGCGGCCTCGAGCACCATCTCGTCATTCGGGTCTCGGGACTGCGGCCGCCACTGAAAATGAACTTCGACCGGCTCGATCAACGCGGCTAACTCCGCCAGAAATTCTTCAATCGCCTCGGTCGCCAGGCCATGCGCTAGCCGATGCTCGGGACGCTTCAACACGTCCTCATACTCCAAAAAAAGAGGCGGCGTCGCCAAAGCTACCAGCCGCCGCGTAGCGACCAACCGCAGAACAGCGTTTCCCGCACCCAGTTGGGTGCGAAGTCCGGCGACCACCACCGAGGTGTCGAGAACGATCCTTTTCATGTAACATCACATAGGATGTCACATCGTATGGGATATTTCAACTTCAAATGGTAGGTGTACTCGGCCAATGCTACCCGGCGGACCTACGACCGCAATACTGATAAGGGCGAGGTCGGTGGTTCAAGTCCACCCAGGCCCACCATTCAAATCAGGTCCGGCCCGGGGACATGGGTGACACAACGTACCTAAGACATAGGTAACACTTTTGGGCCGAACGGATTTTCAAGCGGTTCGAGCACTCGAGTCTCCAGATCGAAGTAACCCAAATCATAGTCCATAAAGCTGACCAGCCAGATGTCGTCGTGAATTTCTTTGATGCCGACGGCCTGACCGGCGAACACTGTGCTGAAATTGATTTTTTTCTTACCCAGACAGATACGTCCGCAACGGGTGACCACGATGGTCTTATCGTGCAGGGGATAGTCGATGTCCGGCAAGCCAGTGTAGGCACGAGTAGAGGGTTGATAGACCTCCGCGGGATATTTCATGTCCAGAGCTTCGTGGGGACGTTCGCTGTTGAAGACCTCAGCAAATTTATCAAAACGGGCCTGCTGTTGTAGAAAGTTTACAGCGGCGGGTTTGGTCGCTTCTTTTTTCAACGTGAGATGCATGCGTTCGTGACGGCCGTTCTGCTGCGGATGGCCAGGCTTGATCCGTTCGATGCCGATGCCGAGACGCAGCCACCACACGGCGAGCTTGCTCAAGTTAAACAAGGCGTGAGCGGAAGCGAAGGGCACGCCATTATCGCTGCGCATGTTGGAAGGCAAGCCGCGCTCCCTAAAAAGCCTCTCAAATACCGTAAAAGCGTAGTCTTCTCGGGTGGAGGAAAGCGCTTCACAGGTGAGCAGAAAACGGCTGGTGGTCGGTAACCGTCAGCGGGTAGCAGTATTGGTGATTTCCCAGCAGGAACTCGCCTTTGTATTCGTTGCACCACAGCTCGTTGGGCCGCTGCCCTGAGGAGAGAGCAGTTCCTTGCGCACGATGACGCACCCGGCCGCGCCGCTCGACCAAGCCGTGGCGATCGAGTACCGCATGAATGGTGCTTTTGGCAGGGATGGAGATACCGGAAAATCTGCGGATCACGCGCTCGCGGATTTTCCGAGCACCCCAGCTGGGGTGCTCGCGCTTCACATTCAAATCAAAGTTTTCCACCTGGAAAGGAAGTTGGTTGGCGTAGCGGTACGGACGGCGGCTCCTGTCGGTGAGCCCCTGAATGCCACAATCCTGATAGCGATCGAAGATCTTGTAACCGGTCTTGCGTGAAATGCCGAACTCCCTGCAGAGTTCCGCCATCGGCTCGCCAGCTAGCCGGCGAGCCACAAACTGCAGCCTCTCGTCCATCGCCGAACACTCCTTCCAAGGCATAGGCTTCCTCCCCTAATCAGGGAGAAGTGTCACCTATGTG
>DATHFT010000041.1:0-10245 GCA_035317965.1 Saccharimonadales bacterium (SeqCode) | reverse complement strand
TCGTCTTCGCTGCCGATGGGAATGGCACCCCAGGTCTGCGAGACTCCGTCTACACCGGGTATGGACGCGAAGTGCCGGTCAACATCGCGAATGATCGAACGAATGGCTTCAGGGGACTTGTCGTTCATCGTATGCGGAAATGCCAGGTTGAACGTCATCACGTTGTCTGGGCGAAAACCGGGATCGATTTTCCAGAGCAGAGTAAGGCTGCGGATCGTCAGACCGGCGCCGACCAGCAAGACCAGCGCCATCGCCATTTCCAGAACTACCAGCACACCCTGGGCGCGTTTGTGAGAACCGCTCGAAGTGCGGCTACTTTCCTTTAGTGCGGTATGCAGTCCGAGGTGCGACGTCTTCACGGCAGGGACCAAACCAAAAAGAATGCCGGCCAGCAGCGAGAGACCCAGGGTGAAAAGCAAAACTGTCGTGTCGAGTTGAATGCTAGAGCTGCGTGGAAGATCCACTGGCAAAATGCCGAGTGCAGCGCGGGTGCCGAATTGAGCAAGGAGCAGACCCAAAACTCCGCCGCACAAGGACAGCAAAACGCTTTCCGTGAGCAGTTGACGCACGATCCGTTGGCGACCCGCGCCAAGCGCTGCGCGAATCGCAAATTCGCGAGTGCGTGCGGTGGAACGCGCGAGCAGTAAATTGGCAACGTTTACGCAGGCGATGAGCAACACAAATCCAACCGCGGCCAGAAGCATCAGAAGAATAGGTTGCACGTCGCCTAAAACAGACTTGCGAAGGGGAATCAGGCTCGCGCCGATGCCTTTGTCCTCTTTGGGATAAGCATTGGCCAGGCTGTCCGTGATACGGGCCATGTCCGCGCGCGCCTGCTCAATCGTTACTCCAGGCTTCAGACGCGCAATGCCGTGGATGCCCAGTCCCGCGTCGCGCCTCATTAAAATGGGGTTTGCCCACTGCCCCATGGGAACATAAACCTCGGCTTGGTTGGCTGCGCGCAGATAAAGATCGAAATTTGCGGGAACAATGCCGACGATCGTGTAGCTCTTGCCGCCGAGCGTGAGTGACTTGCCGATGGCCTCTGGAGACGCGGAGAATTTTCTTCTCCACAGGCCCGCGCTGATCATCGTGATGGGAGCGGCGCCTACCAAATCCTCGCCTTTTGCGAATGTGCGTCCCAGGATTGGATTGACTTCAAGGACAGCGAAGAAATCCGAGGTAATGAACCGGGCGCTGACCTGTTCCGCTTCTCCCATACCGGTCAAACTGAAACCAAAAGGACGCGAAGCTCCCATCGCAGTGAACGACCGGTTTTCCTTCTGCCAGTCCAGAAAATTCGGAAAAGAGATGGAGCCGCTTTCAAAATTCGGCTTGCTCTCGTGGACGGTGACCAGCTGTTCGGACTGCGGATAGGGCAGGGGATTTAACAGCACGGCATTCACGACGGAAAACAATGCCGAATTTGCGCCAATTCCGAGGGTCAGGGTCAGAATCGCAATGGAGGTAAAGCCGGGATTTTTTCGAAGCATCCGCAACCCGTAACGGAGGTCCTCTAAAAAGTCCATCAGCCAGCGGCCGCGCCACGAATCGCGCGCTGTTTCCTTCACAAGTTCCACATTGCCGAATTCGCGGCGAGCAGCCTGCGCCGCGGCGCCAGCTTCCTGCCCGCGCTCGCTGCGTTCCTGAGCAGAAAGTCGCAGGTGTGAACGAACTTCCTCGTCGAGTTCGGTTTCCTTTTTCTTGTGCCAGAACCCCATTTGCCACCTCAGCTGCTCCGACGCTACGGAGCGACATTTCAGCAAGCCCGGTTGAATTACTTTTCCTGAATCCGCATTACCCCGGCGATGGCGTCTTTCAACTGCTCCCACTTTGATGTTTCGCGAGCCAATTGTCTTTTGCCGGTAGCCGTAAGCCGGTAGTACTTAGCACGCTGGTTGTTTTCCGAGACTTTCCATTCGGCGGATATCCATTTTTGTTTCGCCAGGCGATGCAGGGCGGGGTAGAGCGAACCTGTATCGACCTGCAAGATTTCGCCGGAATGGTTGCGGATGGCAAGACTGATGCCATAGCCGTGTTGCGGACCCCATTGCAGGGTCTGCAGGATGAGCAGATCAAGCGTTCCCTGCAGGAGTTCAATGCGGTTTTGATAGCGTTGCTTCATGGTCCCTCGGGCAGTTTTCTGACTTCTTTGTTGGGGTGTAGTGTATCTACATCCATGGCTGTAGACAATCTACTACTATGCAAGTCAGTTGCCGTTGGGAGGGCGGAAGCAAACTCTTGTGGCCCAATTGCTTGCAATTGCTGCGGCTGAATATTTGGCAAGCCGGCCGTTCACTTTCGCGATTCTCGTCCCGCTATCGAACACTTTTCCCGCCTTCCGGCTGCCCTCGATTCAATCGCGAGATACGGTATGATGGAAAAGACCGTCAGATTGAGGAGATCGCATTGATTCCACGTTATACCCGCCAGGAAATGGGTCAGGTCTGGAGTGACGCCAAGAAGTTTGCGAAATGGCTGGAGGTCGAGCTGGCCGCTACGGAAACGCTCGCTGAAGCCGGACAGGTGCCGAAGGAAGCGGCGGCGACGATTCGCGAGCGCGCGAAAGTGGATGTTTCCAGAATTCTTGAACTGGAAGCGCGAGTGAAGCATGACGTTATCGCATTCACAATGAACGTAGGCGAATCCATCGGCGATCCGGCCGCCGCGCGCTGGCTCCATTATGGAATGACATCCAATGATGTCGTCGACACCGCGCAGGCGCTGCAGGTACGCGATGCATCGCGATTGATTGAAGCGGCGCTGGTAAAAATGGGCGATGCGCTTGAAAAGCGGGCCCAGGAATTTCGTCACACCCCGCAAATTGGCCGGACGCATGGCGTGCACGCGGAGCCGATAACTTTCGGGTTGAAGCTGGCCAACTGGTTTGCTGAGAACGAACGCAACCAAGAACGCTTTCGCGATGCAGCAGCGCAAATGGCGGTTGGAAAGATTTCTGGGGCAGTGGGAAACGCGTCGCATCTCGGCCCCGACATGGAGGAACGCATTTGCCAGCGGCTCGGACTCAACGTTGCGCCGGTCGCCTCCCAGGTGATTCAGCGCGATCGTCATGCGCACTATCTGAGTGCTTTGGCGCTGATTGCCGCTACGCTGGAGAAAATCGCCCTAGAAATTCGACACTTGCAGCGCACCGAAGTCCGCGAAGCGGAGGAGCCGTTTGGCGGCGAGCAACGGGGAAGCTCTGCGATGCCGCACAAACGGAACCCGGTGACGTGCGAACAAATCTGTGGTCTCGCGCGTTTGGTGAGGTCCAATTTGATGGCCGCGTTCGAAAATATTGGTCTGTGGCACGAGCGCGATATCTCGCACAGCTCCGTTGAACGCGTTATTTTGCCGGACTCCACAATTCTGGTGGACTATATGCTCGCGAAAATGACCACCGTTGTGGCCGATATGCGCGTTTTTCCGGAAAGAATGATGCGCAATTTGGAAATGACTCATGGTTTGGTCTTTTCCGGCCAGCTGTTGCAAGACGTGGTGGAAAAGGGCATGCCGCGCGATGAGGCATACAAAGCCGTGCAGGAAAATGCTATGGCCGCCTGGGAATCGGAGAGTAGCTTTCGCGAACGTGTCGCCGCCGATCCGCGGATTGCAAGATATCTGGATGCCAAGGGGTTAGCCCGTACGTTTGACTTGCAGCGCCAACTGCGCTACGTGGATGCAATTTTTGCGCGCGTTTTTGTTGAAGAAAGCACGGCAAGCAAAGCCTAATCCCGAGACCCGATACAACCAAAGGGCCGCGCGATGAGAATCGCGCGGCCCTTTGGTTGTGCCTCGTCTAATTTCAACCTTCTTTGAAACTAGCTGCGGAGGCGGAAAGTCAATCTGGCAAAGTGCAGTTACTCGACGCGCTGCACATAGCGCGCTTCGCTGGTGTCTACTTTAATCCTGTCACCCTCATTTACGAAAGGGGGGACGTTGACGACCAGACCGGTTTCCAGGGTCGCCGGCTTCATCACCGCGCTGGCGGTAGCTTTTTGCAGCGTCGGCTCAGTCTGCACCACGCGAAGCTCCATGGTGTCCGGCAAATCGATGCCAATCGGCTTTTCTTCGAAAAATTCCACTTTCACAATAGTGTTCGGAATCAGGTAAAAGACAGTTTCGCCGAGCAGCTCGCGCGACATTTGCATCTGCTCGTAATTTTCCGTATTCATGAAGTGAAAATCGTCGCCTTCGGCATAAAGGTACTCGAATTCAATTTCTTCGAGAATGGCCCGGTCCACAAATTCTTCCGCGCGGAACCGATAGTCAATCATGATGCCAGTTTTAAGATTCTTGAGTTTGGTTTGCATGGAGCCGCGCTTGTTGCCGGGGGTGCGGTGGTCCGTGCTGAAAATGGTGTAGAGCTGACCCTCGTGCTGGATCACCATGCCGGGGCGGAGTTGCGTTGCTTTGACGGTGCTCATTTTTTTACGCGACCACAGAGTGGCCGATAGCTCCCTGGAATTACGCTGATTTCGGAAATTCCGACCGCACTACAAGCGGAATCACTCGAGGAACGCGTCAGCCAAAGTCATGCCCGACGCGAAGAACCAGTATAAAGGCGCGCAATCGGCCCGGTCAATGATGGGTCGCGGCTTTTGCCGGGCATTGGCAGGCAGGGTCCATGCGCGGATCAGTCGTCGCCTTTCTGGGCTTCTCTGGCGCGTTGCTTGGCGGCATCGGCCATGATTTTTTCGATTTGATCAGGGTCGCGGGGGAGACGCTCGCTCAGGAATTTGTAACCGGTCTCGGTGATCAGAATATCGTCCTCGATGCGGACGCCAAGGTTTTCTTCCGGAATGTAGATGCCGGGTTCGACCGTGACGACCATCCCGGGCTGCAGCGGGGCGCAGTATTCGCCCGGATCATGCACATCGAGGCCAATGTTATGGCCGAGGCCATGAATGTAATATTGGCCAAGCTTCTTGCCGTGCAAATCCCTGCCATGGGAATTGATATAGTCAAAGGAAATTTTGTAGATGCTGTGGTTGCCGTGCGGACAATAATCCATGCCCGGTTTAACGGCCGCCAGAGATGCATTTTGGGCAGCCAGAACGATTTCGTAAATTTCCCGCTGGCGGGCCGTGAATTTCCCGTTGGCAGGAAAGGTGCGAGTGATATCCGCGGAGTAGCCGGAGTATTGCGCACCGACGTCAAGAACGACTATGTCGCCGTCTTGAATTTTGCGCTCAAGCTTGTCGTAATGCAGCGCGGTGGAGTTTGGTCCCGCTCCTACGATGGGCGCGTATCCTTCTGCCTCGGATCCCCCCCGGGCATGGACTTCCACCATTTTTGCGGCGATTTGATACTCGTACACACCCGGATGCATGCGCTTCATGGCTTCTACATGAGCATCAAGCGATAGGTCGATGGCGCGCGTGAGGAATGCAATCTCGCCCGGCGATTTGATTTGGCGAAGTGCGTAGATTTGTTTGCGAATATCCTTGAGTTTCGCCGGCGGCACCGCCAGGCCAAGCCAATCAACGACCATTTTTTCGTGCGGGTAGCCGCCGTTTTCTTTCTCGTACGGAAGGACGGTGTAAAACGTTGCGAAACGCTTGCCAAGTTTTTCCACAATGGCACGCATTTCGCCAAACGGTTCGACGCTAGCGAAACCGGTAGTCGATTGAACCCCGGAGTCTGTTGGCGATAGGCGAACACCATTCCATTTTTCCTTCGACGGATTCTTGGCCGGCAAGAAAAGAATTTCGCGAGGTGAGTCAGAACTCGACTCGCCCGGATTTGGTTCCGGCAAGATAATCAAGCCGGCGCCTTCTTCATTGTGACCCGTAAGGTAGTAGAAATTATCTTCCTGGGAGAATACGTACGATTGCGAAAACTCTTCGCGGCCGGTAAAGCCCCAAAGGACGATGGGGCCGTCAACTTGCGCGGCCAGCTTGCTACGACGCGCGGCATAGACGCTGTTGGGTTCGCGCTCGCGGCGCTGCTGACCACGCAGTGCCGGCGCGAAAGCGGCCAGCATCAACAAAACGAAAATCGTTGCGACTCGCCTACGCACACAACCATGCGACCGCACACTCGGCGGACGACCACTCATCCGTTCACCTCGCAACCACCAGTTGCCAGCTGCACTCACCGGGCAAGTGAGTTTGCCGCGAACCATCCACGACGTCGGAATTGTATCTGAAAGAGGCTGGCCTAAGAAGTAGCCTTGTCGAGCGGAGACATCAGGTGACGGGCACCGAAAAGTGTTCGTGGACGATTTGCAGTTTACCCTCGGCATTGCGATAGAAGACATGCGTGCCGCGAACGACGTCGAGATTTTCTTCCACGATCTTCCCGCCCAAGTCTCGCCCACTCGCCTGAAATCGAAATGTGTAGGTTGCAATGCCGGCGTCGGCCCCGACAAGAGTGACTTCAACGGGGCCGACATTGATATCCATGCGGGTCTCTGTACGGAAATATTCCCGTGAGCGGCGCATGGCGCCCAGCCGGCCCGGTTCGCTGCGCCCCATGCTGATCTGGAACACGATACTGCCGGGAGCGTAAAAGAAGCTGAGCTCTTTTTCGGACTTGGAGAGAAAGACGGACCAGAACTGTTGCACTGCCTTCTTGATTTCCTCGGCTGTCAACGGATTCAAAATGGACTCCAGAGATAATTGGTTTTGTCGAGCCGGAGCGTTCCCGCAAATTGATTCTATCCAATTCGCGGAGTTCGCTCCGCGCTAGATGGGTATTTGTGTGCGCAGGCAGCAACTCCCTGGACGCAAATTTTGTATGAATACAATTCAGGCTTTCGGGAATCTAACTCGGGATGCGGATACGAGCTAGTTTGGTTGGCTTTATTGCGGTTTTTCAGGCGATTTTGTTTGCGACGCACTTCTTGCTGTTTGAAACCTGGACCCACTACTCGGGTGGCGGAGAGTTTCATCCCAGCCTGTGGTTTCAGCTGGCCATCGCCATTCTGTCTGTCAGCTTTTTAGTGGCTTCGCTTTTGGCGTTTCGCTATACAAATCTGGCAGTGCGCGTTGTCTATCGAATTGCTGCGGTCTGGTTGGGAATGGTGAGTTTCCTGGCTTTCGCGGCGGCCTTGTCGTGGATCGTATTTGGAATGACCAGCCTAGCCGGGTTACCCGTTGAATTTCATCGAATAGCAGAACTGTTGTTTGGCTTGGCCACGCTGGCCAGTTTGTTGGGACTGATCAACGCCGGCTGGACACGTGTTCGCAGGGTTGCGGTACGGCTAGAAAACTTGCCGGAATCTTGGCGAGGGCGAACGGCGGCGCTGGTCAGCGATTTGCATCTCGGACATTTCAGGAACGGGCGATTTCTGAAATCCATCGTTTCCAAGATCATGGCGGCCAAGCCGGACGTGATTTTTGTTGCAGGCGATTTATATGACGGGACAGCCATCAACGCGTATACGGCGGCGGAGCCGCTACGCAATTTGCGGGCTGAACTTGGAACATATTTTGTGGCGGGCAATCACGAACAGTTCCGGGACGATTCGGAGTATCTACAGGCTGTTGCAGCAGCGAATGTCCGGGTGCTGAGAAACGAGAAAGTACTGGTTGACGGATTGCAGATCGTCGGCGTGCCTTATAACCATGCGACGCACGACGGGCACTTTAGTTCGGTCCTGCAACAAATGAACGTTGATCGGGGCAATGCCAGCATTCTTCTGACCCATGCCCCCGACCGCCCGCATATTGCTGAAAAAGCGGGCATTTCGTTGCAACTTTCCGGACATACGCATTTGGGCCAGTTTTATCCGTGGACCTGGATGGCGAAACGGATGTACCGGCAGTTTGTTTTTGGATTGAGCAGGATTGGGAAGTTGCAGGTTTACACTTCAAGCGGAGCAGGGACGTGGGGACCGCCCATGAGATTGGGATCAAATCCGGAGATCGTTTTGCTGGAGTTCATCTAGACCTGAACTTGAAAAGAGACTGTTCCGGCGGTTAGAAACCAGGGGCTCCGGTAGCTGCCGGGCGCATTTCGGGAGCATTGACGCCAAAGCGTAGATGCGCGAAGTAGGTTTGGCCCAAAGACATGAGGCCCGTGTACAGGTAGCCCCAGACAAACAGCAGCAGGAATGGCACGGTGGCGTAATTTTCGTTGATGACGGCGTACACAATCGTCAGCGCGAAATACAGACCCAACAGGATCTCCGCGTAGGGCATCCAACCCGCTTTGTTTTTGTAGGATTTCTTGGCGAACGACCCCTTTTTTCCTTCAATCTTGAATTTTGGCGTGCGAGCGAATTCGCTCTTTTTCCCGATGATGGCTTCAATCACCGCCTGCGCGTTGCGAACGGAAATTCCAATTCCAGTGGCCATCACAAACGGCATGTAAAAAAAGGTGCGTTTCCAAGTCTTAGGGTGTAGTTCTCTCTGTGAAACCAAATAAAAGCTGGAGATCGAACAAGTGGAGGCCAGAAAGAGTGGCAGGTCAATGACGATCATTTGAAACCAGCCCTGGTAAAAGCGAACGATCATGGCAGGCAGCAGCATGGTGGAGAGCAGAACCATGAACGGATAGCTGATGTTGGCGGTGAGGTGGAAGAAGGCTTCAGCCTTGACATGCCACGGCGCATCGGATCGAAAAACTTTCGGCAGAATTTTCTTCGCTGTTTGCATCAGGCCCTTTGCCCAGCGGGCTTGCTGCGCTTTGAAGCCGTTCATGTCAACCGGAAGCTCCGAAGCGCACTCAATCTGCGGCAGGTAGAGAAATTTCCAGCCTTTGAGCTGCGAGCGATAGGACAGATCGGTGTCTTCTGTGAGCGTGTCATGCTCCCAACCGCCGGCTTGGTCGATAGCCATGCGGCGCCAGACCCCGGCGGTGCCGTTAAAATTGAAAAAGGTTCCCCGTCGGGAACGCGCGCCGTGTTCCACCACAAAATGGCCATCCAGGAGGATGGTCTCGACGTTGGTAAGCAAGGAGTAGTCGGAGTTCAGATACGTCCAACGCGTTTGCACCATGCCGATTTTTTCGCCGCCATCGGGACTCATGAAATACGGAATCGTGCGGCGAAGAAAATCGGGCTCGGGCAGAAAATCAGCATCGAAGATGGCCACGAATTCGCCCTTGCTGGTTTTCAGGCCGTTTTCAAGTGCACCTGCTTTGTAGCCCGCGCGATTGGTTCTGTGAATGTAGGTGACCGGTATTCCCTGAGCGGCGTGACGTTCCACGCAATTACGCGCGACCTCGCGAGTTTCGTCTGTTGAATCGTCGAGGACCTGAATGTCGAGGAGTCCTGGGGGATAATCAAATTTTGAAACCGCCTCCACCAGGCGTTCGATGACATAGCGCTCATTAAAAATCGGAAGTTGCACCGTGACGCGAGGCCACTGCTTGACCTCCGGCGGCGCGGGCGGAATGTTCTTGGCGTAGGCGAAATAATCGTAAACGAGCCAATAGCGATGCAGACCATAGATAGCGAGGATGAAGAGCACGATGAAGTAGGGAATCATCATCGCCAGATCAAAGGCGTTGGCGTGATAGACGCCAGTGAACGTCCGGTCCGTGAGTTTATGCCAATAGTGACCCAGGGAGTTTTGTACTGCGAGGAGAGTCGAAAGTAGGAGGATTATTTGCACGAAGAAGTCGGCTTAATTGCCCTCGTCAAATTGCAGCGAGATGATTATACGGGCAGAAGGCGGCTGGGCAAAATTTTAGACAAGCTTGCCGAAATCGCGAAACGAAAGGGCTGCGCGGTTGGATTGCAAAACAGCCTCAGGCGACCAGCACGATTTTGCCGGCCGCGCCGGGCTCGACTATTTCTTTGTGAGCCCGCGAAGCCTCGGCGAGGGGGATTTCCTTGCCGACGATGGGGCGGAGCGTGCCATTTTCAAGGCCAGCGTTCAAGCCGGCATGGATTTCCGCGGTTTCCGCGGCGGTTAGAGCCCACAGCGTAAATCCGCGAGCCGAAGAGCGCCGTGCCATTAGGTCTCGCGGAGTAATGGAAATGTCGCCGCGGTTGCCGATGATGATGACGCGGCCATATTGGGCAAGAAGCTTAAGGTCGCTCGCAAGGTTTATGTGAGCGGCCATTTCAAGTATGACGTCGACTCCGCGGCCGCCGGTGGCGGCCATAATCTGGTCGGTATAGCCCGCTTGGCCATGATTGAAAACCTGACGGGCGCCTTCGGCTTTAACCAGCGTTGCGCCCTTGTCCGTGCCAGCGGTGCCGAAAACCGTTAGACCCATCGCGAGTGCAATCTGCACTGCGGCTGTGCCCACTCCGCCGCTTGCTCCGTGAATCAAAACCGTTTCTCCGGC
>DATHFT010000040.1:0-118760 GCA_035317965.1 Saccharimonadales bacterium (SeqCode) | reverse complement strand
GCAGAGTCTTGGTATCCCTCCGTCTGATCCTGACTTCTCTGTGTTCCATTCCTGTTCTCCTCGTTTTTCTCGTCGGTTCTGTCGTTCATGGTGACAGCAGAACAGGGAACGCAGCTGCGGCCAAAGCGCCTTCCTCTGAGGCTGCGCCGGCCGAGGCCTCGGGCAAAGTGCGGCCGGGGTATTACCGGTTTCCGGCGATCCATGGGGACACAATTGTTTTTACGGCCGAGGGGGATTTGTGGGTGGTTGGCGCCAAGGGCGGCGCAGCGCGGCGGCTGACCTCGAATCCGGGGGAGGAGACAGGTGCCGTCGTTTCGCCGGACGGACAGACGGTGGCATTTTCGGCCGAGTATGAGGGACCGACCGAAGTGTACACGATGCCCATCGACGGGGGACTGCCGCAGCGGAGGACCTGGGAAGGAGACGTGGCGGCGGCCGGATGGACGCCGGACGGCCGGCTGCTCGTGAGTACCCGGAGATACGCGACCCTGCCGGGATCCCAGCTGGAAACGATCGACAGTAAAGGCGGGCGGGAACTGCTGCCGCTGGCCCAGGCGGCGACGGGAAGTTTTTCGGCGGATGGCAAGGTCTTGTTTTTCACGCGACTCGACCGGCAGTCGAGCCATACCAAACGGTACAAGGGCGGAACGGCAGAGAATATCTGGAGATGGACGGCGGGCTCAGAAGCCGAAGAGTTGACAGGAGACTATGACGGGACTTCCAACACGCCGATGGTTTGGGACAAACGCATCTATTTCCTGTCGGACCGCGATGGCGTGATGAATGTGTACTCCATGGACGAACGCGGACGGGACCTGAAGCAGCACACGCATCACCGGGGATTTGATGTGCAGGCGGCGGCGATTTCCGAAGGGCGAATTGCGTATCAGTGCGGAGCGGATTTGTGGCTGCTGGATCTGAAAAGCGGACAAGACGGGGTGCTGCCAATCGCGCTGACGTCGGATTTCGACCAGTTGCGGGACCGCTGGGTAACCAGGCCGATGGAATATCTGACCGACGCGCATATCTCTCCCGATGGCAGCGCGGCCGTGTTTACGGCCCGTGGGGAAGTGTTTACCTTGCCCGTCGCGGGCGGACGAATCGTGAAAGTGGCGGGCAAGTCCGGGGTGCGCTACCGGAATGCGCGATATCTGGCGGACGGAAAAAATATTGTGGTGCTTTCAACAGAAAGCGGGGAGACCGAGTTCTGGAAATTTCCGGCAAATGGTTTGGGCAAAGGCGAGCAGTGGACAAGCGACGCGAAGGTGTTGCGCTGGGACGGCGTGCCTTCCCCGGACGGCCGTTGGCTCGCGCATCACGACAAAGACCAGCAGTTGTGGCTCTTTGATACCAAAACCAAGCAGCAGAAAAAGATTGCACAGTCGCTGGTCGATGATTTTGCCGATTTGCTGTGGTCGCCGGACAGCCAGTGGCTGGCCTTTGTGGAAACGGCAGACAATTTGTTCACGCGGATCAAGATATTGAACGCCAGTTCCGGCGCGATTCAGACGGTCACATCGGATCGCTACAACAGCGCCAATCCGGCGTGGAGTTCGGACGGGAAGTGGTTGTATTTCCTGTCGGACAGGGCCTTGACGACGACCGTACGTTCGCCGTGGGGGGCGCGGCAGCCGGACCCGAATTTTGATCGCTCCATCAAGATTTACCAGCTGGCGCTAACGAACGGATTGCGGTCTCCATTTGCTCCGGTCGACGAATTGCATCCGGCCAGCGCGGAAGAGAAGAAAAAAGAAGAAACGAAGGAAGAAAAGACGGAGAAGTCCGAGCGCGACGCGAAAGGGACCGAGGAACGGAAGGCCGACGATAAGAAGACCAGCGAGGAACAGAAAAGCGCGATTCCCAAAGTGAATATTGACTTCGCCGATTTGGCGACACGTCTGGAAGAGGTCCCGGTGCCGGCCGGAAACTATTCGGACCTGCAGGCGACGGACAAAAGACTGTGCTGGACCCAGCGCGACGACGATGCGGAGCGGAAACAGTCCCTGCACTGCCTCGATATTGCGAACAAGGGAGATGGTCCAGAGCAGGTTTGGAATGACATAAGAAGCTTTGAATTTTCGGCGAACCGCAAGAAGCTGCTGGTCCGCAAAGGAAATGATTTTTACATCCTGGATGGGGACGCGAAGGCGGCGGCGGTGGCCACGCCAAAGACCCTGGAGAAAACGAAGGTTGATATGTCGCGATGGACGTTTGCGACCAGCCCGCGAACGGAATTTCATGAACTGTTTCTGGATGCCTGGCGTTTGGAACGGGACTATTTTTACGACAAAAATATGCACGGGGTGGATTGGGCGCAGATCCGCGACCGGTATTTGCCGCTGGTGGATCGCGTGGCGGACCGTGAAGAGTTGAATGATGTGATTGCGCAGATGGTGAGCGAGCTTTCGGCTTTGCATATCTTCGTGGGAGGAGGGGACTCGCGAAAGGCGCCGGATCACGTGGACATCGCAGCGCTCGGCGCGTTGCTGCGGCGGGATGAAAAAGCCGGTGGATTTGTGGTGCAGCACATTTATCTGCACGACGTGGATCTGCCCAATCAAGCGCCGCCGCTGGCGCGGCCGGATTCGCTCGTGCGTGAAGGCGAGGTGATTCTGAGTATTGACGGCGAAGACACGTTGAGCGTTCCGGAAGAACGCATCCTGCTGCGCGGAAAAGCGGGACGGAAGGTGATGCTGGTCGTGAAGGCCCGGGATGGCAAGACGCGTGAAGTGCTGGTTACGCCCGTGCGGGAGCGGGAAGACGAGGATTTGCGATACGCGGAGTGGGAAACTACGCGTCGGCAGAAGGTGGAGGCGGCTTCGGGCGGAAACATCGGGTACGTGCATTTGCGCGCGATGGGTTCAGGGGATATCGAACAGTGGGCGCGGGAATTTTATCCGGCATTCAACCGCGATGGACTGATTGTGGACGTGCGGCACAACCACGGGGGAAATATTGATTCATGGCTGCTGTCGAAATTGCTGCGGCGAACGTGGTTCTATTGGCAGCCGCGCGTGGGAAATCCGCTTGGGAATATGCAGTACGCCTTCCGCGGACACATCGTCGTGTTGTGCGACCAGGAGACGGCGTCGGATGGAGAAGCGTTTGCCGAGGGATTCCGGCGGCTGGGACTGGGGCGAGTGATTGGAATGCGGACCTGGGGCGGAGAAATCTGGCTTAGCGCGAACAACCGCCTGGCGGACAAGGGAATTGCAACGGCGGCGGAGATGGGAGTGTACGGGCCGGAAGGGAAATGGTTGATTGAAGGGCATGGTGTTGATCCAGACATGGTTGTCGATGATTTGCCGGCGGCGACGTTTGCCGGGAGTGACGCGCAGCTGGAGGCGGCGGTGAAATATCTGCTCGAAGAGATCAAAAAAGATCCCCGGCCAGTGCCGAAGGCTCCGGCGTATCCCAACAAGGCTTTTGCGTACCACGACAACTGATTCCCTCAAAACACCTCGAGCCGGGAACGATGGACGGAACGCGCAACCACAATTCACATTGGAATAAATTTGAAGGGGGAAGACCTTGCGGATGACGATGAGGACATTCACGTGGCGACGTGGTGTGACGGTGGTGTGCCTGGCCGCGATGGGTATGGTGGGGCGTCCGGCAAGCGCGGAGCCGCGGGACACCCGTGGCGCGCCGCAACTTATCGTGAACGCCATGCGCGCAATGGGCGGCGAAGAGAAGTTAAAGGCGATCAAGACCACTTCGTGGGCGGTGATCGGGCAGCGCTACATGAGGGAGCAGTCCGAGCGTCCAACGGGACCATGGATACAGGATTATTTTCAGTCGACAGTGGTGCGAGATCTCGAGCGCGAACGGCTGCACGAAGAACGCCAGTCGCGCGGATGCGATTCGACCGAATGCTGGAAAAGCGTGGAATGGCAAGCTTCAACGCTGGTCTTTCGAGACGGTGTGGCGGCCCAGAAGAGCGACGGGAAGTTTTCTCCGGCCAGAGGCGAGGCGGCGCGAAATTCGAAGGACTGGATCGTACTGGATCCTATTCGCCTGTTGATTTCGGCGCAGGCCGCGAAGGATCTGCACGAGGAGCCGGCGATTGAGTTTTACGGATTTCGGCAATCCGTGGTGGCATTTTCCTATGAGGGTGCGCCCGTCCGCCTGATTCTGAATCCGGGGACGGGATTGCCGTCAGGAGTGGAGATTACGCGTACCGCCCTGGACAATTTTTTCTGGGGGCCGTGGGGCGACGTCACAACGCGGGTGAGCTGGACATTTTGGGAATTGGAGCGCGGTGGCGTGCGGTATCCGCGGCAATGGGACGCGGAGAGCAACGGGCGGCCGAACTGGACGCTTACGATTAACGAATGGACTATAAATCCAGAGACGAAAGAAGAGACGTTTGCGATTCCGGCGGAAACGGAAGCGGCCATTCGCGGGAGAAAATTATCGATCGAAGAGTTGCCGCTGGGAAATGTGAATGCCCCGGCCAAAGAAGTTGCGCCGGGGATCGTGCAAGTGCCGGGGAGCTGGAACGTGGAGGAAGTGCAGCTTGAAGATGGCATCGCAATCTTGGAAGGGCCGATTTCAAGCGGGTATTCGGCCAAGGCGATTGCCGATGCAGAAAAGAGATTTGCGGGAAAGAAAGTGAAGATGGTGGTGACCACTTCGGACGCCTGGCCGCACCTTGGCGGCCTGCGGGAATATGCGGCGCGCGGGATCGCGATTTATGCGCTGGATTTGAACCGGCCGATTCTCGAGCAACTATTGGCGGCCCCGCACCAGATGCAGCCGGACGAACTCGAACGGCATCCGCGCAAGCCCGTGTGGCACATGGTGGCCGGGCCGACCGTAGTGGGGGGCGGGGAAAACCGGATGGAAATCATTCCTTTGCGAACCCAGACCGGCGAGAGGCAGATGGTTGTTTATTTTCCTCAGGCCAGGCTGTTGTACACGAGCGATCTGTTTCAAAAGGACGGACAGGGAAATTATTTTCTGCCGCAAACCCTGTCCGAGGCTGTGGACGTTGTGAAACGGGAAAAGTTGGATGTCGAAGCCGTATTTGGGATGCATCTGGCCAAAACGGACTGGAAGGAAATTGTGGCAGCCGTCGAGAAACAGGTGAGTGGAAGTAATTGAGATTTCGGTTTTTTGGGGAGGAACGGGATGAGGCGTTGCTGGCAGATGGTGGCGGTGGGATTGCTGTGCGCAGCGACACTCGCCGGGAGAATTTCCGCCCAGGCAGAGAAAGGCCCGGAGAAGAGCGCGACGATTGGGGACAAGACGGCGGGCGCACAGAAATGGCCGGGATATTTCAATTTATATTGGGACCCGAAGGCGGGCAAATTGTGGCTGGAAATTGATAAGTGGGGAAGCGAGTTCTTGTACCAGAGCGGGTTGCCGGCCGGTGTCGGGTCCAATGATATTGGGTTGGATCGCGGACAGTTGGGCGCGACGCGGATTGTGCGATTTGAGCGGATTGGGCCGAAGGTTTTGTTGATTCAGGAAAATTTGAATTATCGAGCGGAGAGCAATGACGCGGATGAGCGGCGGGCGGTGCGCGATTCGTTTGCGGAATCGACGCTGTGGGGGTTTACGGTGGCGGCCGAAGAGAACGGGCATGCCCTGGTGGACGCTACGGATTTCTTCCTGCGAGACGCGCACAACATTCCTGCGACTTTGCAGCGCGCCAAGCAGTGGAGCTATCAACCAGACAGTTCGCGAAGCGCGATCTATCTGGAGCGGACCAAGAATTTTCCCCTGAACACGGAAGTGGAAGCGACTCTGACCTTCAAAGGAGAAAATCCCGGAGGCTGGGTTCGCCAGGTGACTCCGGAACCTGGGCTGATTACGGTGCGCGAGCACCATTCGTTCGTGCGGTTGCCGGGGCCGGGTTACCAGAAGCGAGTCTATGATCCGCGGTCGGGCTATTTTGGAATCTCGTATTTCGATTATGCGACGCCGATCAGCGAACCGATTCGCAAACGGTTTATTGCCCGGCACCGGTTGGCAAAGAAGGACAAGAAGGCGGCGGTGAGCGAAGCGGAGCAGCCGATTATCTACTACCTGGATCGTGGTGCACCGGAGCCGATCCGTTCGGCGCTGCTCGAAGGGGCGAGTTGGTGGAATCAGGCATTTGAAGCGGCGGGATACAAAAATGCGTTTCGTGTGGAGTTGCTGCCGGAAGGCGCGGACCCGATGGATCTGCGCTACAACGTGATTCAGTGGGTGCATCGGGCGACGCGGGGCTGGTCGTATGGCGCGGGAGTGATTGATCCGCGGACGGGAGAAATTATCAAGGGGCATGTGACGCTCGGATCGTTGCGGGTGCGGCAAGATTATCTGATTGCCGAAGGGTTGCTGGCGCCTTATGAAAAAGGAAAACCAGCTTCACCTGCGATGCGCGAGATGGCGCTTGCGCGTCTGCGGCAACTGGCGGCGCATGAAGTGGGGCATACGCTGGGATTGGAACACAACTATTCGGCGAGCACCGTGAATCGATCGTCGGTGATGGATTATCCGCCGCCGACGGTTAAATTGGCGGCGGATGGAACGATTGATATTTCAGGTGCGTACGCGCGAGGAATTGGGGAATGGGACAAAGTTGCGATTAATTTTGGGTATCGCGAGTTCACTGCTGGCGCCGATGAAACCGCTGCGCTGAATAAAATTCTGGGAGATGCGTTTCGGGGCGGGTTGCGATATTTAACGGATCAAGATGCGCGGCCGGCGGGATCGTCGAGTTCTCAGGCGCATTTGTGGGATTCGGGCGCCAATGCGGTTGATGAGTTGAATCGTTTGATGCAGGTGCGGGCGGCGGCCTTGAGGAGATTCGGCGAAAATAATATTCCTGAGGGGGCGCCGCTGGCGACGATCGAGGATGCGCTGGTGCCGATCTACATGCTGCATCGGTATCAAGTCGAGGCGGCCAGCAAATTTGTGGGTGGAATGGATTATACGTTTGCTCTGCGCGGAGATGGAGAAATGGCCACGCAGATTGTTGCGGCGGCGGAACAGCGGCGAGCGTTGGTGGCGGTCCTGGGGACTTTGAAACCAGAAAATCTGATGCTGCCGGAAGAGTTGCTCGAAATGATTCCGCCCCGGCCGCCGGATTACGAGCGAGGGCGCGAGCATTTCAAGACTCGGACAACTCCGGCGTTTGATGCTCTGGCGCCAGCAGAAGAGGCGGCGCAGCATACGCTGCAATTCCTGTTCAATGCCGAGAGGGCGGCACGGCTCGTGGAGTTTCACGCGCGCAATGCCGAGAATCCGGGACTGGACGAAGTTTTGAATGCCGTTCTGGCGGCTACCTGGAAGGCCGAGCGCGGCCCGGGGTACGCAGGAGAGATTGCGCGGACTGTGGACAATGTGGCGCTTTACGATTTGATGAGCCTGGCGGCCGATGAGCGAGCCTCAGAGCAAGTACGAGCCATGGCTTGGCTGAAGCTGGAGCAAACACGGGAATGGGCGAGCGAACGGCAGAAGGCGGGCAGTCTCGACGAGGCCGAGAAGGCGCACTTGTTTTATGCCGTGGGACAAATCGTTCAGTTTCAGAAGGATCCGAAGCGAATGGACTTGACTGTGCCGGCCGAGCCCCCGGACGGGCCGCCCATTGGGACCGATGAGGACTTGGCGGGCGCGAGCGAACGGTAGGTTTTCTGGTCTTATTTTCCCTCCCGGACGGAACAAACGGGACGTTCCATCGTCTATAGCTGCAGGGAGGATTCTATGTCCTTGCGTAAGCTGGTGTGTTTTTCAGCAGCGGTCGTGTTTGGTGCGGCAGTGACGGCAGCGCGCACGCACACTCATTCTGTGAATTCGAAAGGGCACGGCCAGCCGATGGCCAGCTGTGCGGATTTGCATGTGAGTTTTGATGATCACGATGCGGTGGTGCGGTCGGAAGAGAGAACTTTGTCGAAAGCCGAAGTGCAGGTGCTGGAAGTGCGGTCACAGGAAAATGGCGGCGTGCAGATTTCCGGTTGGGACCGCGACAATTACGGAGTGACGATTTGCAAAGCGGCCGGCGGCGGGCCGCAGGAAGCGGAAAAGTTACTTTCGCAAATTTCCGTTTCAACGGACAACGGGAAAGTGTCGACGCGCGGGCCGAGCGGCGACAATTGGACGGTTTATTTACTGATTCATGTGCCGAAGGCGGCCGCGATTGATTTGACGACGAAGAACGGACCGTTGTCCGTTTACGATGTGGAAGGAAAGCTGACAGCGCGTGCGCAGAACGGGCCGATCTCGGTCAAGAATTTTTCCGGTGAAGCGGACGTGCAGGCAGAGAACGGTCCCATTGACGTGGACGGTGGAAACGGAAGTTTCCGCGTGCATACGCAAAACGGGCCGATTTCTGTGGCGCTCGCGGGAACCGCCTGGAGCGGAAAAGGATTGCAGGCAGATGCCCAGAACGGTCCGCTCAGTTTGAACGTGCCGGCGGGCTTTCAATCGAGCTTTGTGGTGGAGTCCAAGGGGTATTCGCCGGTGAGTTGCCACGGGAGTGTTTGCGACAACGCGCAGAAGACCTGGGACGACGATCACAAACGGATTGAATACGGCAGCAAGCCGGCAGTGATTTACATGTCCGCGGTGAACGGGCCGATTTCGGTGAATCAGTCGAAGTAGATTGGCCGATACTGCGGCTGCAACCGTAGTTGGTAAATGCAGGACGGACCTTGGCCGACGGGATGGACGAGGTCCGTCGTTGCCGATAAGATTTGTTGCATGCAATTGGAAGAGCGAGCGGAACATCCCACCAGTGAGACGGACGCGGTCCGGGTCGTGCGCGAACTGTACGGGCTTGCGGCGGTTGCCAGACTGCTGCCCGGCGAGTACGACGATAATTTCCAGATAAAAGCGAATGATGGGCGGGAGTTTGTGCTGAAGGCGATGCATCCGGCACGCGAGCGCGCGTTCGTGGAAATGCAATGCCAAGCATTGCGGCATTTGGCGCAGCGCGCGCCGCAGCTAGCCTTGCCGCGGGTTGTGCCAATGAGCGGCGGTGAGTTTTTTTCTGAAATCAAGACCGGGGATGGCGCGCGAATCGTCTGGATGCTTACATTTGTAAAGGGGACGGAGCTGGCGAAAGTGAAACCGCATTCGCCTGAACTGCTAAACAGCCTGGGAGTATTCCTGGGGGAGATGGACGGGGCGCTGCAGAGTTTTGCCCATCAGGCTTGTGAGCGAAAACTAAAATGGGATTCCAGCCGGGCCTCGTGGGCCCGCGAGTACACCCATGAAATTGCCGATGCCAAGCAACGGACACTGGTGGAAAACGTTTTACAGAAATACCAGGCTGACACTTTGCCGGTGTTGCCGACATTACGGCGCAGTGTGATTTATGGCGACGCCAACGACTACAACGTCCTCGTGAACGACGCACCCGGGCGGCCGCGCAGAGTTGTGAGCGTGATTGATTTTGGTGACATGCATTCAGGCGTCACGGTTTCCGAACTGGCGATCGCCGTCGCTTACGCAATTTTGCGGAAATCGGAACCGCTGGCGGCTGCGGCTTCGCTGGTTGCCGGATACCACGAGGCATTTCCTCTCGAGGAACGGGAGCTTTCTGTTCTACACACCCTGGTTGCAGCGAGATTGGCGGTGAGCGTGACAAATTCGGCGCATCGGAAAATCATGAAGCCGGATGACGCCTATGTGACAGTGAGTGAAGCGCCGGCCTGGGAAGCGCTAGAGCGTTGGATGGGTGTGCATCCGCGATTTGCGGAGTATACGTTTCGTGCGGCCTGTGGTTTAGGCGCGCTGGGGCAGGGTGCGGCCGTTTGCGGCTGGTTGAAAGCGAATGCCGGAAGCCTGGCGTCCATTGTGGGCGAAAAAGATTGGAAGGCCAAGTGTTGGGTTTTTGATTTGAGTGTTGGGAGCACTTTTCTGGGAGCTGATCCGGCGGCGGGGAAGACCAGTGCGTTGACAGGGAAAATATTCAAGGAACTGGGGCGGTCGGGCGCGGCGATTGGCGTCGGCAGATACGATGAAGCGCGCTTGCTCTATACGGCGCCCTTTTTTAAGGACCACGGAGATGACTCCGAGGAGTGGCGGACGATTCACCTGGGCATTGATTTGTTCGGGGTGCCGGGGACGGCGTTGTTTGCGCCGATGGACGGAATTGTGCACACCCTGGCAAATAATTCAGAGGAGCTGGATTATGGACCGCTGGTGATTCTGGCGCATACGACTCCAGAGGGACAGGAGTTTTACACGCTATATGGGCATTTGACGCTGCAAACATTGAATGGACTCAAGGTGGGGCAGAAGATTGCGCGCGAAGAGGAATTTGCGCGGATTGGTGATGTTCGCGAGAACGGTGGTTGGGCTCCGCATGTCCATTTTCAGATTATTCTGGATTTACTCGACTTGTATGAAGATTTTCCCGGCGTCGCGAAGGCTTCGGAGCGAGCTGTGTGGACCGCGATTTCCCCTGATCCGAATCTGATTCTGGGTATTCCGGCTGAAAAATTTCCCGTCGGGGAACGGACGGTTACCGAGATTTTGTCCGAGCGGGGCGGTTTGCTGGGGCGGAACCTGAGCGTGTCGTATGAGAAGCCGCTGAATGTTGTGCGCGGGTGGAAGCAGTTTTTGTATGACCAGACGGGACAGGAGTATTTGGATGTTTATAACAATGTTCCACTGGTGGGGCATAGCCATCCGCGGGTGGTGAAAGCGGCGCAGGAGCAGTTGGGGCTGTTGAATACGAATACGCGATACCTGCATGAGAATCTGAATCGGTATGCCGGAAGGCTTGGGAAACGATTGCCACCGCCCCTGAAAGTCTGCTTTTTTGTGAACTCGGGGAGCGAAGCGAATGAGCTGGCTCTGCGGCTGGCGCGGGCCTATACAGGGAAAGAAGATGTGATTGTTCTGGAGCACGCGTACCACGGGAATACCAATACTTTGATTGATATTAGTCCCTACAAGTTTGACGGCGCGGGCGGGCGCGGAAAAAAGCCCTGGGTGCACGTTGCGCCTCTGCCTGATGATTATCGCGGGTTGTACCGGCGGGATGACGGAGACAGGGGAGCGAGGTATGCCCGACATGTTGGGCAGATTCTGGAGACGGCAAAATTGGATGGACGCGGCGTGGCTGCATTTATCGCCGAGACGTTGCCGAGCGTGGGCGGGCAGATCGTTTTTCCGGAGAATTATTTATCGGAAGTTTACCGGCACGTGCATGTGGCAGGGGGAGTTTGCATTGCCGATGAGGTGCAGGTGGGGTTTGGACGGCTGGGCTCGCACTTTTGGGGATTTGCGACACAAGGTGTGATTCCGGATATCGTGGTTTTGGGTAAGCCGATTGGAAATGGATTTCCGTTGGCGGCAGTGATCACGACCGAAGAGATTGCCGACGCGTTCGGCAATGGGATGGAATTTTTCAGCACATTCGGCGGAAATCCGGTGGCTTGCGCGACGGGACTAGCGGTCTTGGATGTGTTGGAAGAGGAGCGATTGCAGGAGAACGCACGGGCGGTTGGCGAGTATTGGATTGCCGGAATTAGGGAATTGCAGAAACGGCATCTTATTATTGGAGATGTGCGGGGGACGGGGTTGTTTCTGGGGATTGATTTGGTGGCGGATCGGGAATCGCGCGCGGCGGCCCCCGGGCAGGCGTCTCACATTGTAAATCGGTTGCGAGAGCGCCGGATTCTGGCGGGAACCGATGGTCCTTTGCACAATGTGATTAAGTTGCGCCCGCCTCTGTGTTTTACGGAGAACGATGCGGATCAGTTTTGTGCTGTGTTCGGGGAAATTTTGGAAGAGGATGCGGCGCGGGTTTAAGATGCGTTTGGGCGAGCGGATCGACGTGAGAATGTTCGGTGACGGGTTGCAATTCGTGGATCGCCGGTCGGCCTCTGAAGACGAACGCCAGGCCCGGATTTCCAGTCCGGGAGTATTTGACAGTGCCGCGATTCTTGCCCGTTTGGACCAACCGTTGCCAATTGACGACATCGAGGAACCGTCCGGCTTGAACTCTCCCGACGTTATCGCTACGCTTTTTAGTCTCGGGATGAAAGGCGTTGTACGCCGGATGCCCGGCAAACAGTAGTAAAGTGCTGCTGTAACAGCATTTAGCAGCACTGCACCGACGGTCTCCAAAACTGCATCTAATGGCCGAAAAGTATCCTTGCGGAGATTTCCGGCATCTCGTCAAGTTAGCGAGAAGGACACAGGCCGCGCGGTCTGTGCCTTACACAGAACAAATTGGGAGTTACAAAGGCAACATGGCTCGTTCATTGGTAATTGTGGAATCGCCGGCAAAGGCGAAGACGATTAATAAGTATCTTGGCCGCAATTATGTGGTCAAAGCTTCGATTGGGCACGTGATGGATCTGCCCAGGAAAACGATTGGTATCCGTCTGCCCGGCGAAGAAGAAGGCAACGGCAAGAAGAAAAAGAAGGGCAAGGCAAAAAAGGGCAGCAAAAAAGCCGCCAAGGAAAAAGAGAAGCCGGTTGGGAAAATAATCAAGCTGTCGGATGAAGATATTTTTGAACCCACGCTGCAGATTATCAGTGGCAAAGGAAAAGTAATCAACGATTTGCGGAAGGCGGCCAGCACAGCAGATGCCGTGTATCTGGCGGGCGACCCGGATCGCGAAGGAGAAGCGATTTCCGCACATCTGGCGATGGTGCTTTCAAAACCTTCGAAGTATGAAGAGCAGGAACCGGCCGTTTCACGGTGGAAGAAGAAGGCTCCGAAGAATGCGGAGCCCGTGGTTGAAGAAAAGAAGGAAGAGCCAAAAAAAGAAGCGGCAATTGCGATTGATCCCAAGAAAATTTTTCGAGTGACATTCAACGAGATTACGCCCAAGGCGATTCGCGCGGCGTTTGAGAAGCCGCGGCAGGTGGATACGAATTTGGTGGATGCGCAGCAAGCGCGGCGCGTGCTGGACCGCATCGTGGGATACAAGGTCTCGCCGATTTTGTGGGACAAGGTGCGGCGCGGACTATCAGCCGGGCGCGTGCAAACGGTGGCGCTGCGGCTGATTGTGGAACGCGAGCAGGAGATTCGCGCGTTTGTGCCGCAGGAGTATTGGACGATCCACGCGATGCTGGATGCCGGTCAGCCGCCGCTGTTTGAGGCAAAGTTGTTCAAGCACAAGGGCGAGGACGTTGCCGTCGGGAATCAGGAAGCAGCCGACAAAATTGTGGCCGCTGTGCAGAAGGCGAAATGGCAAGTTGCCAGCGTCACGCAGCGCGAGAAGAAGCGCAATCCGCCGCCACCGTTTACGACTTCGAAATTGCAACAGGCCTCTTACAACCGGTTGCGGTATTCGGCGAAAAATACGATGCGCGTGGCGCAGGGACTCTACGAAGGCGTGGAGCTTGGCGAAGAGGGGTCGGTTGCGCTGATTACTTACATGCGCACGGATTCAGTGAACGTGTCGCAGGATGCGCTGGCGCAGGTGCGGGAATTTATTCCGGCGCGGTTTGGCGCGGACTATCTGCCGGAGAAGGCCAACTACTACAAGTCCAAGAAGGATGCGCAGGAAGCGCACGAAGCGGTGCGTCCGACGGATGTGGCGCGGACTCCGGAAGACGTGCGGAAATATCTGAAAGACGACCAATTCAAGTTGTATCAATTGATATGGCAGAGATTTGTGGCGTCGCAGATGATGCCGGCGGTTTTTGATCAGACGACGATTGATATCTCCGCGGCGGACTACACCTTTCGCGCAACCGGCATGGTGCAGAAGTTTTCTGGTTATTTGAGCGTGTACCAGGCGCAGGCAACAGAAAGCGCCGACGACGATAAGGTGGACGAAAAGAACGAGGAAGGCGAAGGCAATTCGCTGCCACGCGTAGAAGAAGGGCAAGTGTTGCGGCTGGAAACGATTCGTCCAGACCAGCATTTTACGCAACCGCCGCCGCGATATAACGATGCGACGCTGGTAAAAGACCTGGAAGAGAAGGGCATCGGGCGCCCGTCGACGTATGCGTCGATTATTTCCGTGATTGTGGAGCGCGAATATGTTGTAAAGGAACAGGGGCGATTTTCGCCGACCATGCTCGGCGAGCGCGTGAGTACGCTGCTGATCAAGAGTTTTGAGGATATTTTTGATGTGACGTTCACGGCCCGGCTGGAAGAAGAGTTGGACGAGATCGAAGAAGGCAAATTGCCGTGGCGTGATGCGGTGAAAGAGTTCTGGGAAAAGTTTGTAGTGGATTTGGACAAGGCTGACGGGGAGATGCTGTCCTACAAAGCGGGCATTCCGACAGGCAAGAAGTGCGAGAAGTGCGGCGAAGGGGAATTGCTCGAGCGCATCAGCCGGCTGGGATTCTTTTTGGGATGTTCGCGCTATCCGGATTGCGATTTCATTCAGGATTTGTCGCCGGAAATTCCGGATGCGGCCCCGGGCGAGACGAAAATTGAGTATTGCCATAACTGCGGCAAGGAAATGTCGATTAAGGCGGGGCGTTTCGGACCATTTCTGGCGTGTTCGGGATACCCGGATTGCCAGACAACACGGCGACTCGTCGAAGGCACGCGAAAAGCGATGCAGCCGGATGAGCCGCTGGAAGAAAAGTGCACCTTGTGCGGCGAGCATTTGATTAAGAAACACGGGCGCTTTGGGGAATTCATAGGGTGTTCAAGCTATCCGAAATGTAAGTACACGCGGCCGATCACGATGGGGATCAAGTGCCCGAAATGCAGCGAAGGCGAATTTGTACGGCGCGGAAGCGCGGGGCGCGGCGGACGTGGACGGCCCAGGATTTTCTATGGCTGCTCGCGGTATCCGGATTGCGATTACACGACGCCATTCATGCCTATGCCGGAACCTTGCCCCAAGTGCGGCGCACCATTCATCGTGGAAAAGAAATCGAAGATCGGGACGGTATGGACGTGTATCAAAGACGGATGCGATTGGGAAAAGCTGGCGCCGGAAAATCTGCCGCCGCCGTCGCAACCGGAGGAATTGGCCCCGGTGGGGGCGAAGGTATAGTTTTACCTCTGCGCGAAGCGTCCGGCTAAGCCCCGAAGGGCCTTCCCTAGTTAATTTTCGGCGTTCTTCGCGATTCCGTACAGGGGACCTTGTTTTTCTCTCGAAGTCCTGAAAAGCCATGCGAGCGCACTGCTCGGTCGCGCGGGGGGCTGCCCTATTTTGAATCGGTATCGATTCCAACCACAAAGCAGTAATCCAGTTGTGAACTCGATTCCAAGAACACCCCGGAAGCAGGCCGGTTCCGCTACCTGCAAGTGCGCCTATAATGAGGCTTAACGGGAAAGCGGGAGATGAAGCAGGAAATCGAAAAATATCTGGGGTACTTGAAGTCGGTGAAGAATTCTTCCCCGCATACCATCAGCAATTACGGGAAGGACCTGGGACAGTTTGTGGCGTATCTTTCGCCTCCGGGGCTGAAGCCGCCTGCGCTTGGGGACGTCTCGCATGGCATGATTCGGGAGTTTGTTTCGCATCTGCACGATCATGGCTTGGAGAAGAGCTCGATTGCGCGGAAATTGGCGGCGCTGCGGTCGTTTTTCAAATATTGCGTGCGAGAAGGCAGACTAAAAGAAAATCCGGCGCGCCTGGTGCCCACGCCAAAGCTGCCGAAGCGAATTCCTTCGATACTCTCGGCCGAAGAGATGAACGACTTCTTGAATCACCTTGCGGCGATGAAGCCTTCGGCAAAACCGAATGCCAGTCTCGCTGGAGTCGGAACGCAACGAGTCCGAGTGGCATCGAAGTCCGGGGGAAAAGCGAAAACAGCCGAAGACGGCTTGTTGCTGCGGCGAGACCGGGCACTCCTTGAGCTTTTGTACGCGGCGGGCTTGCGCGTGAGCGAACTCACGGGACTGAATCTGGCGGATATCGATCAAAAAGATAAGATTTTGCGGGTGCGCGGCAAAGGCAATAAGGAACGCATTGTGCCGTATGGCAGCAAAGCTCAGGAAGCTTTGGAGAAGTATTGGCCGCTGCGCGGGGAGTTACTTTCGCAATCGGGGAGCGCACGGCGGGCGGCCCCCCATACCGACGCGGCATTCCTAAACTATGCGGGTCGACGTCTGACGCAGCGCTCGGTGGGACGGCTTGTGAAAAAATACGTTCGGCTGGCGAATGTGAACTGGGATTTGCATCCGCATTCGCTGCGACATGCGTTTGCTACGCATTTGCTGGCCGATGGAGCCGATCTGCGGGCGATTCAGGAGTTGCTGGGACATCAATCCCTGTCAACCACGCAGAAATATACGCATGCCTCGATACGGCAGTTGATGGATATTTACGATAAAGCGCACCCCCACGCTTAGAATAAATTCGCTTCAGAAAACAAAAAAGGCAGCCTCGAATGCAACCCGAAGCCGCCCTCTTGGTCGGGGTTGGATTACCAGGTGAATTTCGCTCCAATCTGAATTTGGCGCTGGGTGGTGGTTTGTGTGCTGTTCTGTGAAGAGTTGGGAACACCAAAACGGGGGTCAGCGACGAGCGTCGTTCCGGAAATGGAATATTCCGTCGTACCGACGCCGGTCACATTGACATGATTGAATAGGTTGAAGGCTTCGCCAAAAAGTTCCAAGCCGAGCGCTTCAGTGAGGCTGAATTTCTTGGCGAGGCGGAGGTCGACGTTAACGTTGCGCGGCATCTGGAACGAGTTTCTTGCGAGTTCAGGCAAACGGCTCGTCCCGCCTGACCCATTGATGCCCAAGAAAGTTCCGCCGGGTGCGTTGCCTGTGACGGTTCCGGTGTAGGGCACGCCGGAGGACACAGAAACAACCGGTGCGATGCCCCATCCATCGAGCGCGGCGCGGACGACTCTTCCACTGTGATGAAAGAAGGCCGGCTGCCACAGGGCGGTGGCTCCGATGTGATGGCGAATGTCGAAGTTTGCGCGGCCTTCTTCCCCATTCAAATCGAAAGGATTGAGCACATTGTTGCCGCTGGTAAAGGTCTGCGAACCTTGACCGTTGTCCGTCGTATTTGAATAAGTATAGAAAGCGTTGAATTGCACGCCATTGGTTAGACGCCGATTGAACTGGGCAATGAAGGCGTTGTATCGCGAATGAACGACGTCTGAAATGCTCGTAATACGGCCGAATCCGGAGACCGGACGGGGCCCAGTGAAGAGCGGCAGAGTGAGGTTCTGACCATCGAATAAACCGCCGGAAGCCGTATATGTGATGGTCGCGGTAGGCTCGTTTAGGTTGGTATCCAGAAAAACCGGGAGGTAGCGGCCGAGACTGCCTACCCAGGAAACAGAAACAGCCGTGTTATTGGCAATTTCTTTTTCAAAAACTAGATCGAATTGGTGAATCATCGGTGCTTGCGTGTCTTTCGCGAACTGAATGACGTCGCCAACGTTTGCAGGCGTCGCTCCAGGTCCTGCAGCGACATTGGGATAGAGCGGTGGGGCCGGAAGCGGGGCTACGTCCGAGGGCCGATATGTAAATTGGAATTGTCCGTCGGGCGAACCTATGTTGGTAATCGCATTGGAGATGGTCGAATTGATGATGCGCCCATAATAGGTGCCGTATCCGCCACGTAGAACGGTTTTACCTCGTCCGTCGATATCCCAGGCAAAACCGATGCGCGGGCCAAAGTTATTCTTGTCATCCGGAAATTGGGATGTCAGCGGAAGGCTTGGATTGGGGATTTGTGGATCGGGCAATTTTTCATAATCCCACCGAAGGCCCAGATTAAGGGTCAGCCGGGGAGAGATGCGCCAATCGTCCTGAATAAAGAAACCAAAGTCGAGAGTCGAGAGTTCGAACTTGGTCGGACCGAAACCCTGGTTAAAACTGGTGTAGCAACCGACTCGCACCGTCGTGCCGCAGACCGGACCGAGGCCGTCGACGGCCGAAACATAATCGCTGATGTAGTCGACGCGGTTGGTGTAAGAATACGCGCCGCTCTCCTGGAAAAGATTGTCATTCACGTCGTTGAACCGAACTATATCGAAGCCAAACTTCAACAAGTGCGCTGATTTGTTGATGGAATATGTGTCTGCGAATTGCAAAGAGCGTTCATCGGGATAGGAGCGGCGGTCCAGGAAGTTTGGTTTGCCAAAGGCGATTCCGGCGCTGCCATTGATGGTTATTTGCGGGGAGATGCCTTGCGCTGAAACTGGTTCGCCTGGAATGGACTGCTGGGTATTCTGAAATTCGAAGTCGCGCCCATATTGGAAGCGGAATTCATTGATCATCGTGGAGTTAATGGTAGAGACCAGCCGCGCGTTGATCGTATCGTCTTTCACGAAGTCATTCCCGAAGCTATCAACGCCGCGGAAGACAACGCCAGCAGTTTGAACGCCCGCAGGCGAGCTCCAGCGCATGCGGTTGTATTGAACGGAGAATTTATTATCGGGATTGATGATCCAATCGATCTTGGGGAAGAGAACCAATTCGTCGCCGGTACGAGGAACAACGCCGGTAAGGGATTGCAAAAATTGAAGACCGGCATTGGCCTGATCCGCGGTAATGCCCCGCAGCGCGAGCTGAGTTAATTCCGGGACGCAGGGAGCGGGCGAGCAAGTTGTCGAGAGAGGTGAAAAAAAAGCGCTTGGGCTGCTGGCGTTGGCGACTCCTGGGAAATTGCGTTTTTGTTGATCCGCATTGAAGAAAAAGAAGAGTTTGTCTTTGTAGATGGGTCCGCCGATATTTCCGCCGAATTGGTGGCGCTTGTCTTCGGGCTTGATGGGCACGGTCACGAAGGCCGAGCCGGAAGGAACGACCGCGGACTGAAACGGATTGTAGGCGCCGAAATCGCTGCTGCGGTAAAACCAAAATGCCTGGCCGTGAAATTGGTTGGAACCGGACCGGGTAATGGCATTGACCACACCGCCCGCCGAGCGGCCATACTCCGCCGAAAAGTTGGACGTATTGACCTGGAGTTCCTGAATCGAAGCCTGACTGATCGAATAGTTGATACGGGTGCGCCCTTTTTCTTCGGCGAAAAACGCCTGGTTGTTGTCACCGCCGTCCACCGTGTTGTTGTTCAACAAGCCGGAAATACCGCGAAAGCTGACCAGACCAAACGTGCCGTCGGAAACTGCTCCCGGAGTGGAGAGAGCCAGCGTCGACCAGCGGCGCCCATTGATGGGCAGATTTTCGACATTCGCAATGTTAAAATTAGTCGAAAAGTCGGCGCGATCCGTGGTGATGACGGGCGCCTCCGCCGTGGCCACGACTGTCTCCGATTGGGACTGAACCCCCAACGACACATCTAGATTCGTGAGGCGACCTACTTCAACGGTGATGCTGGTAGCTTTAAAGCTCGCAAAGCCGGTCGCGCTGACTTCCACGGAATAAATGCCGGGGGCGAGATGAAGCACAACAAATCTGCCGTAATCATTCGAAGTGCCGGAAGCAGAGTTGTTGGTTGCAAGGTTCATGGTTCGAACGGCGGCGTTTGGTACGAGCGCGCCGGAGCTGTCGGTTACGCCTCCGCCAATTGCCCCATCCGTTGCGGACTGTGCCGACGTACGCTGCGCGAGGAGCAAATCACAGAGGATCAGCAGCAGGCAAAAGCTGAATGTCACGATTCTTCGAAGCGTAATCATAGAGTCGGTCTTCTTTCTGTCGCGGTTTTCATTCCGTTTAGCCGTATGAAAAAAATCAGGCAGACCCGGTCTTATCTTCCTGACAGCAGGCCCAGCAAATTAAGACACCGCTGACTTGAGAATTCTGGTCGCAAAGTAACTGTTCGTGTTCCCAGTAATCCGCATCGCGCTGCCAGCGATCGATCGTCGGAAATTGCCCGGTTGGTGTCCTGGAAACCCCACCCGCATTACTCCGAATGCTTCCTGAAGAATGGCGATTCTTCAGCCGGTCACAGAACATAGTTTGCAAGTCAGTCAGGAAGATTTTTGCCGAAAGAAGGTTATCCACGATGGGCGCAAACACACCCCGAACCAGGACCCACTCCCGTAAAGCAAAATGCCACCACTTCCCGCCCCGACTTCAGTTTCAGCTTAAAATGTTTCTACCACATGAATGAGCGAAGAGTAGTTCGTTAGAGGGCAGCAGGCTGAGGAAAACTGTGAAATATTGTGCAAAAACCGCGAAGATATTCACAAGTCAAGAAGGAAGGCAGGCGAAACGACTAGCCCACCCCCACGCGTAAGAAATCTTTACACTTAGAAACAAAAAGGCGGCGTCCGATTTCGAACGCCGCCTTTTTCGTTGCGGTGCCGTTAGAAGGTAATTTTTGCCGATACCTGCAATTGGCGAGCACCCAGTAAGGCGTTGCTACTTGCAGTCGGAGCAAGGAAGGATGTTTGACCGACAAGGCAGCCTTTAATTGGCGCACTGGGATCTGAATCGGGGCATCCGGACCCGGCCGCGCCTGGAGTTGCGAAGGCAAACGCCGTTGTGTTTACCGATGTGATGAGCGTGTGGTTAAACAGGTTGAACGCTTCACCAATCAGTTGAAGTTTGACGCGCTCATGATAGATAGGGAAATCGCGAGCGATGCGGAAATCAACAGTACGAATTTGGGTTGGCCCATAGAAAGTGTTCCGGCCAAATTGTGGTGCGCGTCCGCCATTGGCGTTTCCATTGCTGGTTTCGCCACCCGTTGCTCCGCCGTCCGGCGCGCCTGAAGGGACAAAAGTGCTCATAAAGGCGGTGACGGGTTGCGGTGAAGCGACGGTGACGATTCCGGCGAATGTGAAGTCATTGACAAGGTGCCGCGTGAAGCGGTTTTCAATGTGAATCTTCGGTTGCCAGACGGTGCTGGCGACAAATCGATGGCGCTGATCGAGGTCGGAGACGGAATTTTCCGCCGTCTGATTGAGCGGATCCAATGTGACGTCGGTCCCGTTAAATGTTCCGAACGTTCCAGGAACTTGGCCATCGTCCATAGCCTTGCTGAATGTGTAGCTAGCAAGGAATTCGAAGCCATGGCTGAAACGTTTTTTTCCTTCGATTACCAAAGCGTTGTACCAGGCATTGACGGTGCTTAGACCAGCGTTGATAACTCCGGTCTGAGTGTCCGCCCTCTGCGTGTAGAAGGGCACCGTGACGGAAGTAGGCCCGCCGACAGGCGAGTTCAATATGTCATACGTTGCTGTCGTTGTCGCCGGCGCGAGATTGGTGTCAACGAAAACGGGAAGGCGCAGCGCACGGCTGAAGAGGTATGTTGCTGACACGCTGATGCTTCCAGGCAATTGATGTTCGACGGCCAGCTCTCCTTGGTGGACGATGGGGTTAACAAAGTCAGGAGTCTGGCCGCGGCCGACTTGTGAAGCGTTGGGCAAGGCTGCAGCCGCCACCACCTGCGGAGTCAACGCGCCATCAAATGGTGCGGCCAGCGCGGGGCCAGGAGCGGGAAAAATTACATTGGGGAATGCCGGAGCGCAAACGCCTGTGGTTGCATTTCCCGGGACGCACTGAAAGGTTTGCTGGTAAACACCGTTCTCGACGCGAGTCGCGTAATACGTGCTATTGGTAGTTTTTCCGTAGAAAAGTCCGTAACCCAGACGCACCACAGTATCTTTCTTGGGCTGCCAAGCGATACCAATGCGCGGTCCGAAATTGTTCTTATCAATGTTTATGGTCGATGTGTACAGCGGCAAGAGCGTGCCGAGAGTGTTAGGTCGATTTGGTTGAGGAACCCATTGCAAGTCGTAGCGCAAGCCCAAATTCAATGTAAGGGTAGGCCTAACGCGCCAGGTGTCTTCCACGAAAAAGGCATAGTCCACATTGTAGAAATCATCTTTGCCCACGCCGGTAATTGGGTCAGTAACCTGCGTGAAGGTGGTGTAGTTTTCACCCAAGGGTTTGGAGCTGCCGGGCAGAGGAACTCCATAAACGTCAGCCAGCCAGTTTTGGAATGTGGCAGTTGGTGTTGCACCGCTATAGCTGTAGATACCTCCGCCTTGGAAGAGGTTGATTAGCAATTCGTGGATGGGGCTGATATCAACACCGGTCTTAATGTTGTGCTTACCATGGGTCCAGCTCACATTATCAGCAAATTGCAGACGATGTTCATCTGGAAACGCCGGGCGTGGCAATGCATTGGGCAAGCCATATCCTGTGAATTGCGACAGGCTCACGCTGGGGCCGGAGAAATTTGCACCATAGAATTGAAAATCGCGTGACCACTGGAAGCGGAATGAATTGATCAAGCTGTTGGTAATTGTGGAATCCCAGTTGGCTACGACGTAGCGATCGTGGGTACCGAAGGAACCATTTTGCAGAATGGACCCTGCGGAAACGGTCGCAGACGTTACGTAATCATTTGGCGCTTTGAAATCCATGAAGTTGAAGAGGACATTTAGTCGATTTCGGGAATTGAGTTGATAGTCGAGCTTGGCGAGATAGATATCTTGGTTGGCGTTACGCGGATAACTGCCCACGGTGCCGTTCACAAAATTGAGAGCAGCTTGGCATTGTTCCGGACCGACGATGGCGGCGCCTGTCGACAATCCACCTGCATTGCAAATAAATGGATTTTGTAAAGCCGTAATCGCGCCCGAACTTGAGGGTCCGGTATAAAGGATTGGAAACACGCGGCGCTGTCCGTCGTAGTTTAGAAAGAAGAAAAGCTTGTCCCGATAGATCGGACCCCCAACGCTGCCTCCGAATTGTTGGCGCTGGTGTTCGGTCTGATTGAAAATTCCCCTGGTCTTAGAAAAAGGATCCAACGCGTTGAGAGAGGGATAACGAAGGAAATAAAAAGCATCTCCGTGCAACTCGTTGGTTCCCGACTTTGTTACGGCATTAATGTTGCCGCCGGCGGCTTGCCCGAATTCCGCGCTGTAATTGCTGGAACTAACTTCGAATTCGCGAATTGCATCAAGGCTAAAGGTGTAGGCCACGGATGTACGACCGCGCGCCTCACTGAAAAAAGCCTGTTGATTGCTTACGCCATCGACCGAACTGTTGTTGTACAAACCGGAAATGCCGCGATAGCTGATGAGCCCGTTTCCGCCATCTGTTGAAACGCCCGGCGTTAGCAATGCAAAATTATTCCATCGGCGGCCATTGAGGGGAAGATTGCTGGCTGCGTTGAGGCTGACCACTTCAGAAACGTCCGTCTTGTCAGGTTCGATAAGTGGCAGTTCGCCGGTTACTTCCACGGTTTCATTGGTGGTCTTCACGGGCAAAGCAAAGCTGACGCTCAGGACTTGGCCGACCTGCAAAGCGATGTTCTTGCGTTCCACGGTCGCAAATCCGGCTTTGGTTGCAACCACTGAGTAATGTCCGGGCTGCAAGAAAGGTGCAACGTAAAGGCCCGCATCGTTGGTTGACAATTTACGTTCGAGGCCGGTGTCTTCATTCTTCACGACTACATCTGCGTCCTGTACAACAGCTCCAGATGCATCCGTGAGCGTGCCGTTAATCGTTCCTGCGCCCGCGGTTTGTGCGTGGGCCGCTGCGCCGGAGAATAGAGCGGCGACGAGCAGCGCAAGACACACCACGACGAACTTCCGGCCTTGTTGATAACTTTCTTTCATCAATACACCCCTGATGGATTTTGTGTTCGTGTTCGGTACCCGAGAAACCATGCACCCCTGCAGATTCACCGCTCCCTCAGCACCACCCCGATGGCGATGGAGGTCGATTCCCTGAATTTCCGAAAGCTAACACTATCGTGCAGATTTTTATGATTGATACTTCGCGATGCAGCAATTCAAATTAATGCATCGTGTTGCGGCTGAGTTCCCGGAAGAAACAGGTTAGGAAAACGAGCCGCTCGACTGTGTTGCATCGGTGCAACCGGTATGCTCACGGAGTCGCACTCGACCTGTCCATCAACGAAAGGAGCTCCCGGGGTGGGATTTAGTCCTTGCTGGCCATGAATCGCACGGTTTCCAGCGGTGACGCTAAGTTTCGTTGCCCTACTTTCACGATATGAAAAGCATGACTTGAATATATTTCTAGCATATGAACAAATCGAGAGCAATCCGTGAGAGGAACCAAAACTGAGGAAATCTCTGCAAAAATGACAAAAGTATTAGAAAATAGCCGGAGAAATCCACAGCCAGGAAGCGAATTCGGGAACAAATCGGACATTGACGATTCCTGCCCATCACTCGTATACTTATGGTTTGCGTTTAGCCCTTGGAGGACCGATGTACGCCGTTATTCAGACCGGAGGAAAGCAGTATCGCGTCGCGCCGGGCGACACCATTCGCATCGAGCAGGTTTCAGGCGAGGTGGGAGAAAAAGTAACATTTGGATCGGTTTTGGCGGTCCATAATGATGAAAAGAAGGTTTTGGTTGGTTCGGACGCCGGCAAGGCGACTGTTTCCGGCAAGATCGTGGCCCAGGGACGTGGGAAGAAGATCAGCGTCTTGAAGTTTAAGAAGGGCAATCAGTACAAGATTCAACGCGGCCATCGCCAGAACTATACGGCGGTACAAGTCAGCGAAATCAAGCTGTAAGGATTTATCGCGGGGCATTCGCGCCGCGGAATTTTCCAAATTAAGGATTAAGCCATGGCACATAAGAAGGGCGGCGGCTCCTCAACAAACGGCCGCGATTCACACGGGCAGAGGCTGGGCGTAAAGCGTTTTGGCGGCGAGTTGGTGAATGCCGGAACGATTCTGATCCGTCAGCGCGGCACGAAGCACCAGCCCGGGCTGAACGTCGGCAAGGGCAAGGACGACACGCTGTACGCGCTCGTCACCGGCCACGTGAAGTTTCAGGACAAGGGACGCCACGGCCGCTTCATCAGCGTGGAGCCCGCAGCGCAAGCCAAATCCGCCACGAACTAAAGCTAGAACAGGGTTGACCTGATCTCTTTTGTCTTTTGCGGTCCCGGTATTGCCGGGGCCGCTTTTTGTTTCCGGCCCGCTACCGCGAGTTGCGTCAGTTTCTTACATGCCGAACAACTTTTAGTATTCTGAGCTAGGTAGGTTGGTCGTTTATCGAGGATTCCTGTGTTCGCAGATGAAGCAAAAATATTGGTAAAGGCCGGGGACGGCGGGAACGGCTCTGTCGCGTTTCGGCGTGAGAAGTATGTGCCCCGTGGCGGTCCATCGGGCGGCGATGGCGGGCATGGTGGAAGCATCTACCTGGAAGCGAATCCCAACGACAATACGCTTTTGCGTTATCGCTATAACCGCGAATTCAAAGCGGATCGCGGGCGGCACGGCGAAGGTTCCAACTGCACCGGCGTTTCCGGTGCGGACATGATTCTGCAGGTGCCGGTGGGGACGTTTGTTTTTGACGAGCAGACGGGCGAGAGTATTGCGGACTTGGTCGAACCGGGACAGCGGATCCTGGTAGCACATGGCGGACGCGGCGGGAGAGGAAATCAGCATTTTGCCAAGCCGTGGCATCAGGCACCGCGCGAACACGAAGAGGGATTTCCCGGTGAAGAGAGAACGATCCGGCTGGAGCTAAAGCTTTTGGCGGATGTGGGCTTGGTGGGATTTCCAAATGCGGGAAAATCTACGTTGATTTCAGTGATTTCGGCGGCGCGGCCGAAGATTGCGAATTATCCATTCACTACATTGGAGCCTAATCTGGGAGTGGTGAATGCGGATGGCGGGACGGGCGGACACGGGACCGAATTGGGACGGACGTTTGTGGTTGCTGATCTGCCAGGATTGATTGAAGGGGCGCATCTCGGCGCAGGACTTGGCATTCGCTTCCTGAAACATGTCGAACGCACGCGTTTGCTGGTGCATCTAGTTGATACCAGCGACGCGAACGTGGACGACCCGATTCGCTCGTTTGAAATTATTGCCGGTGAGTTGAAAGCGTTCAGCGAATCATTGATGAAGAAACCGATGATTGTGGTGGCGACCAAGCTGGATGCCACGACAGACACAACTCGGTTGGATATGTTGCGCGATTTTTGTAAAGAGCACGGGCTGGAGTTTCACGCTATTTCCGCCGCAGTGGGAGACGGTGTGAAAGAGCTGGTCCGTTCCATGGCTGACGCCCTCGACAAAATTCCGAAGCCGGTTTACGACGCTTCGCTGGACATGCCCGTGAATGGAAATGAAGATGATGCGGATTCCGATGAGAGCGTTACGGCAGAAGAAAATTCGTGAGAGAATCACTTGACCTGTTTCTGACTGTTGGGTTGCTGAAACGTTTCTGGGAGGCGCATTGACCACTGCGCAGGCGCATCGCACCGCTGCGAAACATCATCCTCGTCATATCGCGCTGTTTGGCGGATCGTTTGACCCGATTCACAACGGGCACTTGGCGGTTGCACGGGCGGCAGACCGCCGGTTTAATTTTGATGAAATACATTTTATTTCAGCCAGCCGTCCGCCGCACAAGTTGAAGCAGCATCTCGCTCCGTTTCCGCATCGGTTTGCGATGGTATCGCTGGCGTGCACGGAACACCCGCATTTTGTTCCGTCGCTAGCCGAAGCCGGAGAAGACTTCAGCGGCACGCAACTGCACTATTCGGTGGATACGGTACGCTATTTTCGGCACACCTACCACGGCCACGGCGACCGCGTTTACTTTATTATTGGCGCAGATGCCTTCCTGGATATTCCGATGTGGAAGGAATACGAAACGCTGCTGGGACTTTGCGACTTTATCGTGGCCAACCGTCCGGGAATTCGACCGGAGGCACTGCGACTGGTCATACCCCCGGACCTGATGGCCCGGCCAAACGAAAAAAAAGAGGCGGAAGCGAACCACCCGTCGCAGGTGATCGCGCATCTACATCGCACGACAGTCTATTTGCTCGAGAATATTTCGAGCGAGGTTTCGGCAACGGACATACGGCGCCGCGCAAATCGCGGGCAGGCCATTCATGGGCTTGTCTCTGCGCGCGTCGAGGAATACATTCTTAAACAGGGTCTCTATCGATGAATCTGCAATCACTGCCCCAAGGTGTTCGGCTGGCTGTTGAAGCCGCTCAGGAAAAGAAAGCGTCGAACATTACTGTGCTCGACCTGAACGGAGTTGGCGCGTTCACGCAATATTTTGTGATTTGCACCGGGCACAGTACCCCGCAGGTGCAGGCTATTTGCACGGAAATTGAGGGCCAACTTCACAAACAAATGAAGCGCTCGCCGGAGCATCGCGAAGGTCAGCGCTCTGCGGAATGGGCCTTGCTTGATTTTGGCGGTTTCGTAGTGCACGTTTTCAGCGATCAAGCCCGGCGTTACTATGATCTGGAACGCTTGTGGCGCTCTTCACCGAAGCTGGAAATCCCGGATCATCCCGATAGCACCAGGTCGGAAGGCAACTTGCCGCCTTCTTCATACAATCAGTCCCATTTTTCCGATGAAGCGTTTTCCAAATGACCGCTGAGCGATTGCCGTGGATCTCGGAAGATCCCGCATCGCTCCGTCTCTTCGAACTCGCGCAGAAAGTAGCAATCGTTCCGACAACTCTGTTGATTAGCGGAGAAAGCGGCACCGGCAAGGACCATCTTGCGCGGCTGGTCCATGAACTTGGACCGCGCCGCGACGCTCCATTCCTGAAGATCGATTGCGCGAGTTTGCCTCCTCATCTTGTGGAAAGCGAACTTTTTGGCCATGAGCGCGGGGCCTTCACCGGCGCGGTCGAACGGAAGCTGGGACGGTTTGAGTTGGGCGGTAGCGGGACGATCGTGCTGGATGAGGTGGCGGCGCTGACCTCCGGCGCGCAAGGCAAGCTGTTACGGGTCTTGCAGGAACGGGCGTTCGAACGGCTTGGCGGAACGGAAACATTGCATATCGAAGCGCGCTTGGTTGCGCTGACGAATGTTGATCTCCCCACGGCAGTGAAAGCCGGAACTTTTCGGGAAGATTTATTTTTTCGTTTGAATGTTTTGACACTGGATGTTCCGCCGCTCCGCGAACGGCGCGCTGACATCCTGCTATTGGCAGAATATTTGCTGGTCACGCTTCGCACGATTCATGCGCGTCCCAATGCGCAGCTCGGTGAACCCGCCCGGCGCATGCTGGCGGTTTACAGCTGGCCGGGAAATATTCGCGAGCTTCGCAATGCCCTCGAACGATCCCTTGTGTTTTCACGCACAGGCCGCGCTGCGCCAACCCCGGAAATGGACATTCTTGAGCCGGAGAGCTTTCCAGAAAACGTGCGCGCTGTCGCTCCCGGCGCTACCGGCACCATTGCCGGGCTGCGTTCGCTCGAAGAAGTCGAGAAGGAAGTGATTGCGGCGACGCTGGAGGCGACGCACTATCAGATTAGCAAGTCGGCGGATGCGCTGGGCATCAGCCGGAAGACGCTGCTGGAAAAGCGCAAGAAGTATGGATTGAAATGAACGGCGGTTCCGGGAAATCCTGTCTATGCGCCTGCGCCTAATCTTGCTGGGTAAATCGCGCCGTCCGGAGCTCCGTGCGATTTTCGACGACTATATCAAGCGTATTGGGCGGGCCTGCCAAATCGAAGTGAACGAGGTACGCGACGGCGCCGCCGCCATCAAGAGATTGGATGCCGACCGTGCGGCTACTGCCATTCTTCTGGATGTTGCCGGCAGAATTCAGGATTCCAGTGCGCTCGCTAAATGGCTGGGAGAGCAACGCGATCGCGGCACCCGCGAAATTATCTTTTTATGCGGTGATGCGGACGGATTTCCTGAAGACCTGCGGAAACGGGTGCAGCAGAAGTTTTCGCTTAGCGCGTTGACTTTTTCGCATGAATTGGCGCGGGTGATGCTTGCCGAACAGTTGTATCGTGCGTTTGCGATTCTTTCTGGCAGCCCCTATCCCAAATAGCTGCACTGGTGTACAACCGTTAATATCATGCCCATTCGAATTTCTCCTGACGAGAGTCAACCTTCTGCTTCGATTGAAATTCCGTTGGAAAAATCTCTTCCCGATTATGATTTAGAACGCATGGAGCAGCCGACTCCGCGTGAGGTAGACGCTATCCTTGTGTCCCTGGGTTTTCGCGATTTGATCGACGATGCCCGTGGCGTTTTGCTGGAAATACTTGCCGATCCACCATCGAAGGAGACAGCCAGTCACGATCGCTGCCTCGATATAACGCATCCTGAGCTGGAAATCGCTCAACTAACGGGCGCGATCTGCTCGGGCGACGGTGTCTATTTACCGGGATTGTGGATTGTTTTGCGCGACATGAAAGCGCAGCCGAAAAAGGCATTACCTTCATCGACCATGGAGCGTATCGAGGCGATCGTGGACGAATTTGTGAGACAGCTGCAGATCATATAGGCGCGTCGCCGCGGCTGTCGTTTTGGCAGCTTGACGTTTTAGCAGGGAACTGCGCAAACTCATGTTTCTCCGCTGACCTGAGAATCATGAAGTACAACGGGATAAATTCGCATGCCGGAAGAAAAAGGACTTTTGATTGTCTACACTGGACCGGGCAAGGGTAAGACCACTTGTGCGCTTGGAACGGCGTTTCGCGCCGTCGGACAAGGTCTGCGCGTACTGATGGTGCAGTTCATCAAAGGTTCGTGGCATTACGGCGAACTAGACGCAGCCAAGATGCTGGGCGACGACAAATTTGAGATTCGGCCCATGGGCCGAGGATTTGTGAAAATTGGCGGAGCGGAAACCGATCCTGAAGATCTGAAGCTGGCCTATGAATGCTGGCAGTCAGGACGCGACGCAATTTACAGCGGAAACTATGATTTGGTCGTATTGGACGAGATCAATTACACGATCAGCTACAAAATGCTGGACCCGGACGAAGTGGCGGAGTCGCTGAAGAATCGGCCGGAGAATGTGCATGTGATTTGCACCGGACGGAACGCCCATCCGAAGATCACCGAGTTGGCCGATCTGGTGACCGAGATGCGCGAGATGAAGCATCCGTACACCAAAGGCATTCTGGCCCAGCGTGGTATAGACTATTAGTTATAAGCGGCCCGTATGAAGCGTGCCGGGAGCTGCAGGCATCTGCGGTTGCTTTTGACTCTAAACTGTTAAGTTACAACTTTTCCCATGGCCTGGTTCAAGCGCGACAAAAAATCGATCGACCAAACGACGCCTCCTGAAGAGCGACGCGTACGCACAGAAGGACTGTGGGTCAAGTGCGAGTCCTGCGGGACGATTGTGTTTCGCAAGGACTTGGAAGCGAACCTCTTCGTCTGTCCGAAGTGTCAGTTTCATTTCAAAATGAATTCAAAACAGCGCCTGGAACTGCTACTCGACGGCCGCTGGACCGAACACGACGCTGGAATGACGTCGACTGATCCGCTGAAGTTTGTGGATACGAAGGCATATGCCGCGCGCCTGAAAGACGCAAAGAAAAAGCTGGGGATGAACGATGCGGTGATCATGGCGGAAGGCCAGTTGAACGGCCGTCCCGTGGTGATATGCGCGATGGAATTCGGGTTTATCGGCGGCTCGATGGGCGCGGTAGTCGGAGAGAAGGTTACGCGCGGGGTGGAGCTAGCCATTGAGACCCGGCAGCCCTTTATTGCCGTTTCCTGTTCCGGCGGCGCGCGCATGATGGAAGGCACGATCAGCCTCATGCAGTTAGCGAAAGTTTCAGCGGCGCTAGCGCGGCTGGATGACGAAAAATTGCCTTACATTTCTTTGCTGACAGATCCGACGACCGGCGGCGTGACCGCAAGCTTCGCCATGCTGGGCGATTTGAACATTGCTGAACCGGGTGCGCTGATCGGATTTGCGGGACCGCGCGTGATTGAACAAACCATCCGCCAGAAACTGCCGGAAGGGTTTCAACGCTCGGAATTCCTTCTGGAACATGGATTTCTCGACGCGGTTGTACACCGTAAAGACCTCAAGAGTTTCATCGCGAACTCGCTCGACCTTCTCCTTAGCTAGCGATGAATTACGATTCGGCTGTCCGGTACCTGTATTCGCTCGGCAGAGAATTGGCGGCCCCGACGCAGGCGGCGGCGGCAAAATTCGATCTACAAAACATTAGAATCTTGACCGAGCGGTTGGGACGGCCGGATCGGGCTTATCCGAGCGCACACATTGCAGGGACGAATGGCAAAGGCTCAACCGCGGCTTTTCTTGAATCGATTCTTCGCGAGGCTGGATTTCGAACTGGCCTTAATACTTCTCCCCATTTGGAGAGAATCAACGAACGGATTCGCATCAACGGTGGCGAGATCAGTGACGAGGCATTTGCGCTCACGCTGACGCGGATTCAAACACTGACCGAAGAGTTGCTTGCCGTGGGCATGCTGCGGGCGCATCCGACATATTTCGAATGCGTGACCGCGCTAGCTTTTGAGTACTTTGCCCGGGAACGGGTTGAGTTTGGGATTTTCGAGGTGGGCCTCGGCGGACGGTTGGACGCCACAAATATCATTCAGCCGGTCGTCGCGATCATTACCAGGATCGACTTTGACCATGAAAACTTTCTGGGCCATTCGCTTAAAGAGATTGCCTTTGAAAAGGCGGGAATTCTGAAGTCAGGTGCGCCCGTCGTGATTGCCGAGCAACTCCCAGAAGCCGGTGAAGTACTGAAAAATCGTGCCAAAGAATTAGGTTGTCCGGTGACGGAGACGGCTGCTGCTTTCCGCGTGGAACACCAATTGATGCAGGCTGGCTGTCCGCGCGCGCAGGTGACAGAAACCGCCACCGGCACCGTGTTTGCAATTGCTCCAAGTTTGCCGGGCCGCTTCCAACTTCAGAATGCACTCAATGCTTTGGCTGCCGTGCGCATCCTACAAAAACGCGGATTTCGCATTCCGGATGAAGCAATTACCGGGGGCATCGCCAAAACAACCTGGCCGGGGCGCCTGGAAAAGCTGCAATCGCAGCCGGATGTCTATCTGGACGGGGCCCACAATCCAGGGGCCGCGCGAGAGCTCGCACTATTTTTGACGGAGAACTTTGCCGGCCGCAAGCTGATCCTGTTTTACGGGGCGTTGCGCGACAAAGCTGTGGATGAGGTTGCCGGCCTCCTGCTGCCGTGTGCCACAGAAGTCATTTTCACGGAAGCCAAAACCTCACGTGCTATTTCAGCCGTACAGCTTGCCGAAATGGCCAGGCACCACGCCGAACGGTTTCGCATCCTTCCCGATGCGGAAAGCGCCTTCGATCAGGTATTGGCCGAAGCAGGTCCGGGCGACGTTATATTCGTGACGGGATCGCTGTATTTGGTCGGACAGCTTCGGCATCACTGGAAGCAACGGGCGGAAGTCGCCACCAGCCCCAAAAAATCGTAGAATAAGCCCTTCAGATTCGCAGTAAGTTTCAGACGCCCGCCTCACTGGCGGGCCTTCTTTGTTTTGCATGCCGAGGGAATATGGCTGAAGAAGAGTCGAAAGAATGCACATGAGGAAGAAAAGCCAAAGGCGCAAAGCCGCACCGCTCGTCGGCATCATCATGGGTTCGACTTCCGACTGGGAAACAATGGAGCACGCCGCCAAAGCCCTGGCAGAGCTCGAAGTGCCATTCGAGACGCGAGTGGTTTCGGCGCATCGCACGCCGGATCTGCTGTTCGAATATGCGGAGAGCGCCGAAAAGCGTGGTTTGGAAGTGCTTATTGCCGGAGCAGGCGGAGCCGCTCACCTTCCGGGTATGACCTCTTCCAAGACCGTCTTGCCGGTTCTGGGTGTGCCGGTGGAATCCAAGGCCCTGAAGGGTTTGGACTCACTTCTCTCCATAGCGCAAATGCCAGGTGGAATTCCCGTCGGCACCTTGGCCATTGGAAAAGCCGGAGCCACCAATGCCGGACTATTAGCCGCAGCCATATTGGGAGTGAAGTATCCCGTCATTCGCGAATCTCTCCGGAAATTTCGGTCGACGCAGACCAAACGAGTGTTGGCAACCCCTGATCCTTCGGTGCTGCCCGGTGCAAAACCACTAAAGAGGAAGCGCGGGTGACGGTAGGCATACTCGGTGGCGGCCAGCTTGGCTACATGCTTGCGCTCGCGGGCTATCCGCTGGGATTGCGCTTTCGTTTTCTCGATCCCTCGCCGGAGGCTCCTGTCGGGCGCATAGCGCAACGGACCACTGCGGACTATGACGACAGAGAAGCACTGGAAAAATTTGCCAATGGTTTGGAACTGGTCACATACGAATTCGAAAATGTCCCTGTGGACGCTGCGAAATTCCTGGCGGAAAGAGTGCCGGTCTACCCTCCGCCAGGCGCGCTTGAAACGGCCCAGGACCGTCTGAACGAAAAACATCTGTTCGAGAAACTGGGAATTGTGACCACGGAATATGTAGCCGTGAATGCAGCCGCCGAGCTGAATGCAGCCGTGAAAAAAGTCGGACTCCCGGCTGTTCTGAAGACCCGCCGCATGGGCTACGATGGCAAGGGCCAGTGGACGCTGCAGACCGAAGGCGATGTCGCCAAAATAAAAGATGATTTTCCCGGCGTTCCGCTGATTTTGGAGCGTCTGGTTTCCTTCGCAAGAGAACTTTCCGTTCTAGCTGTTCGTTCCACCAACGGCGAGACGGCCTTTTATCCTCTCGTTGAAAATCACCATCGCGCTGGCATCCTCCGCCTGTCGCTCGCGCCACCGCCTCGTACCGATAAAACTTTACAAAGGGCCGCTGAAGAATCCGCGCGAAAGGTCATGGAAGCTCTCGACTACGTCGGGGTCCTGGCGATTGAATTTTTCGAATGCGACGGCCGGCTGCTGGCCAATGAGATGGCTCCGCGCGTCCACAACTCGGGCCATTGGACGATCGAGGGCGCCGTCACCAGCCAATTCGAAAATCATTTGCGCGCAGTTCTCGGCTTGCCGCTTGGTTCGACTTCGCCGATGGGGCATTCGGCCATGCTCAACTTGATCGGCGAAATCCCCGATTCGGCCGAAGTGCTCGCGGTACCGGATACCCATATTCATTTGTATGGAAAATCGCCGCGACCCGGCCGCAAGTTAGGTCACGTCACGGTACGCGCCGCGTCGCCAGAAGGACTGGCGCTGAAGCTTTCCGAGCTTCCTTCCTTCTTTCACCGGCCTGAATTTTGCCTGGACGCGACGCTCACACAAAGGAGTTCGGCCAGAAAATAGCTGCCTACCGACCCAGCCTGCCAAAATGGCCTGTTTTTCGGCCGGTTGCCGCCCTCCGCGTCCCGATGCTAGGATTCACAGTTCCATGTCCCCGGAAACATCCAACCGGCCACGTGTGGGCATTCCCTGGCGCACCTCTGATGAAGAGGTCAACGCGGGACGGCCGGAAATCCGTGCCAAGCTCGCCAACTACGAGCAAGCTGTCCGAAAAGCCGGCGGAGAGCCGGTGCTGCTCTCGCTCGTACGCCGGCAAGAGAGCCAGGCACTTTTGCCGACACTTGACGCTTTTGTGCTGCCGGGCAGCCCTGCTGACATCGAGCCCGCAGAATACGGCTCGAGCAATGCGGGTTTGTCGGCGCCTGCCGACTTGCCGCGAGAAGCGACCGACCGAGCCGTTCTGGATCACGCATTTGCCGAGAAAAAGCCGGTCTTGGCCATCTGCTACGGTTGCCAGCTTTTGAACGTCTATCTGGGCGGCAGCTTAGTCCAGGACCTGCGAGCGGAAATGGGAACTACGGCACCGCACCGCAAAAAGGACGTGGTTCCCGAGGCCCAAGAAGATCCCATTCATGGCGCGATTTTTCAGTCGGGCAGCCGCTTGGCAGTGCTTGCAGGGAACGAGAAGGCCCCGATTAACAGTTCGCACCACCAGGCGATCAAAAAGCCCGGCAAGAATCTACAAGTCACCGCGCAAGCACCGGACGGCACGATTGAGGGCGTCGAATGGACCGGAGACGCCAATTGGGTCGTCGGAGTGCAATGGCATCCGGAACGGATGTTTGGAGATGCCTTTTCGGAGCGTTTGTTTCAGGGCTTCGTTTCTGCCGCTCGTGCGGCCCGCAACGCGGCGGCGCAAAAAGTTTAAATTCGTTGGCTCGTATGGCGACGGATTGCGGTCTTAAATTCTCTTGGGGGAATCATGATTTCATTGGCAGGCAAGGCGGCACTCATCACCGGCGGTTCGCGCGGAATCGGAGCAGCCGCGGTGAAACTTTTCGCGCAAGCGGGCGCGGACGTCATCTTCAATTACCACAAAGCGAAAGATGCTGCTTTGCAGATTCAACAGGAGGCCGGGAAACACGGAACTCGTGTGGAGGCGTTCAAGGCCGATGTTGGCAAACATGCCGACAACAAGAAATTGGTGGATCAGGCTATTGCCAGGCTGGGGCGCCTGGACATTGTGGTTGCCAATGCTGGTATATGGAACTTGGAAGATTTGCCTATCGAAAAAATGACCGAGAAACAGTGGGATGACATGATTCGCGTCAACCTGAAAAGCGTTTATTCGGTGATTCATTTCTCGGTGCCGCACATGATCAAACAGCGTTCGGGCAAGATTATTCCGATCAGCTCGACGGCAGGACAGCGTGGCGAGTCTTTCCACACCCACTATGGCGCTTCCAAGGGAGGCATTATCAGCTTCACCAAGGGGCTTTCCACCGAACTGGCGCGTCACAATATCCTCGTGAATTCGGTGGCGCCAGGTTGGGTGGCGACCGATATGTCGAATCCCGTGCTCGACTCCAAGAACGGTCAAAAGATGGCCGCAGCCGCAATTCCGCTGGGACGTCCAGCCACGGCCGAAGAAATTGCAGGGCCTATCCTGTTCCTGGCCTCGGACCTAGCCAACTTCCTGAACGGAGAAATCATCAATGTAAATGGAGGTTCTGTCTTGTGCGGCTGAGTGTGCTCCGAGTTGCTTCCCGATTCATCCTGACCGCTTCGCTATTTGGATTCGCGTTTGCCATGCAGGTCGGGGCGCAGAATCCCGACACCATGATGCCTGAAGCAAGCGAAGCCAAAGGGAAGCAGATACTGCAGGACCTCATCAACGGGCTGGGGGGGCCAGGCTATCTGGAAGTCAAGGACTTGCAATGCCACGGCCGCCGCGCGCAGTTTGGCCACAATCAGGAAGTATCGGGTTTTGTAGATTTCACCAATGCCCGGCGATATCCCGACAAGGAGCGCATCGAATACACCTCCAAAGGCCGCAATAGTTTTTTGGGCGCTCTAATTGGCATCGATGGTTTGGGAATGATCAAAGGTGGCGCAATTATCACCGTTTTCAATGGGGACCGTGGCTGGATTCTGGACCGTAGTGGCGTGAACGAATTGCCGGTAACTTCGATTTCAGATTTTGAAGAAGCAAATAAACGCAACGTCGATAACGTTCTGCGTTTCCGATTGAGGGAAGAGGGGATGTCCATTCGCTATGGTGGCGGCGGCACGGTCGATTTGAAGCAGGTGGACTGGGTGGAATTGATAGACAAGGAACAACGAACCTTCCGCCTGGCGGTCGATCACTCCTCGCATTTGTTGGTGCGCAGTATCGTCACCACGACGAATGAAGAAACCAATCAACGCGATGACGACGTCTCCATTTATACGAACTATCAATTGAAAGACAGCGTGTGGACGCCGCTGCAGGTTACCCGCGAGAAGAATGGCCGGCGCACGGCTCAAACGTTCTACGATTCGTGCACGTTCAATCCGGGATTGCCGGACGATGTATTTGAAAAATCGTCCTTAGAAAAGAAATCCGCTGAACTGGGCGTAAAGAAAGACAAGAAGCAAAGCAAAGACGACAATTAATCCGCTGGCTGCATGCCGCGCGAAAAATGCCTGGTCCGCGATCCGCTGGTTCGTCACAGAAGTTTCTGCGGCAAGACAATTTCCAAAACATTCTCGGATCGTCCCGTCGACACCCGGCAATAACCTTCGTTACCTGGTTTTGCCGGGCAGACTCCTACAGCGGTATACTAGCGGGATGGGGAATAGCCAGGGAAACTCGCAGATGCACGGCACGACAGTCCTTTGCGTACGCCGCGACAACAAGATTGTGCTCATTGCCGATGGTCAGGTGACTATGGGCGATCATGTCATGAAACACACAGCGCGCAAGACGCGCCGCCTGTACAACGATAAGGTCATCGCGGGTTTTGCCGGATCTACTGCGGATGCGATTACGCTTTTTGAGCGTTTTGAAGGGAAGTTGCAGGAATTTTCCGGAAACCTGCAAAAAGCGGCGGTCGAGCTCGCTAAGGAATGGCGCAAAGACCGTGCTCTACGGCATCTGGAAGCGCTTTTGATTGTCGCCGATGTGAAAGGCACATTCATTCTTTCCGGCAACGGAGACGTCATTGAACCGGATGACGGCCTGGTGGCCATCGGTTCTGGCGGGACTTACGCTCTCTCTGCCGCGCGAGCTCTTCTGAAGCACTCGAAGCTTTCCGCGAAAGACCTTGCGATGGAAGCCATGCGCATCGCCAGCGAAATCTGCATCTACACGAACGCCAATTTTACAGTCGAGGAATTGTAGGACACCGGCCGTTGTAGACGGCAGGCCGGCTGGATGCATCACAGTAACAAAGGGGAATGAAGCGAGAGAGCGTCTGGCGGAGGGTGGTTTCGTTTTTTCCGCTTTTTTAGTGCAAGCAAGTTCACAATAGTCGAGTGACTCGACAGAAGGTTTTATGCCTAGCAAGTCTGAAAAAGAATTGATTTACGCGCCGGGGGCCAACAACGGCGCAGGCCCTGCCGACGAGCAAGAGTTGTTGCCCGCTCTGGATGACATGACGCCGCGCGAAATTGTCCTGGAGCTGGACAAGTATATCGTCGGCCAGACTGCGGCGAAGCGCGCCGTGGCCGTGGCCCTGCGCAACCGCGTTCGCAGGCAGAAACTTCCGCCGGAAATCGCCGAAGACGTGCTTCCCAAGAATATTCTGATGATTGGTCCTACTGGAGTGGGCAAAACGGAAATTGCCCGCCGTTTGGCGCGTCTTGCCGGATGCCCATTCGTAAAGGTGGAAGCCTCGAAATATACCGAAGTCGGCTATGTGGGCCGCGATGTGGAATCGATGGTGCGCGATCTTGTTGAAACTTCCATCGATATGATCCGTGAAGAAAAACTGGATGAAGTTGCAGATCGCGCCGAACAGTCCGCAGAAGAGCGTGTTTTGGATTTATTGCTTCCGCCGCCCCCGCCGCCCGCGGCTGGCACAACCGAAGCAAACGCCGCTGAACAAAAAGAACAAACACAGCGGACCCGCGAAAAACTCCGCATGCAGTTGCGCGAAGGAAAGCTTGATCAGCGCATGGTCGATATTGAGGTTCGCGAACGCTCGACCCCATCTTTCGAAATCATTTCAAATCAGGGCGTCGAAGAGATGGACGTCAATATCAAGGACATGCTTTCCGGCATGTTCGGCCAGCAAAAAAAGAAGCGCAAGATGACGGTTGCCGACGCTTTTGAATATTTGATCCAGGAGGAAGAAAACAAGCTCTTGGATATGGACCAGGTGACTCGCGCGGCGGTTGATCGCGCGGAGCAGATGGGCATCATTTTCATTGACGAAATCGACAAAGTTGCCGGGCGCGAATCAGGCCACGGGCCTGACGTTTCGCGCGAAGGCGTGCAGCGTGACATTCTCCCGATCATAGAAGGAACAACCGTCAACACCCGCTACGGCATGATTCGAACGGATCACATTCTGTTCATTGCCGCCGGCGCATTCCATGTCACAAAGCCGTCTGACTTAATTCCAGAGCTGCAGGGCCGCTTGCCAATTCGCGTGGAACTCCAGTCTCTTAAGGAAGAAGATTTTATCCGTATTCTTACGGAACCTAAGAACGCGCTGATCAAGCAATATGTTGCGCTGCTTGAAACCGAAGGCGTGAAGCTCAATATTACCGAAGATGCCGTCGCCACCATCGCCCGCTTTGCCACCAGTGTGAATGAGCAGACGGAGAATATCGGCGCGCGCCGCCTGCATACGATTCTCGAGAAAGTCTTAGACGAGATTTCGTTTGAGGCTCCGGACTTGAAGAAAAAAAATGTGAAGGTCGACGGTGCCTACGTCACCAAGCAACTTGCAGACATTGTGAAAAACCAGGACTTGAGCCGCTACATCCTGTAACGATTTCGAGACGCGAAATTCAGACAAAAAAGACGGCAAGGCGGAGACTTCCCACCGGTGAGCATCCCAGCCACGAAGCTCAAAGCATTCCTCAACTCCGTTTTTGCAATTCCCATTTCAATCTTCCTTATTTCCTGTGCCGCTGGCTGCGGCGCTCCGGGAGAGCCGCAACCCCCGTCTCCGCTCGTCCCCACTGCCATAACCGACCTGGGGGCCCATCAGGAAGGCGATGGAGTGCAACTCACGCTCACGGTTCCCGGAAAGAGTATTGCCGGCGACCACCTCGCCGAACCGCCCGCTGTCGAAATCTACCGCGGTTCGCTCAATTCCAAGGGTTCGCCAGACCTCAAAACGTTCCGCGACGTCTATACAATTCCCGGCGCGCTGGTTTCCAAGTATCTTTCCGAGGGCCATCTGCAATTCACCGATCCCATCGCCCCTGAAGAAACCAAAGCGCATCCCGGAGCCGTGCTCGCCTATCTGGTTCGAACGCGTGCTTCGCAAAAACGGGCTTCCGCCGATTCCAACGTCGTGACCGCGCGGGCGTTCCCGGTTGCCCAGCGCGTAGCATCGATAGAAGCCCGTATCACTGAAACTGCTGTTGAATTGAGTTGGCCCGCACCTACCACAACGTCGGCAGGCGAGCCCCTAAGCTCCCCACCCACGTACCATCTTTACCGCGGCGAATTAGCTCCCGATTCGGCCGGTACCGCCTCCAAAGACCTTGCGGAAGCAAAATGGAAAACAAAACCGGCGCTTCTGGCTTCTCCAGATTCCCACCAATACACCGACAGTACTTTTGATTTTGGTAAGAACTACGTTTATACCGTTCGTGCGGTTGTGCTGAGGGAGAATCAACCGCTTGAATCGAACGAATCATCTCCTGCAATGGTCTCTCCCCGCGACACGTTTCCGCCAGGAGCGCCCGGGAATCTTTCCGCCGCCGTGGTTCCTGGCGAATCTGCAGGTTCAGTACAGATCGACCTCTCCTGGTCTATAAACCTGGAAGCAGATCTGGCGGGTTATCGCGTCTACAGAAGTGAAGAGGAAGGCACACAGGGGCAGTTGGTTCGTTCTGAGTTGTTGCCGACACCGGCACTTCGTGATAACTCTGTACAGGCCGGTCATCGCTACTGGTACCGGGTGATTGCCGTCGATCGTGCAGGAAACGAAAGTTCGCCCAGCGCTTCGCTGGTTGTCGACGCCGCACAACCAAAGGAGTAGATTCGGGTTCTAAGTATTTGAGGCCTGAGGGCTCAGCACCATGTCGGCTCGTTTACATCGTCCCGCCTATCGTTGGTTCCACATTTTACGGAATCCGGCTGTTCGCACGGGCATTTATACGGGCGTGTGCCTGGCCGCGGTTCTTACGGCCTGGCTCGTGGTGGCCAATCGCGTTCCGGTATTGGAGAGATTCGCCACGGAACGAAACATTGCGGCCGTTGTGGCATTGGCTTTGCTTTCGACAATTCCGCTGATGCGCTTTTACCGCCTGCCGGGAAATCTGTTGATTTCAGGCCTGATCTCCTGGACTATCCTCACGCTGGCCTATGGCATGCTGACGCTCTTTTTCCGGGGTCTAAGTGAATGGCGCAGCCCCTTTCAGATTTTCACACTGGGCACTATTGTTTTCCTGATTGTGACTACGCTCTTTTGGATTGGAACTATCATCTGGCGCGCCCGCGCTTCGCACATTTCTCATTCCCGCAACCACGTGAGCTAAAATTCCCATGAAATTTTGCCGTTTTCTAACCGGTGTCTCGGCCGCCTTGCCGTCCTATGGACTCCTCGAGAACGGCAAAGTACAGGCCATCAGCGGCCTCCCGTGGGCGCAATGGTCAAAGACTCCAACTGCCCTTCCCTTAGATGCCGTGCGCCTGCTGGCGCCTGTCGAACCTACAAAGGTGGTTTGCATTGGCCGCAACTACGCTGCTCATGCCGCCGAGCTCGGGAATGAGGTTCCCAAAGAGCCGCTGATGTTTCTGAAACCCCCCTCCTCCATAATCGGTCCGGAAGAGCCCATTATTCTTCCGAAAATTTCGCAACGCGTTGAACATGAAGCGGAACTGGGTATGGTGATGAGTCGACGCTGTTCGCAGCTTACCGACACGGACGACCCCCTATCGTATGTTCTCGGCTACACCTGCTTGAATGATGTCACTGCGCGCGATCTTCAGAAAGGCGACGTGCAATTCACCCGCGCAAAAGGTTTCGACTCGTTTTGTCCCGTTGGCCCGCACATCGAAACCGAACTCGATCCTGCCAACGTGCTCGTTGAATGTTTTGTAAACGGCGAACGCCGTCAGTCTGGCAGCACGGCTCTGATGATTTATCCGCCCGCGTTTCTCGTCCGTTGGATTTCCCGCATGATGACACTTCTCCCGGGGGACATTATCGCCACCGGCACTCCCTCCGGAGTCGGCCCACTTGCCGCCGGAACCGTCGCCGAAGTCCAAGTCGCAGGTATTGGCGTGTTGCGCAATCCGGTTCACGCCGCGAATGTCTAGCTTCACCGTTCTCCCAAGGATTCGGTAAAATACGCTTAAGTGGGGCCCTGCCTGGCAGAGGAACAATTCTTCTGGCGCGCGAGTGTGTGGCCCGCTCCACAGAACCTATGGGGTCGTTCCGTTGAAAGAGACTTTTTCCGATTGGAAGCTTGTTCTTGCGGTTGCAGGCGCTGCCGTTGCCGGAACTGGCATGGTCGCGTATGCATTCTTTCGGCCCGCGGTGAACGCGGAAGAACTAGAACGCAAGCGGCGACTTCATCTAAATCAGATTGGCCGGATCGCCGAGGGCCAGGTGGTGGAGTTATCCGAGCATCCGCCGATTCGTCATGAAGTCCGCAAAGGGTTTTTTGGAACAAGCGCAAAATCGCTCCCCGATACGCGACCGCGTCATCTGGTGTCCTACAGTTACGCGATTTCAGGCGTCACCTATCACACCGCACAAGACATTACCGGGCTCGAGGGCCAGATTCGCTTCGAACGCCTGGTCGCAGGCCAGCCCGCCAGCGTGAAATACGACACCGCCAATCCTACCGATTCCATCATTGTTGCAGACGATTGGTCTGGTCTACGATAGTTTTTCTTTCGCTGCGGCGGGTTCTTCTTCGTTCTGCTTTTCTCCCGCTTGCGCTATCCTTTCCTATGCCGCTTCACGCTGGTGGCGCTCAACTCCGATGAGAATGATTCTTGCATCGATACTGACCACAATTCTGATTGTGGCAATGACGCTGAGTGCCATGTTTATTCTCGTCCGCGCCACCCTGTATGTCACATCGCTGCAATCCACCTTGCAGCGCGCGCTGGCTATTGGCGCAGAACTTTTACTGGGAGTTGTGCTGCTTCTTGGGACGGTCTGGCTCGCCACGCATCTCGCCGTCCGCATTTTTTCGACCAAGACCAAGAAGTCAGAAGTGCTTGGAGGCCCCGTTGTCTGAAAAGACGCCCGAGAAAAAGTCGGTCTCAGTCGCGCAGAGTAACCACCACGGCCGCATGGAAGAGCTTCGCCGCCGTTCCGCGGAGGCAGAAGCAGGTGGCGGATCCGAACGGCGCGAGCGCGAACACGAATCTGGGAAGCTGACCGCCCGGGAACGCATCCACCTTTTGCTGGATGAAGACACTTTCGAAGAATTGGACAAACTGGTCCGTCACAATTGCGTCGATTTTGGAATGGAAGAGCAGCGCCCCGCAGGCGACGGATTTGTTACCGGCTTTGGTCGTATTGACGGCCGCCTCGTTTACGCCTTTGCCCAGGATTTCACGGTATTTGGCGGTTCACTGTCGGAGGCCAACGCCCACAAGATCTGCAAAATCATGGATCTCGCGATGCGGGCCGGAGCTCCCGTCATCGGTTTGAACGATTCCGGCGGCGCGCGCATTCAGGAAGGCGTCGCTTCACTGGCTGGCTACGCCGAGATATTCCTGCGCAACACGCTAGCCAGCGGCGTCATCCCCCAGATCAGCGCCATCATGGGACCTTGTGCCGGCGGCGCGGTCTATTCACCCGCCATCACCGATTTTATTTTCATGACCAAAGAAACGTCCTACATGTTCGTCACCGGCCCGGACGTCATCAAAACCGTGACCCACGAGGAAGTTACCAAGCAGGAACTCGGCGGTGCCATGACGCACAACGCCACCAGCGGCGTAGCCCATTTTGTTTCGCGCGACGACGCCGATTGCCTCGCCATGGTTCGCGAACTGATGAGTTTTCTTCCCTCCAACAATCTGGAAGACCCCCCGAGGCGCGCAACGCAGGATTCCCCGACCCGCAAGGATGAAGCGCTGAACTCATTGGTCCCAGACGATCCGCAAAAACCCTACGACATCAAAGACGGGATCTACGCCATCGTTGACGACGCTTATTTCTTTGAAGTTCACGAACATTTCGCCAAAAATATCGTTGTGGGATTCGCGCGTCTGGACGGAAAACCCGTTGGGATTGTCGCCAACCAACCAGCGTTTCTAGCGGGAGTTCTCGATATCAATGCTTCGGTAAAGGGCGCCCGGTTCGTGCGCTTCTGCGACGCCTTCAATATTCCGCTCATCACGTTTGAAGATGTCCCCGGTTTTCTTCCCGGCACGCAACAGGAATTTGGCGGCATCATCAAGCACGGCGCAAAGTTGCTTTTCGCCTATGCCGAAGCCACCGTACCCAAAATTACCATCATCACCCGGAAGGCCTATGGCGGCGCGTATTGCGTTATGGCCAGCAAGCACATTCGTACCGACGCGAATTTCGCCTGGCCGACCGCCGAAATCGCGGTCATGGGCCCGGAAAGCGCTGTAAATATCGTTTACAAACGCGAGTTGGAAAAAGTCGCGGAAGGCGACCGTGAAAAAACGCGCCAGGACAAAATTGCTGAATTTCGCGAACGATTCGCCAATCCCTTTGTCGCCGCCGAACGCGGCTACATTGACGCGGTAATCGAGCCTGCCGAAACACGTCCGCGCGTCATCACCGCCTTGCGAGCACTTGAAAACAAACAAGACACCAATCCTCGCAAAAAGCACGGCAACATACCCCTGTAAGCGCTGGCGTTTTCGGGGTTGGCCGTTTCCGCCGCCCGGATCGTCCCGGCAAATAGCGGGCTATTTCAGTAGATACTCTTGCAGAAATTCAATCGTCGCGTAAAACTGAAAATCCTGGTTCGGCTTCTTGCGGAATCCGTGGCCTTCATCTTTGGCCACCAGAAACCACACTGGAGTTCCTTGTTTCTTCAGGGCGTCTGCAATTTGCTGTGATTCGCTTACAGGCACGCGTGGATCATTCTTTCCAGCCACGACCATCATCGGTTTTTTGATTTTCTCGATGTTGTTCATCGGCGCGATTTTCTCCAGGAAATCCCGCATCTTCGGATCGCGTTCATCGCCGTATTCCACGCGCCGCAAATCCCGGCGATATTCTTCGGTGTGCTCGAGAAACGTCACCAGGTTGGACATGCCGACGATATCCACCGAGCAGCGAATCTTGTCGCTGTAAAACGTGGAAATTGCCAGTGTCATATGCCCGCCGTAACTTCCTCCCGTTACGCAGATGCGGTCCGCATCCAGATTCGGCTGCATGGCAATCCAGTCGAACAACGCGCTGATGTCCTTGTAAGTGTCTTCCCGCTTGAAACCGTTATCGAACAGCGAAAACGATTTTCCATAGCCCGTCGAACCCCGCACATTGGGATAAATCAACGCAATGCCCAGTTCGTTCAGCAAATAATTACTCCGGCCCAGAAACACAGGCTGTGACTGTCCTTCCGGCCCGCCATGAATCACCACCAAAGCCGGCCGCTTGCCCGTGAATTTTGCCGGCGGACTGTAAAGAAATCCCGAAATCGTCTTTCCATCAAAACTTTTCCATTTCACCAACTCGGCTTGGGGAAAACTGTCCGTCTTTACCGCCGCTTCGCTGACCGTCCAGCGCTCCATCTTTCCAGTCGCCACGTCCAGCGAATAGCAATCTCCGGGATTCCGGGCGTTCACCAGAGAAAAGCCCAACTCGAGCCCGCTGCGGCGCCAGCGCAACGCGCCAATCACGCCAGTTGGCAGCTTCGGCAGCGCAGTTTCTTTGTGAGTCATCGCGTCCATCACATGAATGACGCTGACTCCAGCTTCATTGGAAATAAATGCGATATGCTTCCCGTCGCGTGAGATGTCGACGGAATCGATATCCCAGGGAATGCTGCTCGTCAAATACTGTGGCTGTTTTTTCGCGAGATCCATGTAGGCCAGCCGGTGATACTCCGAATCCTTGTCGGTCGTGACATAGATTCCTTTCCCGTCTGCGCTGAAGTGGCCCTCCCGGTAAGAAACCTTATCTGCCGAGCTGTGCGGCGTGAGGATTGTTTTTTCACCGGTCGCCGTATCCACCAGCCACAAGTACGATTCGTTGATCGACAGCTCTTCTTTCAACAAAAGTTCCTTGTCATCAGGAGACCAGTCGAGCGGCTCCCAGCCGCCGCCTGCAAGTTTGCTCAGCAAGTGATCCGACTTGGGTTCTTGCGGATTGATCACCCACAAATCAGTGTCTCGTCCGGTGCGCCGGGTGGACAGGTACGCGAGCAGATCGCCACTGGAGGACCACGGCCCGCCCAGATTCCGTGATTTGCCGTCCGTCAGCAGCGTCACATCCCCTGTCGCCACATCATAGCGATACAGCTGATACCATTCCCCGCCGCCAATATCCTTGGCAAAAACAATGTAATCGCCGCGATTGGGGTGGAAGCGCGCCACGCTGACCGCGTCTGAGAAAAATGTGAGCTGCTGGCGCGCTCCGCCCGGCGCTTTCACGAGATGCAACTGCGGCGTATCGCCAAACCGTGTGGCCACGAGCATTTCCCTGCGCGCGGGATCCCAATCGAGAAAAGCAGCGCTGCGGTAGGAGCCATAGCGGCCGGCGGTCTCGGCCAGGGAAGCCGGAATCGGAGGGACTCCGCTCACGAGCAGGTTTTCCGCCGGAGCAATCACACGTTCCTGGGCGTATGTTGGCAGCGTTGCCGACATTACCGAAGCCAGAATCATCACCAGAAATTTATTCATCGATCTATCCTCGCCCAAATTCCAACCTTCCTCTTATACAGCAAATGATTAGACACGCAAGCCAAACATGCGGCTTGGCCGCTGCTTTGTGCGTGATAAGATTTTCCTGCGCCAGAATCTGACATGTTCAGAAAAATCCTGATTGCCAATCGCGGTGAGATTGCCGTGCGCATCCTGCGCGCCTGCCGCGAACTGGGCATCAAATCCGTTGCCGTATTCAGTGAAGTCGACCGCAAAGCGCTGCACGTGCGCCTCGCCAACGAAGCCTACTGCATAGGCCCGGCCTCTTCCCGTGACAGTTATCTGCGCATAGACAAATTAATGGAGGTGGCTCGCCGCTCCGGCTGTGACGCCGTCCACCCCGGCTACGGTTTTCTGGCGGAGAATCCCGCTCTCCCGCGCGCTTGCGTCGAAGCGGGTTTGACCTTCATAGGCCCCTCCGCCGAAGCCATGGAAGCCCTTGGTTCAAAAACGGCCGGGCGCCAGCTGGCGCGGCGCTGCGATGTTCCCACGGTCCCTGGCACCAAAGAGGCCATCGAAAATCCGGAAGAAGCCCGCGCCCTGGCCCAAAGCATGGGCTATCCGGTTTTGCTGAAAGCGGTCGCCGGAGGTGGCGGCAAAGGCATGCGCGTAGTTGCCAGCGATTCCGAATTTGCCCCGGCGTGGCGGGACGCTTCGTCTGAAGCGCTCAATGCCTTCGGCGACGCCCGTGTTTTCCTTGAAAAATATCTCGAGCGGCCGCGCCATATCGAAATTCAGATTCTTGCCGACGCCCACGGACGCGTCGTGTCCCTCGGCGAACGCGAATGCTCCGTCCAGCGGCGTCATCAAAAAGTGATCGAGGAAGCCCCGTCGCCGATCATGACGCCCGACTTGCGCAAGAAAATGGGCGACGCCGCTGTGCGCATCGCGCGGGCGGGCGGTTACGTCAACGCAGGCACTGTCGAATTTCTCGTCGACAGCCATCTCGATTTCTATTTTCTGGAAGTGAACACGCGTCTCCAGGTCGAACATCCCGTGACGGAACAAGTAACCGGTCTCGATCTTGTTAAACTGCAAATCGCCATTGCCGCCGGGCATCGTCTCCCGTTCGCCTGGGAAACCATTACGCCCCGGGGCCACGCCATTGAAGTACGCATCTATGCCGAAGACCCTGACAATAATTTTTTCCCCTCGCCTGGAAAAATTATTTCGCGCCAAGCCCCGAGCGGGCCGGGCATCCGCCTCGATGAGGGAATCTATGAAGGCTGGACCGTACCCAACGACTATGATCCGCTATTGAGCAAACTAGTCGCTTGGGGAAATAGCCGCGAAGAAGCGGTGGCCCGTCTACGCCGCGCGCTCGAGGAGTACACCACGACCGGTATTAAGACGAATACTGGCCTTTTCCGCCGCATACTGGCAGAACCAGATTTTCTCAAAGCCGAGATCCACACCTGCTGGCTGGACGAAATTCTCCGCAAGCCCGCCCCTCCGAGGTCCGAGCAGGGAACCAATATAGAAAACGCCGCCGCCATTGCCGCGGCCATCTTCCATTTTCAGCAATCGCAAAAGCAGTCCGCGGCATCGGGACAGAGTGGCGGGGCCGACCAATCACGCTGGAAACAGGAAGGCCGCCGCCGTCAACTGGACCGCGACTCGTAAACGGCGAAGGCAACTCGGCAGCGAGCGCGCTTCCACTCGGCGCGCGATTGAAGCAAAGTCAGTGGGGGAGAGGCCGGCAAGTTAGAAAATGAAGCTCGAAGTTCAGATCACAAGCCCATCCGGCAAGCTGACGCGCGTCGTGGAATTCGAGCGCGAAGCCGATTGTTGGAAAATAGCACTGGACGGTCAGGCCATCGACGCCGATGTCGTCGAAATCGCACCCAACATATTCTCCATTCTGTTTAACGGCGAAAGCCACGAAATCCGCATCGCTCCAGCCAGCAGCGGCGCGCTGACCATTCAAACGGGCACCCACGAATTTACCGCTGAAGTCATCGACCCTCGCGCCTGGAGCGGCCGCCGACACAGCCACGCCGAACTCGAAGGCCGCCAGCAAATCACGGCGCCCATGCCCGGCAAAGTCGTTAAAGTCTTGGTGCAGGCAGGTGAAAGAGTAGAAGCCGGCCAAGGGTTGCTGGTGGTCGAAGCTATGAAAATGCAAAACGAAATCCGCTCTTCTAAAACCGGCACAGTCGAACGACTTCTTGTAAAAGAAGGCCAACCCGTAAACGCCGGCGACGTTCTTGCGCTGGTTGACTAGTTTTCAGGAAAAGACAGTTTTGAGATTCTTCGGCGGGCGCGACGTTAGCCGCGTCTTAAAAAAAACCAACCTCACCGGGCTTGACCCCGGAGGCTCAGAATCCGGCAGCCGAAACACTCGGCAAAGATCTTAGTTCCCGACGGCCTTGGTCGGCAAGGTCGACTTCGCCGCATCCGGCAATTTTCCCGCGGATTCGACAACTTGTTCCGCCAAATAGTTGGTTGATCGCGCTGAATCCCGCGCCGTAGCCAAATAGGCCGCACGCAGCAGCTGTTCCTTGCGGTTCCGCAATGTGTCGCGAATGGTCTGCTGCACCTGCGGATCGGAAATCCCGCGCAGTCCGGGCGACTCGCGCGTAATCAATTTTAGAATCCGGTATCCTTCTTTCAGCTGAATCGGAGGGCTCACCTGTCCCGGTTTCAACGCCAGCACAATCTTTTTCAAAGTTGGGTCAGATTGATTCAGGGCCGACTCCGGCACATATCCCAGATCCCCGCCCGTCGTGGCCGAGTTCATGTCCTCGGAATAGTCCATCGCCAGTTGTGCAAAATCCGCGCCGCTGTTTAGCCGGTCCGTCAGCATTTTGATCTTGCGCTGCGCTTCGGCTTCGTTCGTCGCGTCGTCGTTCTTGCGGTTCCGGGTCTGGGGTTCTTTGCGCGGAGTTACCACAATCTGGGCAACCCGGTATTGCGCTTCCGCCACATTAAACTGCGCTTTGTTCGCGTTGTAGAAATCCGTCACGTCCTGGTCCGTGATTGCAATCTTTGCCACAACTTCCCGATTGATCAGTTTTTGAATCGAAAGCTGGCTGCGCAAGCTTTTTTTCAGATCGTCTACAGAAATTCCGCCATTCTTAAGCTGCTTCTGAAACTCTTCTTCGGTAAACGGGCTCTTCATTTCGGTGAACTTGTCTTCCACTTCACCGTCGCTCGCTTCCAGGTTCAGCTTCTTCGCGCGTTCCAGCAGGATTTCATTGTTGATCAGCTCGTCCAGCACGTTCAGTTTCAGCGACAGAGCCTCTTCCTGGGATGGCTCGGGGCCTTCCGGGTTCACCCGCGTGCGGTAGTATTTCTCCACCTCGTCGCGTTTAATCTCTTTCCCGTTAACCACCGCCCACACATCCGCGTCGTGATGCGTTTGTTTGCCGCATCCAACTGCGAAACCAAGCAATATCGCCGCTACAGGCAGAATAGCCCCAGCGTGTTTCGCTTTTCTTGAGAAGTTCATCGAAGCCCCACAGACCGAAGGATCAATACAGGTGAGTCCAATAGTGCAGGCTCAGGCGGCTTTCTTTACTTTACCTGCCCGAATGCAGGCAGTGCATACACGCATTTGCTTCCGAGAACCACCTGCCACCACAGCGCGCACGCGCTTCAAATTCGGATTCCACCGGCGCCGCCGCGTGTTGTTCGCGTGGCTTACCACGTTGCCAAATTGCGGCCCTTTGCCGCAAAGTTCACACTTCATTGCCATTGTCGTTTCCTGCTTCCAAAAAAGTCGTAAACCCAAGCTCTTTATTGTAACAAACCCCCGGCTATCCACAAAGCCGAACATTCTCGCGTGGTCTCTCTCGGCCGAAGATCGCCGCCAGCCCCGAATTACGCGTGAAATGGCAAGCCAGGGGTGTGCGGAAAGCCGGCAACGGGGATGGCCGAAGACGAGTGATTGGCTTGCGCCAGCGCTGTGACCGGGGCCGCGCGCGGGCCTCTGATTTTCCGGGGCCACAAGCCACAACGAGGCGGTCAACACCGCCGGGAGGTTGGTTTCCGTGAAGAAAAAGCGAACGCCCTGCGGCCGGGCCGGCCGCGCCTTATTTTTTCGCACTCACGCTTAACCCGCTTGAAAACTGCTGGAATTCCTGGCGAGTTCGTATTCCAGCGAATGCCAAATCCTGCTCCATTTTCTGTACGTGTGCCGCATCCTTAAAATAGCCCGCCGCACTGACGTGATTCAACATGTCCATCGCTTTCCCGCGGCAACTCGTGGCCACGGACTCATTCCCAGCTGCGCTCGCCGCGCTCGAAGACAACGCATAGACTCCCGCCAGTCGATATAGCGTTTCCGGCAAGGTTTGCTCTTTGCCCAACTCATCGGCCTGGGCCGCAGCCTTTTCATATTCTCCCTTGTGCGCGAGGGCCATCGCGCGGCTCAACTTCAATTGCGGATCATGGTGATCGTCATAGTCAATCGCCAGAGTCCATCGCTTGGACGCTTCGTCCTGCTGCCCCAAGTCCTCATACGCACGCGCCTGCCACGAATAGTCATAGCTCAAATAAAACCTTGCGGTAGCCTGCTTCTTTTCTTTTTCCAAAACGCCCAGCAACGTCTGCTCCCCTTTGCCAAGCCACTCGAGAGCTTCTTTCGGCTTGGCGTCGCCCTCCGCCAACTCCCCTAAATTAATATAGGACCCGGAAAGAAAAACAGTGTAGTCCACAAGTGCAGGATGCTCCCGCGCCAGCTTTTCCCGAATTTCCAGCGAACGCAGATGGGCCTGCTTGGAGTCCGCAATCCGGTCGAGCAACCGGTAGACGCCACCCAGGTTGTTGTAACCGACTCCTAACCGGTTCCCGGTATCCGGGTCCTCCGGATGCGCAGCGTACATCCGTTCGCCAAGCACCACGGCTTGCTCGGCATACGGCAGCGCTTCTTTGATCTTTCCCATGGCCCCGTAAAAACTTACCAAATTCACATCTGCGGTCAGCAAGCCGTTCCGGTATTGTTCGTCGTCGGGATGTTTCTTCATCAAGTCTTCGCGAATGGTCATTCCGGTTTTTGTCAGCGAAACGGCTTCGTCCATGCGGTTAAATTTGCTTATCAATTTCCCCAGGTTTTCATTGGCCGAAGCCAGCGTGGTGGCATTGTCCGCATCATCGGGATGCGTCTTTGCCCAATCCCCGGCCACCAGAATCGCTCGGCGGTCCTCGGCCTCGGCCTTGTCGAATACGCTGGTATTTTCATATACCTGTCCCAGCTGCTGGTAGGTCATAAAAAGATTTTGCTCGATCACCCGGTTGTTCGGATTCTGTTTGGCCGCCGGCTCCAGGATTGTTTTTGCGTGCTCCAGCACTTCAATCGCCTGCTTGTTTTCTCCCATCGAAACATCGATCGCTCCCAGCGTTGAAAGTGAATGTCCAAAGTCCGCCTGCAGGAACGCGTCAGTCGAACGTTCGTTCGTAAATTTCTGATAAAACTCCCGGGCCGTCACCAGTAAATTTCGCCGCAATTTCTCCAGGTTCTGTGTCCGCAGCTCCGGGCTCTGGCTCACTTGAATGAAATATTTGTCCACCGAATCCTTCGCCAAATCAAAATTGTGTTCTGCTCGCGCGCTCTGTTCTTTCGCCTGTAGCGCGCTGTGCTCCGCCGCCTTCCGCTGCACCGCCTCCGCGGAGCGTGCCGAATCCGCCGCTTTTCGCGAAGACTCCGCCTCCGCGCGCCGCCCCTCGGCAAGCAGGAGAGCCGCCTTAGCCTCTTGTTCGCGCTGCACCGCCAAATTCTTCGCTTGTTCGGTTTGCACGCGGCGCTCTTCGGCCAACTTCTGCGCCCGCGTCGCGCGTATCGCCAAAATCGTGCTCGCCGTGGCACCTGCGGCCAGCACCACAATCACCGCAGCAACTCCCGCTACCAGCACGCGATTCCGTATTGCAAATTTGCTCAGTTGATACGCCGCACTCGGCGGCCGCGCCGCAATCGGCTCATCCGCCAAATATCTCCGTATGTCTGCAGCCAGTTCCGCCGCTGCCGGATACCTCCGCACTTTTTCCTTTTCGAGTGCCTTTCCGATAATCGTGTCGATGTCCCCGCGATACACACGACTAATCGAACTCAGCGGTGTTGGATCTTCTTCGCGGATCACCCGCACAGCATCCGGCAAGGACTTTTGCCGCAAGTCATACGGCAACCTACCCGCCAGCAATTGATACAGAATCACTCCCATTGCGTACACGTCGCTCCGCGTATCGAGCGCTTCAGGATCCGCCGAAACCTGCTCCGGGCTCATATAAGGAATGGTCCCGACCAGTTGCCCCACGTCGGTCTGGCGCGTCGCCTGAAAATCGGAATCGGTAACCCGCGCTACGCCGAAATCCAGAATTTTCGGTTGGCCATTTTCAGTCACCAAAATATTTCCGGGTTTCAAATCGCGATGAATAATTCCGCGCTCATGCGCATGTTGCATCGCATCGGCAATCTTCGCGGCCAACTCCATCCGCTGCTTCACATTCAATTTTGCGTTCGTCGAGTACTCGAGCAACCGCTGGCCGCGAATAAATTCCATGGCAAAATAAGGTTGCGGACCTAAATTCGTTTCGGCGGTCCCCGCCTCATAAATCTGGGCAATTCCCGGATGGTGCAATCTGCCGAGCGCGTGCGATTCCTGATCAAATCGTCTCAGCAAATCCGGCGTGGCGAATCCCGGCCGAATCACTTTCAGGGCAACGGTACGCCTGGGACGGTCCTGCTCCGCTTCATACACCGTCCCCATTCCGCCTTCCCCAATCCGCCGAATAATCTTGTAATGGCCGATTTCACCGGGAAGCGGAGCCACGCGCACGCGTGCGCCGCCATGCGCAATGCCCGCTCCCTCAAATGTGGCGTTATCAATCGTGGCCCCGCCGTCGGCACTCTCCAGCGTCTGGCTGGGATCGCTTGAAGGAAGTTCACCCGGCGACCGGCTGGTGTCGTCGCTGTTCATCATAGGAATTCCTCACCCGATGCAACTCGTGCGCGGCATTCTGCCACAAATCCAGGTGTTTCGCGCAGCAATGGCCTTCCCGGCGCCCGGAGCGCGCCTCTCACCTGATCTTAAATATTCACCCCCGTCGGATAACCACACCCGAGTCTCCAGCGTCAAAAAGGAGTAGAATCCAGCCCATATCCTTTCCCCGTGGAGGTCCCCCCTGTGAAACGTCGCCAATTCATCCACCGCACTGCCGTTGCTGCCGGAGCCGCTTGGATCAATTCCACCTTCGCGAACCCGGCCTTGGCCTTTCCCCGGCCTATGCAAAAATTTGCGGCTACCGACTCGGTCACCCTCGGCAACACCGGCATCAAGACCAGCCGTCTGGCCATGGGCACGGGCACCGTCGGCTCCGGAGGCCGCTCGCACCAGACCAGCCTCGGTCTGCAAGGCCTGTCGAGCCTGCTGCAAAGCGGCTACGAGAGTGGCCTCCTCTTTTTCGACTCCGCTGACGGCTACGGAAGCCACCCGCACGTCGCCGACGCGCTCAAGCACGTCAAGCGTGACAAAGTCACTGTCCTCACAAAAACTTTCTCCCGCGACCCGGCTCAGGCCCGGGCCGACCTCGACCGTTTCCGGCGCGAACTTGGCACCGATTACATCGATGTGTGTCTGATGCACTGCCTGACCGAGGGTGACTGGACCACGCGTTACCGCGGCGTCATGGATGTACTCGCCGAAGCCAAACAGAAGGGAATTATCCGGGCCCATGGTTGCTCCTGCCACAGCATTGAAGCCCTTCGCGCTGCGGCAAAGTCGCCGTGGGTGGAGGTCGATCTCGTTCGCATCAACCCGATCGGCGCGCACATGGATGCCGATCCCGAAACCGTTATCAGCGTCCTCAAAGAAATGCGCGCCGCTGGAAAGGGCATCATCGGCATGAAAATTCTCGGCCAGGGCGCACTGCGCAATCGTCAGGACGAAGCCCTGAAATTCGCGCTTTCTCTCAATCTCCTCGATGCCTTCACCATCGGCGCCGAATCCAGATCCGAGCAACAAGACCTGATCCGCCGCATCGCAACCGTGTAAACACAGCTCCCAAGCCAAGCCAGGACCAAACAGGCATCGCCCGCTCGCCGGGATCCTATTCACACTTCTGGACGCGCCAAGCGTCCGGCAGCTTGACCGCAAACGCAATCTCCCGGAAAATAAGGACTCCCGCACACTGTGGGCGTGTAGCTCAGCTGGGAGAGCGCGTGCTTTGCAAGCATGAGGTCGCAGGTTCGATCCCTGTCACGTCCACCAACTTCACCCAGTCGTAAAACAACTATCTTTGCTTCCCCTTTTCGCGCAAGCTCTACCACATTTACCGGATGCACTTTTCGGCCGCCAAGCCGTTTAATTGTCAAAGGTCGTAGTGCTGCTGCGGGCAGCTTGCTAGCCAACGTACCGGGTCTAAAACTTTTGCGTTTCTTTGATGAGAGTGCCAATCCTCGACTATGAGCAAACCGGGTACTGAACAGGAAGCAGAACTCACAACACCAGCGCCAACGCCTCACGATTCAGCAGTCAGCCGTTGGGAAAAGGTTCAAATCAGAGAAGGCCTGCCACATCCTCGAGGCGCGTCCTGGGACGGTCATGGAGTGAATTTTGCGCTTTTTTCCGCGCATGGCACGAAAGTCGAGCTTTGTCTGTTCGACGACCATGGCAAAGAAGAGTTGCAACGTATCGCGCTTCCCGAGTTCACGGATGAGATCTGGCACGGCTATGTGCCCGGCATGCGACCCGGATCGGTTTACGGGTTTCGAGTGCACGGCCCTTATGAGCCGGAAAAGGGCCACCGCTTCAATCCCAACAAGCTGTTGCTGGACCCTTACGCACTTTCGCACGTGGGTTCGCTGCAGTGGAATGACGCGTGTTTCGGCTACACCATTGGGTCTGAAGCGGCAGACCTGAGTTTTGACGAGCGGGATAGCGCGCCGTTTGTTCCCAAATGTATTGTCGTCGATCCGGAATTCCGGTGGAGGCCCAGTGCCCGGCGCCACCGCGCAGTGCCATGGAGCCGAACGATCATCTATGAACTACACGTGTGCGGATTTACAAAGCTGCACCCTGCGGTGCCAAGAAAAAAGCGCGGCACTTTCGCGGGGCTGGCGCATAAAGAAGTAGTGCAGTACATCCGGTCACTGGGCGTGACTTCGGTAGAACTTTTGCCGGTTTTTACCTTCGTCAATGATCGCCGGCTACGGGAAAAGGGATTAACGAATTATTGGGGGTACAACACCATTGGATTCTTCGCCCCCGACCCCAGATATGTGTCGGACCAGCATGGGCCGCTACGGGAATTCAAGGAAATGATCTCCCGGTTTCATGACGCAGGCATCGAAGTGTTGCTCGACGTCGCGTACAACCACACCGCCGAAGGCAACGAACTCGGTCCAACCCTGTCGTTTAAAGGAATAGACAACGTCAGTTACTACCGGCTGGTTCCCGATCAACTGCGTTATTACGTAAATGACACCGGAACAGGAAATACGCTGAACCTTTCGCACCCCCGGGTGATTCAACTGGTCGCCGATAGCCTCCGCTATTGGCATCAAGAGGCCCAAGTCGATGGGTTCCGGTTTGATTTGGGGACAGTACTGGCGCGCGAGCCGGGAGGTTTCGACCACCAGAGCGGATTTTTGAAAGTATGCAGCCAGGATCCGGTGCTCGGAACCGTCAAAAAAATCGCGGAACCGTGGGATCTGGGGCCGGGAGGCTACCAGGTGGGCGAATTTCCACCCGGCTGGGCGGAATGGAACGACAAATTTCGCGATACGGTCCGGGATTTCTGGAAAGGCGATTCGTCGATTGGTGAACTGGTGAAGCGGCTCTGCGCTTCGGCGGATATCTACAATCGGCAGGGTCGCAAGCCATGGGCTTCGGTAAATTTCGTAACGGTGCACGACGGCTTCACGTTAAACGATCTTGTCAGCTACAACCAAAGACACAATGAAGCCAACGGCGAAAACGGGAACGACGGCACAGAGAACAACCGTTCCTGGAATTGCGGTGCCGAAGGACCGACCGATGACCCGCAGATAAATCGCTTGCGGGAGAGGCAGATGCGCAATTTTATGGCGACGCTGCTGCTGGCGCAGGGCCTGCCGATGTTCCTCGCGGGGGATGAATTCCACAGAACCCAGAACGGCAACAACAATGCGTACTGCCAGGACAACAAAACGAGCTGGGTGGATTGGTCTTTCCCCGAAAAATACAAAGGGACGCTCGAATTTGCGCGGAATCTGATTTCCCTGCGAAATAGATACCCAGTGCTGCGGCAAAATCGATTTCTTACCGGCGCCTACAACGAAGCTCTGGGAATCAAGGACGTAGCGTGGCTTCATCCTTCCGGCGCAGAAATGAACGATGAGACATGGCAAGATGCCGGTTTGCGAAGCTTCGGCATGCTTATTGACGGGCGTGCGCAAAATAGCACTGCGAGCGAGCCCGGAACTGACGCCACATTATTGATCATTTTCAACGGCCATCACGAACAGGTGAAGATGGTGCTGCCGACGGCCATACGCGGAACTGGCTGGCGGCTGGAGATGGATACCAGTGAACTGGTTGAATCGAGCCACGTTTTCAGGTCCGGCGAAACCGTGGCCGTCAGCGAGCGATCGATGTGGCTTCTTGCGCTGCTCTAGCAGCGTGTTGAAAAATGCGAACGGGCGGGGCCGACGACCCTCGCGCCTTCCCCGCTAGGAACGAGCGGGTACGGACCACGAAAAACCTGGAATTGAATTTCTGAACGGCCGAGAAGCCGGACAGGGTGGCCACCCGGATTTGCCAAATCATCTTTTTAACTGCGCTGGCACACGCCAGTTCGCCAGCTATCTCCAGCTACGAGGGCCAGGCATACAGGTTTTAGTGGATGGCTCGGATGATTCGTGCCCCGTAGCATTGCTATGCCCATTGAAAATAAGGCGTTGGGGGATTTCGACTTACGCAGCCCAGAACCAAACGATCCATTTTCAGACGCAACTTGTGGCGAGAGTTGGACCATGTATTTCAGCCCTCTGTTTAAACAAGTATGGCAAAAATGCGGCTCGGATTCGTGCCCGGATTTGGCAGCGCAAGTGTCGTTCTATTTTGTACTGTCCACGTTCCCGTTTCTTCTCGTGATGGCGGGATTGCTTGGTTGGATCTCGACAACCGCCGGATGGGTGCACTTTGCGCAATGGCTTACAACGTATTTGCCTGCGCGGACCCAGTACGCCACGCTGACGATGATGCTCGAGCTGTCAAAGGGATACGGCGCCTTCCTCTCTTTCGGTTTGATTCTAACCGTGTGGAGCGCGTCGACAGGCTTTTTGAGTTTGATGGACGCCTTGAGTGTGGCGTTTGGAGTTAAAGAGCGCAGGAGCTACTTCAAACGAAGGTTGATTGCCATCTGCGCAACGATCATGTCGGCTTTGTTTGTTTTGATGTGTTTCGGAATTTGGAACATGGGGCATTTCCTGGTGGGGCTTGTCAGCAGTGAGTTTCGCTATTTTATTCTCTCCCCCTTGCAGTGGAGGATAGCGCGCTGGATCGCGACCCTGCTGGTGATTTTTCTTGGCGTCGACCTAATCAACTATTTTCTGCCGGGGAGCCGTCAGCCGTGGCGATGGATTACCCCGGGAACCGCTTTTACCGTCCTAGCGTTTGTGCTGGCCAGCGCGCTGCTCAATCTTTTCATAACTCACAATCCAGACGTATCTCGGATTTACGGGGCGCTGACGGGCTTCATCTTCCTGATGCTCTGGATCTACGTCGCCAGCCTTAGCTTGCTGGTAGGCGCGGAAACCGATGCCGCCGCAAGAGAGCTTGCCGGCCGCGAGGCTATGGCGTGAGGATGATTGCTGTCTTGGTGACGATTCTGCTGCTCGCTGGATTTGATCGCGCGCTCGAGGCGCAAGTTCCCGAGGTTACCCCTCCGGTGGCCTTGCCCCAAGAGCCGTACGCAGGCTTTGAGGGCCGAACCATCTCAAAAATTGAGATTGCGATCGCCCCGGGCAAAAATGCCGAGCGGGTGCGCTCTTTGGTCTCGCTCCAGCCGGGACAACCGTTTTCTGTGGAAGAACTAAAGAAAAGCGTAGCGGCAATCCAAAAGAGCGGTGAATTCCCGCAGATTCAGGCGAGCCTTGATTTGGACGCAACGGGAGTCCGGATTATTTTGCTGGTGCAGCCGGTGTTTCACGTAGGTCTGGTTTCTTTTCCGGGCGCAGCTGGTCGCTTTACGTACACGAGCTTGTTGCAGGCAGCCGATATTCAATTGGATTCGGCATTTACGGCCGATATCTTGCCGGAGCGCGAGAAGGCGCTGGAAAAATTCTTCGCCAAAAATGGATATTTCGAAGCCAGCGTCAAGGCCCGACCCGAACCGGATGAAACGCACAAGCTGGTGAATGTCATTTTTGATTGCAAACTAAACAAGCGCGCCAAAATCGGGAAAATTCAAATCGAAGGTGTTCCCGAGCGAGAAGCGGCCGAACTGCGGGCAGCACTCAACTCTTTGATGGCAAAACTGAGCGCGGCTTCGGTAAAAAGCGGACAGAAATATTCCCGCAGGCGCATCGACAAAGGACTCGACCGCTTGCGCGCTCATTATCGAAGTTTGGGGCGTCTGGCGCCAAAGCTGGAACTCGAGCCCAGCTACCAGCCAGCAACAAACCAAGCGGATCTAATTCTCAAAGTTGTGCCCGGGCCCTTGTTAGTGGTGAAAGTGGAGGGTGCGCATATCTGGTCCCGGACGCAGCGCAAATTGATACCGATCTATCAGGAAGGGACAGTTGACCAGGATCTGGTCGATGAAGGACTGCGGAACCTGGTGAGTTATTTTCAATCGAAAAGCTATTTTGGTGTCGCGGTAACGGTCGACACCCAGCAGGAGACGGACCGCGTGCTGGTCACCTATCACGTGGTAAAGGGAAAGAGACATCGCGTCGCGCACATTCTTTTTACGAACAACAACTATTTCAGCGACCCGGAGCTGGAAGAAAAAATCGTCATAAAGAAAGCGCGATTTCCGTTTTACCGGGGCAAGTACAGCGATGTGCTCCTGAAGCAGAGCACCAACTCGTTGATTGCAATGTACAAAAATGAAGGATTTTCTTCAGTGAAGGTCATTCCTGATGTGACCGATCCCGATCCAAAGATCGACGTGGAATTTGCCATCACCGAAGGAACGCAAGACAAAGTGCAGACGCTGAACATCGTGAATTCAAAAGGAGCCGTACCGGCCAACTCGCTCGGCAGACGGCTGCAGCTTCTGCCGGGAAAACCCTATTCACAACATTACCTCGATGACGACCGCAGCCAAATGTTGGCGAGATATCTGAATCGCGGATATCCGGACGCCACATTTGAGGCAACGGCGACACCAAGTGCGGAAGATCCGCACAAATTCGATGTGACGTACCGCATCAGCGAAGGTCCGCTGGTGACAATACAGGACGTCGTACTTTTGGGTACCGAGCATACCCGCCCCGATTTCGTGCGAAAAGTAGCGGGACAAAACGTCAAAGAAGAACAACCGCTCAGTCAGGGAAAACTGTTTCAGGCGGAAAGCGACCTGTACGGTCTGGGGATTTTTGATTGGGCGTCGGTGGCGGCAATTGATTCCAGCCAGACGCCGGGCCGGCAACAAGTCTTGCTGCGGGTGCACGAATCTAAAAGAAATACGCTCGATGTGGGAGGCGGATTTGAAGTGATACCGCGCAACGGGAATCTTCCCGTGGGCACTGTCGCCGTTCCCGGCTTACCGGGCGTAGATTTGGGAGACAAGTTTTCCGTGAGCCAGAAAAGCTTTGTGGGCCCACGATTTTCTCTGCAATATGCGCGACACGATATACGGGGAAGAGCGGAAACGGCCGCCATCGGAATCGTGCTGTCGAGGCTGGATCAACGTGGAACGTTTACCTATGCCGATCCGGATTTGCGCGGAACGTTGTGGTCATCGCTATTCAGCGTAACTGGCGAACGCACAACGGAAAATCCAATTTTTACGGCCGCCATCGGGCAGGTATCGTTCCAAGTGGAACGGCACCTGGACAAGAAGAAAACGCAAAAAATAGTAACGCGTTACAGCTATCGCCGGACCGACCTGACCAATCTGGTGATCCCGGACCTGGTTCTTCCGCAGGACCGCAATGTAAGGCTTTCAACCGCATATGCGGAGTATGTGCGCGATACACGCGATAAACCCTTGGACGCGCATCGCGGGCAGTTTCAATCGGTAAGCATGGGGATTTCCCCAAAAGCCTTTGGTTCCAGCGCTAACTTCATACGATTTGTTGGGCAGATGTCGTTTTACAGGCCCGTGAAGCCCTGGCTGACATGGGCCAATAATTTTCGGCTGGGACTGGCGCCGCCGTTTGCAGGCAGCGATGTGCCGCTGAGCGAAAGATTCTTCACCGGCGGTCCGGATACCCTGCGTGGATTTCCAATCAATGGGGCCGGACCACAGCGCCCAGTTCAAGTGTGCAGCAACCCGGCGGACACCTCGACGTGCACGATCATCAGCGTTCCCGTCGGCGGAGAAATGATGGCAATTGTCAATTCAGAAGCCCGGTTCCCCATTAAAGTGAAAAAAGATCTGGGTGGAGTGATTTTCTATGACGGCGGCAACGTCTACAGCAATATCAACGCGCGGCAATTTGTGAACAACTACAGCAATTCGGTTGGTGTTGGCATCCGCTACAACACCAGAGTGGGGCCGATCCGGATTGATATTGGCCGGAATCTGAATCCAGCGCCGGGAGTAAAGGCTACGCAATATTTCATTACTTTGGGACAGGCGTTTTAAGCGCCAAACAAGGGATTTTGCTCTCAACGAGACCTGGAGGCCGGGAAAATATTGTGATTGGGCACAAAAATCCGTGGAAGATCGCCAGCGCGCTGCTTTTGTCGGCCGTTGTGATTTGGGGCGCGTTGGGAGCGGCGATCATTCACTCCCAGGCGTTCCGCAACTGGGCGTTGCGCAGGATTATTCAGAGCGTTGAACAAAAGACAGGGACGCGTCCGAGCGTGCAGTCCTTTGAGCTGCGGTTTTTTCCGTTTTTGGCCAGCTTTAATGGTGTCGTAGCCCGCGGAAATGAGGAAGCGCAGGCCGAAGCTCTCTTCCAAGCGCAGCAGATTCGAATTTCCGTGCGCCTCTTGCCGCTGTTGCGAGGCGACGTGCAAATCGATCAGATCATCCTGGAGAAACCGCGGATTGTGATTCGTTCCGACAGAAATGGGAAAACAAATTTGCCGGCGGGTGGGGCGCCCGAGAAAGGTTCCGGTCTTCAGGTGGCCGTCCACTTTGCGCAGATTAAGGATGGTTCGGTCCGCTATAACGATTTGCAGATTCCGCTGACGGCTGAGGTCTATGACCTGCAGGCGCAGCTGGCAAGGCTGCCCATGACGGCTACGTACCGCGGGGAATTAAGGTACGGGCACGGGCGCATTCTGGCGAGAGAGCTAAATGCACTCGATCACAGCCTGGAGCTGCGGATTACGGCGGACGGGTCGAAGTGCAATGTGGACGGGTGGAAGATGATTTCTGCGCATTCGAAATTGGAAGGAAGCGGAATCATTGAGAATTATGAGCGACCTGTGTTTAAGGGAGTTTACACCGCGACGGTTGCGGGGGACGATGTCGGATTTTTGTTGAAGAGCGCGAACATTCCGTCGGGATCGCTGGGGCTGCAAGGTAATTTACGCTATGAAACTTTGCCGGGACCCGCTGACTTTATAGATGGGGTGCACGCTGACGGGGTGTTCGAGAGCGCCGCTCTGGCCGTTTCCGCCGTGAATTCCAGGGTAAGCGTCCGAAAGCTGGAGGGGCACTACGGGCTCGAAAACGGCCAGTTGCGAATTACCCGGGTAAACGCGGAACTTTTGCAAGGCCGGCTTCATTCGGATTCGAATGTGATTGACCTCAAGCGTGACGCGGGCAGCCTGCAAGCGGAGTTGCAGAATGCCTCTTTGCGTGCAGCTGCCGAGACCGCCAGGTCCGGTCAGCGGTTGCCGCCCCTCAGGGCTTCAATGAATCTGCGGTTTGCGATGAACTGGAAAAATGGCGTTGGCAATGCGCTGATCAATGCCAAGGCAACATTTTCGAGCGGCCGGCTGTCCCCGGTCCCAGGCGACATTCCCCTAGATGGCGTGTTGGACGCAACGTACGACGTGGCGGGAGACCAGGCCGTCTTGCGGGACAGTATTTTGAAGACTGGTACCGCCCAGCTAAGGATGAACGGAACTCTGAGCAAGAATTCAGCACTGAATATTCGGTTTGCCTCAGCCGACTTGCATGAACTTTTCGTGATTTCTGCTCAAAATGGGGCCGCGGACTTTGTTCAGAATGCAAAACTCGACGAACTTCACGGTGCCGCGACCTTCGATGGAGAAATGACCGGACATGTTCGATCACCGCGCCTGGAGGGCCGGCTTGCCGGGACCCAAATCGTTTTCAAAGATCTACAATTGAGTTCCACTCGAGCGCATGTGATTTTGGAGTCTGGCAGTTTGCAAATTGCCGATGGGGTCATTGAGAGCAACCAAGGGCGTGTGCAACTGGCAGCGACCATTCCGCTTTCGGATTGGACTCCCGACAAATCCGGCTCGTTCCGGGCCGATGTCAAAACCGAGAGGCTTTCCGTCGCCGGGGCCCAGCGCTTGGCAAGCGTGTCCTATCCGGTCCAGGGGCTGCTGAGCGGCGAATTGCATTTGACCGGATCCATGGCGGCGCCTGCGGGCAGCGGGCATTTGGAACTATCCGACGCATCAATTTACAGCGAACCGATTGCAGCCTTGAGTGCGGATTTTCAAGCGGACGCAAACGTGATTCGCTTGGAGGCGCAAGCGCGCGCAAAGGCGGGAACTTTGCATGCCCGGGGAATGTACCAGCTGCGAGCACGGCGGTACGAACTAAGCGCCGAAGCGCAAGAGGTAAATCTGGCGCTGCTTTCCCTGCAAACTGTCAGCGCCAACCAACTGGTGGGGACCGTGTCAGCGGAAGTGAGTGGAGCCGGCACGCTGGATGCGCCACAACTCCACGGAACTATGCGAAGTTCCAATCTCCAAGTACGAGGTGAAACGTTCAACAATCTTCAGCTGCAAATCGCCGTCGAGCAGCAGGTCGCAAAGTTCGAACTCAGTTCTGTCCTGGAGCAAAGCCAAATCGCTGCCAAGGGAACTGTGGGGTTGACGGGGAACTATATGGCAAAAGTGACGGTTGACACCGGCAAAATCAACATAAGTCCTTTCTTGCAAAGATATCTTTCTGGCGCCGGCGCTTCAGCAGGCGGCGTCGTGGAAGTACATGCAACTGGCAATGGGCCGCTCAAGGATCCAGCACAAATACAGGGGCACATTGAAATTCCCACGCTGCAACTTACGGGCAAGAATCTGAATCTGGCAAACGCGCAACCGATACAGATGGACTATGCCGGGGGCCTGCTGAATATTCGCAGCGCCTCTCTGCAGGGCGCTGGCACTGATTTCAGCGTAAAGGGCACGGTGCCTTTCAAACAGAACGGTGCTTTGGGCTTGTCCGCGAGCGGCAATGTGGACGTGAAGATTCTTCAGGATTGGGCCGAAGGATCGCGCGCGGCGGGACAAGCCAAGCTGCAGCTCGAGGCCCGGGGAACGATGTCGAATCCGGATATTTCGGGCAACATCCAAATCACCAACGTGGGCTATTCGTCGGATTCCATGCCCGTCGGCCTGGAATCTCTCAACGGCAACATAACCATTCAGGGAAAGCGTCTCAAGATTGCGAAGCTGGCGGGAGCCGCCGGAGGAGGAACAATCAACATCGGCGGGTCAATGGATTTTGGCGAAAATCCCACATACGCCCTCACCCTCAATGCCCAATCGGCCCGAATGCGGCAAAACGGAATTCGAGCGGTAGTGGATGCGGACCTAACCCTACATGGGAGCGGCGGCAATCAGGCGTTGGATGGCCGCGTAGTCGTTCACAAACTTTCCTTCAATGAAGGATCGGATTTGGGAGAAATCATAGCGCAATTGTCTGGAAACGAAACCATCAGCGAGCCGTCGGCCTTTGCAAAGAAGACTAAAATCAACGTTTCCGTGCAGTCAGATGAAGGCTTGGCGCTAGCCAGCAGTCAGCTGAGCGTCTCGGGGGCGGCCAATGTTCGCGTTGTTGGTACAGTAGCGCGGCCGGTTTTACTGGGAAGGGTTTCACTGACCGGCGGCGAGGTGTTTTTTCTTGGGAAGCGGTTTGAACTGCAAAGCGGAACAATTGGCTTTGCGAATACCGCGCAGACCAGACCAATCATGAATCTTTATGTAAGAACGACAATCGAGCAGTACAACATTACCATCAGCTTGTCAGGCCCGCTTGAGAAATTGAAAACGACTTACACTTCCGATCCTGCACTGCCAACCGGAGATATTATCAATCTTCTGGCTTTCGGGCAGACAACGACAGAAGCTGCTTCCCGGTCTTCGGCGCCGGCATCTGTCGGCGCGGAGTCTGCGGTGGCCAGCGCTGTCGGCGGGCAGCTCGCAGGCCAGCTGCAAAAAGTCAGCGGCATCTCACAGTTGACGATTGATCCGCTGGCTGGAAACAATCAGAATCCGGGAGCGCAGATTGCGATCCAGCAGCGAGTGACCGGGAATCTCCTGATAACCTTCAGTACCGACATTACGTCAGCGCAAAGCCAGAGTATTCAGCTCAAATATCAGGCCAAACGGAACGTCTCAATTTCAATCTTGCGCGATGAAAACGGCGGATACGGGATGGACGTGAGATACCACAAGGCGTTCTGAGCCGCCCACCTGTGCCTGGCCCGGGGCTGCCCCCTGAGTGTGCTCCCACCAGTCGCTTCGTTCGACCTCCATACGGTCTTATTTATTAGAACGTGAGCGCAAACGATTAGTACAGATTCCACTGTATTGTTCGCAGCGCCCGGAATGCATACAAAGAAGGGTAACCATACGCTCGTGAACGCGACGTTTAGGAGTACAAAAGCTAGAAGCAGACCCGCCGCGATTGATTCCGCAAGAGAATCCAGTTGGTTTGGCCGCCGAGTGTGGGCATCGTACTGACTAAGCAATGAATCCAACCTTTCCATGGTGGTATCCGGTAGGCGCCCAGAGGACTGCCGGAGGAACAGCGTTCCGCGTCTGGGCTGATGAGCATAGAACGGTATCAGTGGCAGTTGCCGGAGCCACCTATGAGCTCAAGGCAGAACCCAACGGATATTTTTCCGAAGTCGTTGCCGGTGTCGGGCACGGTCAAACGTACGGTTTTTTACTGGATGGCGAGGGACCGTTTGCTGATCCGGCATCCCGCTATCAACCTGAAGGTCCGCATGGGCTATCGCAGATTGTAGATCCGACCCAGTTCGCCTGGACTGACCAAAAATGGGCAGGAATCGAGCTCGCCCACCAAGTCATCTATGAAATGCATGTCGGGACATTTACTCCGGAAGGAACGTGGCGTTCGGCCATTGCGCAGCTGCCGGCATTGCTCGATATAGGAATTACCGTGCTGGAAATCATGCCGGTTGCGGACTTTTCTGGCGGATTCGGATGGGGATACGACGGAGTGAACCTATTCGCGCCCACCAGAAATTACGGCGTACCGGATGATTTTAGGGCCTTCATCGACGCGGCGCACGCAACCGGGCTCGCCGTCATCCTGGACGTGGTCTACAACCACTTGGGGCCGGATGGAAATTATCTCACCAAATTCTCCAACAGTTACGTGACCGAGGCGCATCAGACTGACTGGGGCGCGGCCATGAATTTCGACGGTGAGAAATCCGGGTATGTGCGGGAGTTCTACCTGGCCAATGCCGCGTATTGGATCAAGGAATTTCACGTGGATGGCCTACGGCTTGACGCGACGCAGGACATTTACGATACCTCCGCAAGCCACATCATCTCCGAGATTGCCCAGAATGCGCGCAAAGCGGCAGAAACGCGGCGAATTATCCTCGTCGGAGAAAATGAACCGCAAGATACAAAATTGCTTCGGTCAGAAACGCAGGGCGGTTATGGTCTGGACGCACTCTGGAATGACGATTTTCATCACTCGGCCATGGTTGCCGCTACCGGAAATCGGGAAGCCTACTACACCGACTACCTGGGAAGCCCGCAGGAGCTGCTTTCGGCCATGAAGCACGGGTTTCTCTATCAGGGACAGTGGTATTCATGGCAGAACAAAAGACGGGGTCACGCTTCGCTCGATACCAAGCCGGCGTCTACGGTAGCGTTCATACAAAATCATGATCAGATCGCCAATTCGGCAAGAGGCTTGCGGATTCACGAACTGACGGCATTTGGAAAATATAAAGCGTTGACCGCTATCTGCCTGCTGGGGCCGGCAACTCCGATGTTATTTCAAGGGCAGGAATTTGCGGCTTCTTCGCCATTTCTCTATTTCGCGGACCACAAGCCGGAGCTGGCCGAATTGGTGCGCAAAGGGCGGGAAAAATTTCGGAGCCAGTGGCGCAGCCTGGCGTTGGAGCAGGTTACCTATGACGATCCGGCCGCCAAAGAAACTTTTGAAAAATGCAAACTTAGAACCGACGAGCGCGACAGTCATGGTGAAGCAGTTTCCCTGCATCGCGACTTACTAAAGTTGCGGAGACAAGAGCCGCTCTTTTCCCGGCAAGACCGTCAATTTGACGGAGCCATCCTGGGCCCTGATTCGTTTATGGTGCGATTCTTTTCAGAAGGCTTTCGAGACGACAAAATCCTGGTCGTTAATCTTGGAACGCAACTGCACCTGAATCCCTGTCCCGTTCCCTTGCTCGGCCCCCCGGACGGCCGCCGGTGGCAGGTGCAGTGGTCAACGGAAGATCCACGCTACGGCGGAAACGGGACGCCGGCACTCGATTCAGAACTGAACTGGATGATTCCAGGCGCCGCTGCGGTTCTTTTGCAGGCGGTAGAGGAAGAAAAGGAAATTTCATAGATCATGACTGCGCTACGCCGTGTCGCTTACGAAAAATCCGGATCGAGCTTGCGGGAATCCCTGGTCGACAAGGAATGGCTGGTGACCAACGGCTTGGGTGGTTACGCATCGGGAAGTCTGGCTGGAGTGGTTACCCGGGGTTTTCACGGCTACCTGGTAGCGGCGTTGCCTACGCCGCTTGGCCGAATCATGATGTTGAATGATTTGATCGAGAAAGTTGAGATAGCCGATGGGCCATCGGTTCAGCTGAGCGGAGAAGAACGCACGGATGCGCCGCTTAAGGCCCAGGGTGCCGAATATCTTGAAGAATTTCGACTCGAAGAGGGCATCCCGGTTTGGATATTTCGCATTGGGGAAATACTGCTGGAAAAGCGCGTGCTCATGGTGCATCGGCAAAATACGGTGCATGTGACGTACCGGCTGAGAAGCGGCACTCAATTGAATATGACGCTTCGACCGTCCGTGAATTTCCGGCCACATGAAGCGCCTGTGAGTACGCCGATTGAAGGAAACTATGCGTTTACGGTAATTGAGGACACCTTTGAGATTGCTTCGCAAACGAACATTCCGCCGCTGCGGCTTATGCTCTATGGCAAAGACAAATCTTTGACGATGGATCGCACTCGTTTTCATGAAGTGATTTACCGCATCGAAGAGAGTCGCGGGTATGCGGATCGCGGCGATCTGTGGAGCCCGGGATATTTTTCTGTTGTTTTGACGCCCAGCGATCCGGTAACGCTTGTGGCTTCTGCGGAATCATGGGACGCGATTCGAGCCGTCACTCCAAAATATGCGGAGGGTGCGGAAACCTTGCGACGCAAGCGACTGTTGTCGAGAGCGGCGGAGGTTCCGCCGGGTACCACTGCGGCGGACCTGGTGCTCGCGGCAGATCAATTCATTATCGTGCCGGAAGGGCGTGGCGACGATACGGTGCGAGCCCGCGCTGCCGGGGACGATGTGCGAACCATTATTGCCGGCTATCCCTGGTTTACGGACTGGGGCCGCGACACCATGATTTCGCTCGAAGGGTTGACCCTCACAACCGGGCGGCAAGCGGAAGCCGGCTACATTCTTCGCACCTTCGCGCACTATGTGCGCAATGGCTTGATTCCAAATATGTTTCCGGAAGGCCGCGATGAGGGTCTCTACCATACGGCGGACGCCACGCTTTGGTTTTTTCACGCAGTAGCCCGCTACCTGAAGGAATCGCGCGATCCGATTTTCCTGCCACAGATCCTTCCCATACTTGAACAGATTGTGGACAGCCACTTGCGGGGGACGGATTTTGGCATTGGCGTCGATGCCCAGGATGGTTTGTTGCGCCAAGGCGCGGCGGGCTATCAGCTGACCTGGATGGATGCCAAGGTCGACGATTGGGTGGTTACCCCGCGTCGCGGCAAAGCAGTTGAGATCAATGCGCTTTGGTACAACGCGCTCTGCCATATGCAGCGATGGCTTGAACAGGAAGGGAAGCAGGAACAAGCCCGCGAGCTGGAACGCCATGCAGCGCAATGCCGGGACTCTTTTCAGAAACGGTTTTGGTTTGCCAAAGGCGGCTACCTCTACGATGTGGTGGACGGAGAAAACGGAGACGATGCTTCGTTGCGGCCGAATCAGGTTTTGGCGATTTCCTTGGATTTCCCGGTGCTTGCGGAAGATAAATGGGCCAAGGTGATGGAAAAGGTTGAGCAAGAATTGCTGACACCTGTTGGTCTGCGCACTCTTGCCGCGGGCGAAAAGGATTTCAAGGCGAAATATTATGGCAATCTTCGGGATCGCGATGCGGCTTATCACCAGGGCACGGTATGGCCGTGGTTGATCGGGCCTTACATTGATGCCTGGCTCAAATTGCATCCTCACGAAATAGAGCGGGCTGAAGGTCTGCTCGAAGGATTCGATCAGCGATTGACGAGTAATGCGGTAGGTTCGATCGGAGAGATATTTGATGCTGAAGCGCCGTTTACGCCGCGTGGCTGCGTAGCGCAGGCGTGGAGCGTGGCCGAAGTGCTACGATCCTATGTGAAAATTGCCAGACTAAAAAAAAATACTGAGAAAAATTAAATCGGCTTTGGTTCAGAAAAAGGCGACTTGTGAAAATTGGCCGGTCCAGCGGAATACTCCTGCATCTGACGTCACTGCCCGGCCGGTTTGGCATTGGCGATTTAGGGCCGACGAGCAGGTGGTTTGTGGATTTTCTAGCAGACACCAAGCAGAAATTATGGTGTGTCTTGCCCTTGGGCCCGACCGGGCCGGATAATTCTCCCTATCAATCGCGATCGGTTTTTGCAGGAAATCCGCTCCTCGTCAGTCCGGAACTGTTGCTCGAACGCGGGTACGTTTCCAGGAAAGATATATCGCCGTTGCGGAATTTTTCGCCAGAGCGCGTGCAGTTTGGCGCAGTTCGCGACTATAAGGAGCGGCTGCTAAAGAACGCGTTTCTGGGATTTTCAGAAACCAGAGAATATTCCAAGTTCGAGACCGGCAACGGGTGGTGGCTTGAACCCTATGCCCGGTTCATGAGCTTGCGTGAGGCCAATAACGGGCTTCCCTGGCATCGATTCGACAAACGCAGCAAACCTTCCCGAGATTCTGTTCGATTTCATAAATTTGTGCAGTACGAATTTTCTCGGGAGTGGGAACAGCTGCACAGGTATTGCAAAGAGCGGAACATTTCAATTTTGGGCGACATGCCTTTTTACGCTGAACACGACAGTGCGGACGTTTGGAGCAACCCTGCGCTTTTTGATTTGCGACGGAACGGCGAGTCGCGAACGGTTGGAGGAGTTCCTCCCGATTATTTCACCAAAGACGGTCAGCGCTGGGGAACGCCGACGTACCGATGGAAAGAGTTGCAAAAAACCGGATTCAAATGGTGGATAGACCGATTTCGCATCGCGTTTGAAAGGGCGGATTTGCTTCGGCTCGACCATTTTCGCGGATTTGAAGCGTTTTGGTGTGTTCCGGCAAATCAGCGAACGGCGCGAAACGGAAAATGGATGGCGGGGCCGGGAGCAGCGCTTTTTGAAAAAGTCCGGGAGGAACTGGGGAACTTGCCTCTGGTAGCTGAAAATTTGGGCACAATTACGCCGGAAGTAGAAGCGCTACGTCGACGATTTGGGTTTCCCGGCATGGGGGTTTTGCAATTTGCCTTCGACGATGACAACGTACACCGGCCGAGCCACTACCTCCATGCGATGGCCTGTTTTACCGGAACCCACGACAATGATACGACCCTCGGCTGGTGGAAGGCCCTGAAAAAATCTGCCAAACAGCGGAGCAAATCCGCTGCAAGGGACAAAATTGCGAGAGTAAAATCCTACTTTCAGACCGATGGCCGAGAAATTCACTGGTCGTTCATTCAGGCGGTGCTGACCTCGGTTGCGGACCTGGCGGCGGTTCCCATGCAAGATGTTTTAGGCCTCGGTGCGGAAGCCAGAATGAACATGCCGGGACGTGCAGCGGGCAATTGGGGCTGGCGGCTGCAGGAAAAACAAATCACTCGCGCATTGAAGAACCGGCTCAGGGACCTGACTGTCGTTTCCGGGCGTTGACTCGAGGATAACCGGCCGCCAGGAAGCTAGTCCTTGACCCTCCCTGCTTTCTTCGCCTTGCTGCCTTTTCCCTCGCCAGCTCGCCGGCTTGCCGGTTTCCCGCCCGGCGGATCGCCGGTAGCAGCTTTTTCTACATCTCCGCCATGATCGCGCGCGATTTCAGCAAGCAGCCGTTTGGTCACGACGGAACGGGGCTGACAGGCAGTGATGTCGTTCACGGATGCAAATTTGTCGCGATGCTTAATGAGCAGCCAGGACTTGTCGGCTTTGCTGCCGAAGCCACGCGTGCGAACCAGTACCCAGGAACCCTGCAATTTCGCCCCGTGCAGGGTGAATTTAAGGTCGCCTTTGTCGATTGCTGCCCGTATGTCGTCTTGTTCGGGGGTCCACACTCCCTGATCCCAGACCATCACGGTGCCGCCGCCATACTCGCCTTCGGGAATTACACCTTCAAATCCGGCGTAGTCCACCGGGTGATCCTCCACTTGCATCGCCAGGCGCTTGACGGAGGGATCGAGCGAGGGGCCTTTAGGAACGGCCCATGACAGCAAGACACCCTCAAACTCCAGCCTGAAATCGTAATGGAGTTGAGTGGCGCGGTGTTTTTGTATGACATAGCCAAGCGCAGACCGCGCTTGCGGAGATTTGCGGGCGGTTTTGCCGGCGGGCTCCGGGGTGGAGCCGAGATTCCTTTTTCCCCGATATTCCTTAAGTGACATCTGCCGCTACCTCCTGTCCAGCATGGCGACCACCGAATGCCGTCCGGATTACAAAGTCTTCAACTGACGTGCAGCGTCGCGCAGTGACTGGCGGCTGCCGAAGAAGTCGCCCCAAGGATCCTGATTCTTAAATATCTCACGGTAATTGCCAAGATTAAACTTTGCAGGAACCACCGAAGGCTTCACTTCGGACCAAGCCAACGGAGTAGAAATCGGCGCGTGAGGTTTTCGGCGAACCGAATAGGGAGCAACCACAGTCTGGACTGAGCCGTTGCGGAAGGCATCCAGATAGACCCGCTGGCCGCGGGCTTTGATGGAATGCTCGACGGTCAATTCTCGGGGATGCGCGGCGGCGACGCGAGCGAGGAATTGTTCGGCAAACTGCAAAACCTGATCCGCCGTCGGGCCCAGGCGCAGAGGAACAAAAATATGAAGTCCGCGGCTTCCAGAGGTCTTGGGAAATGAATCCAAATGAAGTTGGTCCAGAGCGTCCTTTATATGGGAGGCGGCGCGCGCGGCATCGGCGAATTTTCCCGAAATGGGATCGAGATCGAAGCAAACCCAATCGGGTTTCGGAAACGTCCCGGCCCTGCTTCCGCATACGTGCACCGGAATGCAGCCGAGATTTACAAGAGCGATTTGCGTCTCGAGCGCCCCGCCGACGACATAATTGGTCGACTTCCGGGTACCGCTGGAATTTTGAATGCGCTTAGTGGGAATTGCGGCCGACAGGCTGGCGGGCTTTTCCTTCTGGTAGAAGCACTGGCCGCCCATACCGTCGGGGCAGCGTTCCAGCGTGAGAATCCGGTCCTTCAGATAGGGTTGCAATCGATCAAAAATGTCGCGATAGAAATTGGCAAGGTCCAGCTTTGTGTATCCTTCTTCGGGCCAGAAAACCTTCCCGGGATGGGAGATGGCCGGTGTCTGGCTCTTTCCTATGCGGGGCATCTGGCCTCCTTAGGGGTACGCGCGGAAAGAGCACTGCATTTTCTTCCCGCTCGGGATCGGAAGTCCGGTGTCGTTTCGGGCACCCGGTTTCGTTTTCGCTATAATAAAAAGTTGTCGAGCACGGCTATGAAAATCGCTGTTGAAAATACCAGGGGTGAGACAGAAAAGCGCGTCGTGTTTCATGGGCAAACCCCGGGCAGCGCGACGGCCGAAGTGTCGGAGGCGGCCCATCCCACCGAAAATATTTTTCTTCTCTCACCCGCCAACGCATCTGGCCGCCGAGCGGAAAAACTTCTCCATGAAGCTGCCGATTCCGACCTGGCGCGACGCTTGAACAGCGATGGTCTGTACCTGGGGGAAATGTTCAGCTTCATGAGTTCCCTCTATTTTCGGGGCAAGCTCGCCTATGCCCGGGCTTTTTCACGTGCAAACAAAGTCGTACCAGGGGTCATGATCATCACCCCTTCCCGGGGGCTGCTCTTGCCCGACACATTGATACGGCGCGAGACGCTGCTCGAGATGGCGTCATGCAAAGTGGACGCGGAAAACCCCCGCTACCGCCTGCCGCTCGAACAATCGGCCAGATCAATTCTGGAAAGGTTCGGCGGCTCTGTCGGTGTGGTGCTCCTTGGAAGCATTGCGACCTCGAAATATGTTGAGCCTTTGCAGCAAATTTTCGGCGAACGACTTCTTTTCCCGGCCGATTTCGTCGGCCGGGGAGATATGAGCCGAGGTGCGCTTCTGCTTCGCCGCTCCGAGCAAGGCTCAGAGCTTGGCTATATTCCGGTTTGCCGGGCGAACCTGCGGGGGCCGCGACCTGAGAAATTACCGCCCATCGTCCGCACGGAATAATCTTTCCTGAGGAATGGCTGATCTCTTTACGATTTTTTCCGCGGTACTTTTGCCCCTTTCTTGCGAGCTTCAGAAAGACCGATTGCAATCGCTTGTTTCCTGCTTTTTACCGTACCGCCCTTGCCGCCTTTGCCGGATTTCAAGGTCCCACGCTTTCTCCGGTGCATGGCGCTTTTTACAGTCTTCGCAGCAGCCTTTCCGTAGCGAGCCATTTTTCCTCCCCAGTGATGAACAGGCTTCATCGCATCTGAATTTCAATGCAACGCCTGCCGGTAACCATAGCTCGAGTCGGCGGGAATGGGCGATGGGCGAGTTCCTGTAAGAATGTTGCAAAAGTCCTGTAGTGACGGCTGAGAGAGCAACACCACGGTGTCGATCCCGAATCAGGGCAAATTACCCTTCAGGTCTTCGATGGATTCAAACAGTTTCCCGTGAAGCGTTTGTTTGACGAGAAACAAACCATACCCGGCGACTTCCTTGGCGTTGAGCTTGGGAGGAAAAGCCAGGGCATTGGGATCGGTAACAATATCCAGCAGCACTGGCCCGCGGTGCCGGAGCGCCGTCTTGATTGAATCCTTCAAGTCGTCGCCATTTTCAATGCGCACCGCTCGAATTCCCAGAGCCTCGGCCATTTTTGCAAAGTTGGTGGGTTTCAGGTCCACGCCGAAATCTTCCAGTCCGGCAACTCGCATTTCCAGCTTGACCATTCCGAGAGTACTGTTGTTGAAAATAACCAGTCTGATCGGCAAATCGTATTGAACCAGGGTAAGGATGTCGCCCATGAGCATGGTGAAGCCGCCATCGCCGCTCAGAGAAAAGACCTGGCGTTTCGGAAAGGCGAGCTGTGCACCGATGGCGTGCGGCAAGGCGTTGGCCATGGACCCATGATTGAAGGAGCCGATGAGTCTCTGGCCTTCCTGCATTTCCAGATAGCGTGCTGCCCATACCGCAGTCATTCCGGTGTCGACTGTAAAAATCGCGTCCCGGTCGGCCAGCTCCGATATGACTTTTGTGGCGTATTCCGGATGAAGTGGCTGCCCAGGTTTGGTAGTCCGGGCATGTTGCTCGAGCGAATTTCTGGTCTCTTCATATTTCTCGCGGCAAAGCTTCAGGTGGCGACTGGATTTCTTCGGTTTGATGAGTGGCAAAAGCGCCTTGATCGTAGTTCGCGTGTCTCCGACGAGCCCTAATTCCAACTTGCACCGGCGACCCAGGTGTTCCGCACGTGAATCGATTTGCACGATTTTGGCGTTCTTGGGATACCAGGCGGTGTAGGGAAAATCAGTGCCCAGCATCAGAACGAGATCGGCTTTTTCCAACGCATAGTGCCCACTCTCCGTTCCGAGCAGCCCGGTCATGCCGGCGGCATAGGGATTGTCATGCTCCAGAAATTCTTTTCCGCGGAAACTGTAGACCACCGGCGATTGCGCCAGCTTTGCGAGCATCAGTACCTCTTCGTGGGCCTCGACACATCCGGCTCCGCCGAAAATTGTGGCGCGCTCCGCATTGTTGAGCAGGTAGGAAAGTTTTTGCAGCTCTTCACTGGCTGGTTGAATCGCAGGGCGCGGGTGAAAGATGCGATGCTCCAGCTCTTTGGCAGTCATCTCCGAGGAGGCTACGTCTCCGGGCAGCACCAGCACGCTAACGCCGCCCCGGGAAGTGGATGTCTGCATGGCGATTTGCAGCAACCTCGGCATCTGCTTTTCTGTAGCGATCAGCTGACAAAAATGGCTGCACTCTTTGAACAGATTTTCGGGATGCGTTTCCTGGAAAAATCCTGTGCCGATCTCGCTGGAGGGAATTTGCGCGGCGATCGCCAGCACCGGTGCTAGGGTCTTGTGCGCGTCATACAGCCCATTGATGAGGTGGAGATTCCCGGGGCCGCAACTTCCCGCACAAACGGCGAGTTTACCGGTGAGCTGCGCTTCGGCGCTTGCGGCAAAAGCTCCCGCTTCTTCGTGCCGAACGTGAATCCATTCAATCTTCTTACTGTGGTGAACGGCGTCGACGATGCTGTTAAGGGAATCGCCGACAACTCCATAAATGCGCTGTACACCGGCCGCAACAAGCGCTTGCACCAAATGGGTAGCTACCGTGGTCATGGTTTCCTCGCTTTGTATCTGCAGCTTGGATGCAGAGAAAAGTAGAAGGAACCGTAAGACCTGGACCAAGAATTCTAGCGCTGGCCTTCCTGCTGGCGGGTACTGCCCCAGGCCACGTCTGGGTGGGCCGCCGTCGCGTCAATGACTGGACATGTCTTCCAGGGCGCGAACCGACCCGCGGGGCCAGGGGACTGGGTCCTTTTGCAGCATTGCTGCTGCCGCCCGCTTCGAGGTCCCGGGCCCGCCAGTGCAAATCCTTTGGACAGGGGGGCGGATTCGTGACGCCACGGCTTTCGCCCGACTACGGTCCCGGCCGGGCCTTTTCCCCGTCCGGCGCTAAATGCCAGAAAACAAATACCTTTGACTGTTGGCGTGCCGGTCCGAATGGCCTAAGAGACAACAGAACTACATGAAATACTGTAGCGTGTGCGTACCTTAACTATGGTATCCGTTATCACCGGTCACGGGACCACTATGCGTGCAGGCGCCGGAGCAGCTCGCCGGAAAGTGCCAGCCGCGCTTCGGCTGCTGGTCGAAGAATTGTCGAACTCGCTCTAGGAACAGAATCGATGGCCATCGCAACTGGAGATGACGATGAGTAAAAGAGCTAACCGCAGCTCGGTAGTTGTCGACAACAACGCAGAACACCAGAAGGCCCCGGTTCTGCTGAACACCGCAGCCGATTTATCCCCTGAATACTTGAATACCATCCTGGGTGGTCTGCAGACGATGCGCGACGGCAATTTTTCCGTGCGGCTGCCGGGCTCGTGGACCGGCATTGCTGGAAAACTGGCTGATGCTTTCAACGAGATTGTGACCACCAATCAACAGATGTCGCAGGAACTGAAGCGCGTCGGACAAGCGGTAGGAAAAGAAGGCCGAACGAGAGAAAAAATTCGATTCGCGCAGTCCAAAGGTTCCTGGGGTGACATGGAAGTTTCCGTCAACACGCTGATGGAAGACCTGCTGCGCCCCACAACCGAGGTTACACGAGCGATTGCCGGAGTGGCGCAAGGCAATTTGACGCAAACCGTTCGATTGGACGTGGATGGAAGGCCGCTCGAAGGCGAGTTTCTTCGTTCCGCCACCATCGTAAACACCATGATTCAGCAGCTGGGCGTTTTCACCGCAGAAGTCACGCGCGTGGCGCGGGAAGTCGGAACCGACGGCAAACTCGGCGGCCAGGCGCTGGTGCCCGGGGTTGCCGGAACCTGGAAAGATCTCACCGACTCGGTCAACTCCATGGCCAGCAACCTGACGGGCCAGGTGCGCAACATTGCGGAAGTGGCCACGGCGGTTGCCAGCGGAGATCTTTCGCGCAAGATTACCGTCGATGTGCGTGGAGAAATTCTCCAACTCAAGGAAGCCATAAACACGATGGTCGACCAGCTGCGCTCGTTCGCATCGGAAGTGACGCGCGTGGCTCGCGAAGTGGGCACGGACGGAAAATTGGGTGGCCAGGCCGTGGTGCCGGGCGTGGCAGGTACCTGGAAAGATCTCACGGACTCGGTAAACGCAATGGCGGGCAACTTGACCGCCCAGGTGCGCAACATCGCCGAGGTCACGACGGCAGTGGCGCGCGGCGACTTGTCCCGCAAAATTACCGTGGACGTGAAGGGAGAAATCCTGGAGCTGAAAGACACCATCAATACGATGGTCGACCAGCTAAACGCGTTCGCCGGCGAAGTGACACGCGTGGCGAGAGAAGTAGGAACGGAAGGAAAGCTTGGCGGGCAGGCCCAGGTGCCGGGCGTCGGGGGAACCTGGAAAGACCTCACGGACAATGTGAACTTCATGGCCAGTAACTTGACGGGCCAGGTTCGTAACATCGCCGAGGTAGCAACGGCGATCGCCACCGGAGATCTTTCGCGAAAAATTACCGTCGATGTGCGCGGCGAAATTCTGCAGCTTAAAGAAACCCTCAACACCATGGTGGACCAGCTGAACCGCTTCGCGGGCGAAGTGACGCGCGTGGCACGCGAGGTCGGCAGCGAAGGCCGGTTGGGCGGGCAGGCCAACGTGCCTGGCGTTGCAGGAACCTGGAAGGATCTTACCGACTCTGTCAATTCGATGGCCGGCAACCTGACGGACCAGGTCCGAAATATCGCGGAAGTGACCACGGCAGTGGCGCGCGGTGACTTGTCCCGCAAAATCACCGTTGATGTGAAGGGCGAAATCCTGGAATTGAAAGACACCATTAACACGATGGTGGACCAGCTCAACGCCTTTGCCGGAGAAGTCACGCGCGTGGCGAGGGAAGTGGGTACGGAAGGGAAGCTCGGTGGTCAGGCGCAGGTGCCCGGCGCCGGAACGTGGAAAGATCTGACCGACAACGTAAATTTCATGGCCAGCAACCTCACCGGTCAAGTGCGCAACATTGCCGAAGTGGCCACGGCCGTGGCCCGTGGCGATCTGTCCCGCAAAATCACCGTAGACGTGAAGGGCGAAATCCTGGAATTAAAGGACACCCTCAACACCATGGTGGACCAGTTGCGTTCTTTTGCTTCCGAAGTCACGCGCGTGGCGCGGGAAGTCGGAACCGATGGAAAATTGGGCGGCCAAGCACAAGTGCCCGGCGTCGCCGGAACCTGGAAAGATCTCACCGACTCGGTAAACTCCATGGCCAGCAACTTGACCGGCCAGGTTCGCAACATCGCCGAAGTTGCGACAGCCATCGCCAGCGGCGATTTGTCGAAGAAAATCACGGTGAACGTGAGCGGCGAAATTCTTTTGCTGAAAGACACCATTAATACCATGGTGGACCAGTTGAACGCCTTTGCCGGAGAGGTGACGCGCGTCGCAAGAGAAGTCGGCACGGACGGCAAGCTGGGCGGACAGGCGAAAGTTCCCGGAGTTGCAGGAACGTGGAAAGACTTAACGGATAACGTCAATTCCATGGCCGGCAACCTGACCGGACAAGTCCGCAACATTGCCGAAGTGACCACCGCCGTGGCCCGTGGCGACTTGTCCCGCAAAATCACGGTCGACGTGAAGGGCGAGATTCTGGAATTGAAGAACACCATCAATACCATGGTCGACCAGCTCAACGCTTTTGCCGGAGAAGTGACGCGCGTGGCGAGAGAAGTGGGCACGGAAGGGAAGCTGGGTGGGCAAGCGGCCGTGCCTGGTGTCGGGGGCACCTGGAAGGATCTGACCGACAACGTGAATTTCATGGCCAGCAACCTGACCGGCCAGGTTCGTAACATCGCCGAAGTGGCCACGGCCATTGCCAGCGGAGACCTTTCGCGCAAAATTACTGTCGACGTTCGCGGAGAAATTCTGCAGCTCAAAGAAACCCTCAACACGATGGTGGAACAGCTCCGGTCATTCGCGGCCGAGGTAACCCGCGTCGCCCGCGAGGTCGGCAGCGAAGGCCGGCTGGGCGGTCAGGCCAACGTGCCGGGTGTCGCGGGAACCTGGAAGGACCTGACGGACTCAGTGAACGCGATGGCCCGCAACCTGACCGGCCAGGTCCGCAACATTGCCGAAGTGACCACCGCCGTGGCGCGCGGCGACTTGTCCCGCAAGATTACGGTCGACGTGAAGGGCGAAATTCTGGAATTGAAAAACACCATCAACACCATGGTGGACCAGCTCAACGCCTTTGCCGCAGAAGTGACGCGCGTGGCGCGTGAAGTGGGAACCGACGGAAAACTGGGAGGCCAGGCGAAAGTTCCTGGTGTCGCCGGTACCTGGAAGGATTTGACCGACAACGTAAACGTAATGGCTGCCAACCTGACAGAACAGGTTCGCGGCATCGTGAAAGTGGTGACTGCTGTCGCCAACGGCGAACTGACGCAAAAGCTAACCGTCAATGCCAAAGGAGAAGTGGCGGCATTGGCGGAAACGATTAACAACATGACGCACACACTGGCGACCTTTGCCGATCAGGTGACCACCGTTGCGCGCGAAGTGGGTGTGGAAGGCCGCCTGGGCGGCCAGGCCAACGTGCCGGGGGCTGCCGGTACCTGGAAGGATCTGACCGGAAACGTAAACCTCCTGGCCGACAACTTGACGAACCAGGTCCGAGCCATCGCCGAAGTCACCACCGCCGTTACCAAAGGCGACCTCACGCGCTCGATTCAGGTGGAAGCCAGCGGTGAAGTCGCGGAGCTGAAAGATTACATCAACACGATGATCGACAACCTGCGCCTGACGACGGACCGCAATAACGAACAGGACTGGCTGAAGACCAACCTGGCGCGCTTTACAGGTATGTTGCAGGGTCAACGGGACCTGACAACGGTTGGCAGAATGTTGCTTTCCGAGTTGGCCCCCCTCGTCAATGCGCAACAAGGAGTGATGTATCAAATGGAGTCGGAAGAATCCTCGCACCTCATCTTGCTGTCGGCATTTGCTGACGGGGAAGAGGACGGACACCGCCATCATTTGCGGGTGGGAGAAGGACTTGTCGGACAATGTGCAGCGGAAAAGCGGCGGATGTTGATTTCCGATTTGCCATTACAGTCGGTGCCCATTCGTTCCGGACTTTTTCAAGCCGTGCCGCGCAATGTGATCGTGCTGCCGATTCTTTTTGAAGATCGTGTAAAAGCAGTAATCGAACTAGCATCTTTGAATATTTTCACGACCTCCCACCTCGCGTTTCTGGAACAGTTGACGGCCAGCATCGGCATTGTTTTAAACAGCATCGAAGCCACCATGCAAACGGAAGGGCTGCTGAAGCAATCCCAGCAACTGGCAACCGAACTGCAGACGCAGCAAACAGAGTTGCAGCAGACCAACGAACAGTTGGCGCAAAAAGCACAGCAACTCGCCGAACAAAACGTGGAAGTGGAACGCAAGAATCAGGAGATCGAACAGGCCCGGCGGGCCGTTGAAGAAAAAGCCAAGGAACTCGCGCTGACCTCTAAGTACAAGTCTGAATTTCTGGCCAACATGTCGCATGAACTTCGTACTCCGCTAAACAGCATTCTGGTTCTGGGCCAGCAGCTGACGGAAAATCCCGACGGGAATCTGACAGGCAAACAAGTGGAATTTGCCCGTACGATTCACGGAGCGGGAACCGATTTGCTAAACCTTATCAGCGACATTCTCGATCTTTCCAAGATTGAATCGGGAACCGTTTCGGTGGAAGCCGAAGAAGTCTTCTTCACGAGCCTGCTGGAGATGATCGCAAGGCCCTTCCGCCATGAAGCGGAGCATCGCCGCCTGGCCTTTGAAATACAGACGGACTCAAGCCTGATGCGCAGCATGGTCACCGACTCGAAGCGCCTGCAACAAGTACTCAAGAATTTGCTGTCAAACGCGTTCAAATTCACTGAGCAAGGCAGCGTTCGCCTTTCCGTTTCTGTCGTCACGAATGGCTGGAGTGAAAATCATCCCGTGCTCGAACGGGCGGCGAGTGTTCTGGCCTTTGAGGTTCGCGATACCGGCATCGGTATTCCGCCCGAAAAGCAGAGAATCATCTTTGAAGCTTTTCAGCAGGCGGATGCCGGCACCAGCCGCAAGTACGGAGGCACAGGTTTGGGCCTGGCGATCAGTCGCGAACTAGCGGGTTTGCTGGGCGGCGAAATCCAGCTGCGCAGCAACGTGGGCACGGGAAGCGCGTTCACGCTTTATTTGCCGCAAACCTATGTGGGGCCGTCCACGGGCGTTCATCCGGCGGATCGAAGAGCGCTGCTTTCGCCAACGACCAGCCCGCTGGTGGTTGTCAGCGCGGCCGAACATGTGCACGAACAGGTTCCTGATGATCGGGAAAACCTCGATCCGGATGATATTATTTTGCTGATTGTTGAAGATGATCCGCATTACGCGCGAGTACTTCGCGATTTGTCGCATGACAAAGGCTTCAAGGTCCTGGTGGCGGGCCGCGGAGCTGACGCTCTGACTTTGGCCCGTGAATTTCGTCCCAGCGCAGTTTCCCTGGATGTTTTCCTGCCTGACATGCTGGGATGGACGGTATTGAATCATCTCAAGCAGGACCCCAGCATGCGCCACATTCCAGTGCAGATGTTGACGATGGATGAAGATCGCCAGCATGGACTGTCCAGGGGAGCATTCTCGTTCCTCACCAAACCAACTACACGAGAGGGCCTTGAAGAGGCTTTCAGCCGGATTCGCAAATATGCATCGCCACGTCGCAAACGTTTGTTGGTCGTGGAGGATAATCCCGCAGAGCAATTCACCATTCATGAATTGCTGAACCACGACGACATTGTTGTTTCGATGGTTTCCACCGGCAGCGAAGCTCTCACCGCCATCAAGGAAGAACAGTTTGATTGCATGGTCCTGGATCTTAGGCTTCCCGACATGTCGGGTTTTGAGGTTCTGGACCAAATTCGCGATACTCCCTCACTTTGTGACCTGCCGGTCGTAGTGTTTACGGGAAAGGATTTGTCTCAGGACGAAGACACGCGGTTGCACCTGTTAGCGCGCAGTGTCGTGGTAAAAGGGGTAGAGTCGCCGGAGCGTCTGCTGGATGAGACGGCATTGTTTCTACATCGCGTTGTTGCTGATCTTCCGCCTGAAAAGCAGAGAATGCTCGACCGCTTGCATCGCTCCGACGATGCGTTGATTGGGAAAAAAGTGCTCATCGTGGATGACGACGTTCGAAACATCTTTGCTCTCAGCAGCGTTTTAGAGAGGAGAGGGATGGTTGTTCTGATCGCGGGAACCGGGCGCGAAGCCATTACCATGCTGGAGACGACACGCGACATGGCGATCGTCCTGATGGATATTATGATGCCTGAAATGGATGGGTACGAGACCATGCAAGTGGTACGGCAAAATCCTTTGTTCCGTCGTTTGCCGATTATTGCGTTGACTGCCAAGGCCATGAAAGGAGACCGGGAAAAATGCCTGGAAGCGGGTGCTTCGGAATATCTCGCAAAACCTGTCAATACCGAACAACTGCTTTCCGCGCTCCGGATGTGGCTGCACCGCTAGAAAACGAGGGTCATCCGCCGTAGATTCCAAGTGTCTTGAATCGCCTGTAGTCATGGAAGGAAAAGGTGACATGAACGTTCAGGAAAAAGTGAACATCCTCATGGTCGACGATCAGCCCGGAAAACTGCTGAGCTATGAAGTCATTCTTTCCGAATTGGGCGAAAACCTGATCAAAGCGGAGTCAGGGAAGGTGGCGCTGGACCGCCTGCTCAAGAACGATATCGCCGTTGTGCTGATGGATGTCAGCATGCCGGAAATAGACGGGTTCGAGCTGGCAGAAATGATCAGACAACATCCGAGATTTCAGCAAACTGCCATCATTTTTATTTCCGCTGTGCATCTTTCCGACTTGGATCGACTACAGGGCTACCAGCGGGGCGCCGTAGACTACATTTCTGTGCCTGTGATTCCGGAATTGCTTCGTGCCAAGGTCAGCGTCTTTGCCGAACTCCACCGCAAGACGCGGCAACTAGAGAGGCTAAACGAGGAGCTGCGCCGGCTTTCGACCAACCTTATCGTGGCGCAAGATGAGGAGCGGCGACGCATTGCGCGAGAACTGCACGATGGATTGGGCCAGGAACTCAGTGCTGCCAAGATGCTGGTAGACGGGATTTTCCGGCCCGGTCAAACGGTGGAGTGGAAACAAGAAGCGGTTATTGAGAGTAGTGCTTTGATTGATCGGGCGATCCAGCAGGTGAGAAATATGTCTCATCTGTTGCATCCGCCGCTGCTTGATGAAATTGGATTGCAATCCGCTCTGAAGGTCTATTTGGAGGGATTTTCTACGCGCAGCGGAATTCAATCTTCGATAGAGGTCAATCCGCTTGATTTTCCGCGTCTTGGACTCGAACTGGAGACAGCCATCTTCCGGATCGTTCAGGAAGCCCTGACTAATGTTTTTCGGCATGCGGAAGCCCGCGAAGCGCGATTGCGATTGGAAATTGTAGAAAAGAAAATACTGCTTTCAGTGCAAGATGACGGCAAGGGGCTGCCGGAAGACGTTGTGGCGCTGCGGCTCGGACGCGTCGGAATCGGAATTGGCGGTATGCGGCAAAGAGTAAAGGAATTTGGCGGGGAAGTCCGGTTGCAGAACGTCAGTCCGGGGACTCTGGTGCAGGTTTTTATTCCAATAATCGACAGTACCTTTTATCTCGAACCAGCCCCCAGCCCTCTCTAGACGCCTCGCCGGGATATCCAGGGGCCGCTCCGCAGCCCTAATTGACGGTCGAAGTTCCCCGTTGCAGTTGATCCACTGCCTCTTCGATGCATTTGATCAGATCCCAGGCCTGCGCCTTCGAGACCATAGAACAGATGCCGGCCTCGCGGGCAGGTTGTTCCAGCCCCTGCAGGTCCAGCACGGTAAAGAGTATTAAGGGAACAGTCGGATTCAAAGTGGACATGCGCTTTGCGGCTTTGAGTCCGTTGATGTCCGGCAGCGCCAGATCAATCAGAACAATATCCGGCTTTAGTTTTTGAAACTGAGTAATGCCCGAGCGGCCGTCCTCCGCTTCTCCACAAACCGTCCATTCTCTCGAATGAACGATGGCGCGCAGGATACGCCGGGTTGTTTCTGAATCATCGACAATTAAGATTCGCAGATTCACCAGTTTATGTCCGACTTCTGTTGTAACCCACCGCCGTATCGCAAGGAATACAGTCTTTTGCTGACTCTCATACACGGCAAAAGACTAGACTTTCCTCGCAGTTTCATGGTTGAAATCGACCAAAATGGGGCCGGCTCGTGTTTCATTTTGAGACGAACTATCAGGCGCCCCCCGGAGAGCGTTTTGCCCGTTGAATTTCACCGCAGAGCAGCTCTCAGTGCACGGACATTTGCCAGGACCCGTGAGACCGGGGAAACGGGCGACCCTCAGAAGCAGTGACTTGGTCGCCAGGCAAGAGTTCAGTTCGCCGCGACACTGCAAGCATTCGTTACGGGGCAGAACTCCGTTTTTGAGATTTTAGCAATTCGGCCAACTCCTCATATTGATCAGAAGCGATATAGTCGACGCCTGCCGTAGCGGCCGCTTTCCAGCGTTTCATAACCGCGTCTTTTGAGCCGAAGTTGTAGGAGCGAAACCATCCGTTGGCGCTCAATTGTGGTTTGGCGGCCCCGTCCAGGGTATAAAAACGAATCCACAGGTTGTGCTGGTGCGCGAAGTGCACCAGTTGGTTCAGACGCTTTTCCTTTTCCGCTGTCCACTCGCCTGCGCTGGGCTGTCCGGCGGATTCGACGACATGCCAGCTGGTGTTCCACCAGCGGTGATAGTTGTCTTGTGCATGAGGCGCCAGTTCTTCGGGCGGTGCCGATGGATCTTTTGTGTTTGTGCGTACGGCGCCAAATACCAGGAGTTTTTCGCCGGCGGGAACTTGATCGTAGAAGACGGCTTTCTGCGCGTCGGATTCTCCCGTCAGCACCAGAAGCGGACGAACAGCGAGCGACTCACTGCGATCGATGTTGTCGGAGCGCACCGCCGTCGTGAGCCAGTCCCGGTACTCCGACAAGAGCTGCCAGATCGCTGCGAGATGTTCCGGCTCTTCTGTTTTCAGATCCAAGTTCAAGGTGATGAGTGGCCAGTCGCCGTGATTTCCGTCGCGCAAAGCTTTTTCAACGATTGGCCGTACACGTTCAAAAAAATATTCTCGCATCCCTGGTTCGGAGCCGGTTGCCGGAGCGCCATGACTGAGCACGGACCGGTATTGTCCCGTTTTTACGTCGTGGACCCAGAGGAGATCCTGTTCGATGGCCAACGGGCCGCCGGCGGAAAGAGCGCGGTCGATCCGGTCTGACCACCATTCAAAATATGGATAGCAATTGTGGGCGTCCATGAGCACCCGGGCACCGGGATGAGCCGAGTCCGGACCGGCGTTTACCGGACCGGCAACGGGAGCAAACGACACGAACAAGGCGACGGCAACAGCGAGAGCTAAATATTTGCGCATTGAAATTTCTATCCTCACAGGAACCAGCAATCTCCGTCAGGGAAAATTGATGTAAATAGGATTGCCAAGCAAGATGAGATTTCCGGAAGCGTCGCGAACTGTCGCCTGCAGCCAATGGCGACGGCCATCACTCTCCCAGGGAAATTGTAGGGTTTGATCCGCTTGGGTGATCGGCGGTAAGTCCAGCGTCAAGAGGCCGGAGTCTGAATTAACTTCGACCCGCCCGCCGAGGACCTTGCGAACGTGCACCTGGAAGGAAACAAGCTGCTTTTCCTGAACGGAAAGGTTGTCTCCCATTTCGGCGTGCTGGTGCTGGAGGTCTGCGGTCAGTTCAAGCAAACGATCCGCGGTGCCGGCAACGTCAATGAAAACATGACCCGCGCGAATGGACTCCAGCACACCGCCTACGGAAAGCTCCCTGGCCCGGACAACGGTCGTCGGGTAACCAATCGAGCCCATGCCGGGAAGCGGAGCCAGCGCATTGTGGTTGTCGCCGCCGCCGATTGCCGTGAGCCGTATCCCACGGTTGAGTTGCTCATGCCAAAAGGTGATCCCGGCTGTGGGACCTTCCGTTCTTCCAGAATTTATGGCTTCTATGGCCTGCACCAGATGCAGGTCAGCAGGCGGATCGGGTGTCCATCCGCATCCCATACAATCTTCGCCGGTAAGACGGGATGGATGATTGACGGACACCAGGCCGTCCATCTTCTGCAAGTTCCGGAGTAGTGCATTCCAATTTGGAACTTCCGCGCTTCCAACTCGAAAGTCGACGTATTCCTCTGTGCCATAGAGATTGGCGTGTCCGGTAAAACTTGTCAGCTCGCGACCGGGAATGAGAAGCAGCTGATCAAAGAAGGGCTGCAACTCGCGCATCTCGGAATAGTGCGAGATCGAATTGTGATCGGTGATGGCGATGAAATCCAGGCCACGCTTTGCGGCTGTCTGGACCGTGAGCATCAGCGGACACGGAACACTTTTACCGGATTGACTCTGGCAACTCCCGTCGCTGTGAGCCGTGTGCATGTGGAGATCGCCGCGGAACCAGGCGGGGCCGCTTTTCAGGGGAGCTCGCAAGACTTCGGGTTCGGCGGAAACGCTCCCGGCGCCGGAAAAATAGATTTTCGCCACGTACTCTGAACGGGAAGCTGTTCGAATGTTTGGAACGCCGATGAGAAGTTGCCAGACTCCGGGAACTACAAAACCCGGCAGGTAGGAAGGGGTAGCATCCGTTGCGGACACCGTGAAAACATCTTTTCGCCCGCCACTCCACCCGCGAAATTGCTGCGGATCGAACAATCCCAAATCCACCGCTGTGTGTTCATCCTTACCCGAGTAGCTGAAGACGACAGTGACGCGGAATATGCCCTGGGGAACGCTGAAGGGCAAAAGTTTATATGTTTGGTTGTCTTTGCCGCTCAGGGTTCCCCGGAGAGTTACATCCGGTGGTTTTGCTTCGCTTGACTGCGCCAGCGACCAGGGGCTTCCGAGCAGCGACACCAGCAAAACGGGAACCAGATATACCGAGCTAAGGAACCAGCATTGGAGAGACCTCCAAGCGGAGGTCTCTCCTAGAGAACGAACTTGTAGACTCACGGTTCGCTAACCTGCTAGAACGCCAGGCGCAATGCGAACTGCATCACGCGAGGGTCGCCGGCGAGTGAAGTGATCGATCCTGCCGAGCTGCTGCTGAAATTGTTGCTGGGCTGGCCGAATTGAACGGTGTTGGTCAAATTGAAGACTTCCCAACGAAACTGCAGTCCAATCGCTTCATGAATGGGGAAGTCCCGCATGAGTGCGAAGTCAAAAACGTTCGTATGGGGACCGCGTTGGGTGTTTCTGCCGACATCACCGAGAAAACCCGGTTGCTGCAGCGCGTAGGCATCGGTGAGATCCGGGCGGAGGGCGGTGCAGGCCTGGTTGGCGGCCACGAAGAACCAGCAGTTTACGTTACCAACGGTTACCGGAGTGCCGATTTGATTTGGCGTGGCCGCTACGGCGCCAAACTTATCGAGGGAATTGGCGATGTTGCCGCCGGAGCTGATCGTATAGGGCCGACCGCTCGCGAAGGTGTACACGCCGGAGGTCTTGAATCCGCCAACGATGTAGGAAAGGATTCCGGAATTGGCGAATTTGCGATTGCGGCCGAAGGGCAGTTCGTAGACGTAGCTGGCAATGAGGCGGTGCGGCGTGTCGAAGTCGCTGGGGCCGAACCATGCGCCGTAGTTGTTGCCGTTCGGAGCGCTGCCGGAATTGTTTTCCAGCTCCTGCGGCGTATTGTCGATACTGCGCGAATAGGTGTAAGCAAAGCGAAGGCTGAGGCCGTCCTTGAATCGGCGCTCGAGACTGCCTTCAAGGCCATTGTATTTCCCGAAGCCGTTGGCCATTTGATATTCGATGTAGCCGAGCGTGGGGAACGGGCGGTCAGCGCCGACTTGGCCGTTGGTGTCAAAGGCTGGTTGGTTGCGGTCGGCAAGAACGTTGAGGTGAATGGAACGGGTGCCAACGTAGTTGACTTCCCCGACCAGATTCCAGGGGAGCTCCTGCTGGAAGCCCAAGCTCCACTGCTCAACATAGGGCGTGGGGGTGGCGGGATCGACGGCCCGGATGCGCACGTTGCCAAGGAGGCCGGGCTGATTGGGATCGAGCGAACTGGCAGGAAAACCGTCCTGCAGAAAGAAAAGAGGCGCTGTTGCGTTTGAGGGAGCAGATTGCACGTTGTTGATGATGAATGGCGCGTTGAGCCCGAGCTGATCTTCGCTGCCGAAACGTTCAAAAAGCATGTAGTAGATGCCGTAGCCGGCGTGGAAAACGGTTTTCGGGGTAAAGGCATAAGACACGCCGATGCGCGGCGCGAAGTTGCGCTTGTTGATCTGGACAAGAGAGCGGTTTTCAAGCGAACCGTCACTGGCAAAGACGAGTCCACCGGCACCACTGTTTGCGGCGGGATCGAAGTTGGCCAGGTTGTTGTTACCCTCGAGTGCCGGAGTAGAGAAGTCGTAGCGGAGACCGAGATTTAATGTCAGGTTGCGCCGCAACTTCACATCGTCTTCAACGAATGCTGACAACATCCAGAGGCGCTGGTCGACGAAGGCGACATTGGTGAGCTGCGAGCCTCTGACAGCGCCGAGAAGGAAGTCTCCGTAAGAGATGCCCGTATTGCCAGTGCACTGGCCGGTGGTGGCATCGCGCTGGCAGGTGAAAATCTTGTCAAATGTAAGGGAGCCGCGGGTGCCGGGTTCATCCTGGTAGATGTTGCGCATCGGAGCGCGGAAATCCACGCCAAATTTCAGCGAATGTTTGCCGAAGGTCTTGGAAACGTTATCGACCCACTGAAACTGCTGCGGGACCTGTTGTTTGGGTAGAAAGTCCGGTGAGCCGATGAAAGTGAAGTTCGTGAGGGTGATTTGCGAGATCCCCCCGGCGACGGCCGGATTTTCTGGAACTCCGGGAACGTACTCATCGACTTGATTTAGTCCAAATGGGTCTTGTGCGGCAAACGAAAAGCTGCGGATGAAGCCAAAACGGAATTCGTTCACAAGTGAAGGCGAGAAAGTGTGAGTCCAGCCAAGCACCGCGCTTTGGCCGATCAATTTCTGGCGGCCCCAGGCGGAAGTGGAAGTTCCGTCGCCGATGCCACCAAAGTAGCCGGGAATGAACCGATCACGATTCGAATAGGTGTACCGACCAAAAAAGGAGTTGTTGGCATTAGGAGTCCAATCGACGCGGCCATTGTAGCCGTTGGCATCGTCTGTGAGCAGAGCGTTGCGAACGTAGTTGTTGAGCTGCGTGGGCAGGTTGGCATCCGGGAAAAGTGCCATGATTTTTGCCGAGTTTGGATCGATGCGATCAGCGGGAATTTGATTGTTGGGGAAGGGCAGGCCCGTGGTGGGATCGTAGATTGTGGGATACCCACCGGTCAGGCCGTTTGCCGCGGCCGCTGTAGCGCTGAAATCGCCAATGCGTTCATTGGGAAGCGGGACCGTAGAAGTACGCAGAACCCCGCGGCTAATCCGCGTGCCCTCGTAGTTGAAAAAACCGAAGAGTTTGTCGTGGACAATAGGGGCGCCGATACTGCCGCCGAATTGATTCTGATTGTTTTTTGGCTTAATCAGGCCGCTGCGGTTGGAGAAAAAATCGTTGGCATCAAAATAATTGTTGCGGAGATATTCGTAGGCGACGCCATGAATCTGGTTTGAGCCGCCTTTGGTGGTGACGACCACCGCGGCACCGGGGCTGCGGCCGTATTCTGCAGAGTAGGGGTTCGTGATGACCTTGAATTCCTGAATGGTGTCAACCGACGGGCGCGAAGCCTGAGTGCTCAGTTCCTGTACGTTTTCAGAAAATGTATTGTTGTCGATGCCGTCCAGAATGAAATCATTTTGCAGGGAATGAACTCCGTGAATGTTGAACGCTCCTGTGCGGCCCGCGCTGGTGGCGCCGCTCTGGTCGGTGTACCGATTGGACTGAACACCGGGCACGAGGCGGAGAAGGTCATCCCAGTTGCGGAGATACAGGGGAGTATCGGCCACCGTGTTGTTGTTGATGACATTGCCGAGGGAAGCGTCTTGCGTGGACAGTTGCTGCGTTGAACTTTCAACCGTGACGGATTGCTGCGATTGGCCCACCTGCAACTCAATGTCTTGGCGCGCTTTCTGCGCCGTCTCGAGTGTGATTTCAACGGCAGCAGTGTTAAAGCCCTGCTGCTCTACGGTCACAACATAGGGACCAATCGGCAAACTCAGAAAGGAAAATGCTCCCGAACCATCGGTCGTGACCACCTGGCTAAAATTGGTCGATTTGTTGCGAGCCGTCACTTTGGCATTCGTGATTGCTGCGTGCGAAGGGTCGGTAACATTCCCTGAGAGGGTGGCATCCGTGCCTTGTCCCAATAACACATGAGCCGCTGCGCATAGCAAGAGCGGTATCATGAGAAGTCGAAAAAAAATTTTCACTTTGAACCCACCTTTTTTTGATTAACCGTCATTTGGTGTAACAGAGGAAACCGACACAATGGGTGGGAATTGTGCAGAGACACCCGTCACCTGAGGGTATTGTCCTTGCTGGCCGCTCATTGTTCTTGAGTGCTAGGTAAATAAATTGTGACAATTCTGTTTAGAAATGGATCGGGACGTCAAAAGATCAAGGAGCGGGACTTTGACAATCCGTTGGCCGTTATTTTGCCTAAAAAGCCGTTTACCGGGATTTTCCTAAATCACTGACAAAAATCACCGGAAGCCTGCACTCATCGCCAGGGCCTGCCAAGGGAATACTGTCTATTGAACAGTGGTGTCTAGAATTCGGTACTCCGTAATGATTGTTTGCATGGAGTTGCCAAGTTCTGAAAGGGGATGGCTATTTGTGCTCAGCAGCCCTACCGATGCCTTTGCCATAAGGACTCCCCTCTCTGTGACAACGTAAAAGATCACGCCTCCACTTTCGGGTAAAGGAAAATTGTCTGTTAGCTGCATACCATGCAGAAACTTACTGGCGATCGAAACGGCGTGCAACGCCGCATCGCGAATGGCCGGCCGTGCGTGCCCACCGCCGATTGATCCGCCTCCGCTGCTGTAGTAAATGCTGGCCGAGCCGTCGGAAACCGCGACCACCGTGGCGACTCCAGACGTAAGCGCCCAGTCCATCACGACAGCACATGGATTGCCAGCTGTGTCAGGCGTGGATGAACTGGCCTGCGGGCACTTCCAATTTAGTATTTGAGCTCGAAGAGCGGAATAGTTATTCGTCTTTTTGGCTTCGGGAGCCCGAAGCTCTTGGGATCGCCTGCGCCAACGAATCAACCCAACTGCGCAGTACGGAAAAATGATACCTGCGGCTATCACGTAATGGAATATTTGCTGGTCGCTCATGGTAACGGCAATTGTAAGGTCCCTTCCGCAGAGTCGAACGGAGGGTGGGTTTTCTGATCGAGCGATGAGTTCCAATCCCCGTACGTCTTACCGAATAAGTGGATTTTTGCTAGATCCCAGATCGCCTGTTAGCGTTTATCCCTCAACTTTTCCGAAGAAGTCTGCCGCCGAGCAGCGAGGCCCAGACGGGATACGGCGCGACGCCCATGAACGTACCGATGAGAAGGACGATATGGACGATAGCGTTTGCCGTGGTCGCCTGGGGCGGCACGTAGTCGAACGGGACCGAACCATGAAAGCCGATCGGATCAACCAAAATACCGTAGCCGATGGGGAAACTGGCAACAATTACGATTCCTACACCGGCAATCGTCCCTAGGCGCGTCAGACTCCGAGGCAGGAAGCTGGACATGCTTCGGTTCACAGCGATGAGCCAAAAGCCCAGCAGGCCCTGCGGGATCATGTAAAGCACATCCCATATGATCTTTGCGACCGTGAGCTGGAGAAACAACGCGACAAACAGGAGAGCCACTATTCCCAGCACAGCAGTCGCCCGGCCCACTTTTCTGGAATGTTGGCGGCCGAGGTCGTAAAGTGCGAGCACAACCGGGACCATGAAGATGGATTGAAGAATGACTGCCACATCATGGGTTCTTATCAAATGTTCCCAAGCTCGCTCGTTGCCCCCCGATATTCTCCCGGCTAAGGCCGCATATCATTGTCGCTCGCTTAGCTCTAAGTCCGGGCGATGCGTTGACCCATTCCAATTGGCGTGCGAAAAAGAATCTATCATGTTTGGTTCCAAGTGCTTGGTTGGCAAGCGGCAAACGCATGACCGTATGGCCGCACTCGCGCGGGAATAGGGAAACCGGTGCATCCATTTAAATGCCAGTGACTGAACTGTGTTTGCGGCACATGAATTCGCGCGAACCGCCGGAATGCTTTGGCCCCCAACCGCCGATATCTCTTGTTGACGATCCATTACAGCATTGGCAGGCTGGTCGAGAGCAACCATGGCCAACTTTCCCTGTGATCAGGCATCCATGCTCGCGGCTGGTTCCGACCCGGCCTGTTGTGGCCGCGGACCCTGGGTGCTCGCCGCCACCATCCTTGGTTCCAGCATGGTGTTCATCGACGGGACTGTTGTCAATGTTGCGCTGCCAGCACTGCAATCCGGTCTACATGCAACGATCGCGAACGTCCAGTGGATCGTCGAGGCCTATGCGCTTTTTCTTGCAGCGCTGCTCCTTACCGGCGGTTCGCTCGGCGATTTCTACGGCCGACGAAAAATCTTCACCGTCGGAATCATTATCTTTGCCATTGCATCGATTTGCTGTGGGCTCACGCGTAGCGTTGAAGAGCTTACCGTTGCGCGGGCAGTACAAGGTATCGGCGGTTCCCTTTTGGTACCAAATAGTCTCGCCTTGATTGGTGTTTCCTTTTCTCCGGAAGAGCGCGGTCGCGCTATTGGGACTTGGTCCGGCTTCACGTCCATGACCATGGCCATCGGCCCGGTCTTGGGCGGATGGCTGGTGGAGCACGCCACGTGGCGCTGGGTATTTTTCATCAACGTGCCCATCGCACTGGTTGTAATTGCGGTAACCTTTTGGCGCGTGCCCGAGGGCAGCGCCAAGCCGCAATCGAAACTGGACTGGCTGGGGGCTGTCCTGGCAGCGGTGGGCTTGGGTGGAATCGTCTACGGATTTATCGAAGTGTCCCCGTTGGTGGGAATGGCCGGGTTGCTAGCGTTGATATTCTTCCTAATCGTCGAAGCCCGGTCCGCTGCGCCCATGCTTCCGCTTGCGCTGTTCCGGTCTCGCAATTTTACCGGCGCCAATCTGGTTACCTTCTTCCTGTACGCCGCGCTCAGCGGGGTGTTGTTCTTTTTCCCCCTAAACCTGATTCAGATACACGGCTACACCGCGACGCAGGCCGGCGCCGCCTTGCTTCCGCTTATTTTTATGATGTTCCTGTTGTCTCGCTGGTCGGGCGGACTGCTAAAACGTCATAGCGCAAGAACGCTGCTAACCATCGGCCCGGTTATTGCAGGATCCGGATTTGCTTTGTTTGCAAGGTCCACCGTCGGGGGCACCTACTGGACAACATATTTTCCCGCTCTTGTGGTGCTCGGCTTTGGAATGGCCATCAGCGTTGCCCCGCTTACGACCACGGTCATGAGCGCCGTGCCACAGCCCTACATTGGAGTCGCATCGGGAGTCAACAATGCGGTTTCGCGCGTTGCCGCCTTACTCGCCGTGGCAGTTCTTGGCTTGGTTCTGAACAGCACATTTAACAAAGTTCTGGACCACAACGTGGGTTCATTGCCCGTCGATGTTCGGCAACAAATCGATACGCAACGCCCGAAGCTTGCTGCAATCAGCGTGGACGGCAAACCAGGCAGACAGGTGGTGAACACAGCCTTCGTTGCCGGCTACCGGTCCGTCATATGGATCGCCGCAATTTGTGCGCTGGCCAGTTCAATAAGCGCGGCAATATTGATTGTAGACGGACGTAAACAGGACTTCGCCCAAGCAGACTGATTCGGTCGATCTCACCTGTTCACATCCTTAACACCAAGCCGGGGCGGCCGTTTGAATCGGGACTGCCTTCCGGTGGCAAATTTCGTGCACTGGAAGCTGCTCTCCAGGCATCTATAGAGAATCACCCAGACGAGCGTTGCCCCCGGTGAATTTGAACCAAGGCGGCATTGGGAGTTCACGGATTGACAGACAATCCAAAACAGCTAGAAAAAGAAGGAGACAAAAATGAAAAACACATCTTCGATTGAGTGGGGCAGCCGCCCGGCAGCCAAATCCGGGCAGTTCGCTATCGGTGGAGAACTCACGATCAACCGGCTCGGCTTTGGTGCCATGAGAATTACTGGCAAGGGAATCTGGGGAGAGCCCCGGGATAGAACTGAATGCATTCGAGTTTTGCGCCGCGCGATGGACCTCGGTATCAATTTCATTGACACAGCGGATTCATACGGCCCGGCTGTAAGCGAGGAAATCATCGCAGAAGCTTTGCATCCCTATCCCCCAGGACTTGTGATTGCCACAAAAGCGGGATTCGATCGCACCGGCCCCGATCAATGGGTAATGAACGGCAAACCGAAGCATTTGCGCGCAGCCTGCGACGGCAGCCTCAAGCGACTGCGTCTTGAGCGTATCGACCTCTTCCAATTGCACCGGATTGATCCCGCCGTGCCGGCCGAAGACCAGCTGGGCACGCTCAAAGATTTGCAGGCCGAAGGCAAGATTATCCACATCGGACTATCCGAAGTCAGCGTGGAGCAGATCGAACACGCTCGCACCATCGTGCCCATCGTTTCGGTCCAGAATCGCTTCAGTGTCGCCGATCGAGCGGCGGAAGACGTTGTCAAATATTGTGAGCGCGAAAGCATCGCATTTATTCCATGGTTTCCGCTTGCTGCTGGCGACGTTTCCTCGTCGGGCCATGATGTCGAGCGCGCGGCAAGCAAATTGAAAATCACCCCGTCTCAGCTGGCGCTCGCCTGGCTCTTGTGGCGCTCGCCGGTCATTTTGCCGATTCCCGGTACGTCTCGTGTCGAACATCTGGAAGAAAATGTTGCCGCGGCGGCTCTCCAGATCGCTGCGAGTGAATTGCAGAATCTGGGCAAAATGGCGCGCAGTGCGTAGCAATTGCCGGACTCGAACGGAAGAATTGGAAACTGCCGTACCCAGGGGAAAATTGCCGGTGGGCTCTGCCTCCGCCAAGGTGAACAGTTCCGATTGTCATTTTGTCCCCGGATTCCAATACGCCAGCATCCCTCGATGCTCTTCCGATCACACGGTTTCCTTACGATACTTGCACTGTGTGTAACATTCGTGATTATATGCGCTGACCCGTTCACCATGTTTGGGAGGCCGCATGCCCGATATTTCTCTTCGTCCGATGACCATTGGCGAAGTTTTGGATCGTACGTTTTCCCTTTACAAGAGTAATTTCTGGCTTTTTGTTGGAATTTCCGCGCTGCCTTTCGTACTGCTGCTTCTGTTGAACGTGGGCATGGCCGCCATCGGGTCGGCCGCCAGCACCGTCAGCGAGCCCACCAATCTCGTTTCCCCCTTTTCGGTCGCTGCCATAGGTGGCGTTATTGGCGGAGCGCTGGTTGTAGGGATCTTGTTTCTGGCATTGATTGGAGCGACGCAGGCAGCGACAATTTTCGCGGTCTCCGACCTCTATCTGGGAATTCCGGCGACGGTTCGCGGTGCCTATCGCCGCGTCGGGCTGAAAGCCTTTCGAGTGCTGCTTCTCCTTTTTGTGGTGGGCATCGTGGTCGGCGTGGGATTCCTGTTGCTTATTGTTCCGGGGTTCATTCTTCTCTGCCGGACCTCCGTTGCTGTTCCCGTTGCCATGTTGGAAAACACCAAGGTCATCCGGTCGATCGAAAGAAGCATGGAATTGACAAAAGGCTTTGCCGGTCAAATCTTTCTGATCCTTTTGCTGGTTTGGGTCGTCAATGGCGTAGCCGGCGCTATTTTTCAATTTCCTTTCCTGTTTATCGTGACTTCCGCAGCGATTGCCCACAAGAAGGTATCGTTTGCCATCTTGGTTCTGCAACATCTGGCGGAATTCGTTTCGCAGGTGCTGGTGGGACCGATTGCCACGATTGCATTTTCGCTTATGTACTACAATCTTCGGGTGCGCAAGGAAGCGTTTGATATTCAGCACCTTATGGCATCGATGGACGCTACTCCGGTACCCAGCGCGCCCTCGGCCGCGTAATTACAAAATGTTCAAAACGGTTTTGGTACTGCTGCGTACCACATTGTTCACGGGTCTTCTGACCTACTCCGTTTCTTGCCGGGCACTGCCGGAAGGCGAGACGCCACCTGCCCCGCAGACGTCCGCGCAAGACTTGAGTCTTTCCACCTATCTCGCGGAGCTGGACCGCTGCTCTGCAGCCGTAAAAAACAAAGAACAAATTTCTCCTCTCCGACAATCCTTGCCTCCTGCATGGTCGGTGCGTGTGGGCGAGTCGCGTGTCGAGGTTTCAACGGGTTGGCTGCGAGAATCCTTGCAGCAGATGGAAGACAAGCCGAAAAACGCCAAAACTACGCGTGCCGAAATCCAGACGCGACTGAACAGCTTGAAGACGGCTGCAGGTGACTTGGCCGCGGTTTCCGAAGGAAAAGACTCATCGGATGCGCGCGCCCACTTGAAAGAAATTTTTGAACGCCAGGAATTTCGCCAAGCAAAGGGACCGACTGCATTTCAGCTCTGGATCCGGCACGCTGTTCGCTGGCTGGGCGAGAAAATCGTTCGCGCCTTGATGCGCCTTCACGTCAGCAGGAAGAATGGGAACATTTTTGCCTGGGGCGTAATCACGATTGCGTTTGTTCTGCTGGGAGTCTGGATCTACCGGCGCCTGGCGAAGGCCACAATAGCGGCGCGCCTCGAGACTGCGGGCAAGCCGATTCCGAGCGACAGGCGGCAATGGATTGCCGATGCGCTCGCAGCCGCGGAGCGTGGTGATTTCCGGGAAGCGATTCATTGTGGCTATTGGGCCGCGGTGGCGAGCTTGGAAGATCACCGGCTTCTCGATCGGGACCGGGCGCGCACTCCGCGCGAATCGCTGCGTTTGCTGGGTTCGCATCCCAGCCAGCAAGCCATGCTCGGCGATTTGACACGTCATTTTGAATTGATCTGGTACGGATACCGGCCCGCTTCACGGGAAGACTGGTCGGACGCACACACACTTTTGGAGAAAATGGGATGCCTCAAGCCCTCGACAGTGGCGACCGCAAACTCCTGATTGTCGCGGGCGTCCTGCTGATCATCCTGGTGATCGCTTCAACGCTGCTCACTCCGCCCGAAGCAGGCGTCCGCACGGTCATTCCTTCCAGTTATTCCGCCTCTTGGGGCGGCGCCAAAGCGGCGTATCTGCTACTGGAGGAATCTGGCTACCAGATCGAGCGCTGGGAACAGTCGCCCACCGAACTTGAAGACAGCCAGGCGGAAAACGAGGTTCTCATTCTCGCCGAACCGGTGCAGACTTCTTCAGCCGATGAACGAGGAGCGCTGCGTAAATTTCTGCAGAATGGCGGACGTATCGTGGCAACGGGGTCCTACGCTTCGAGGGTTCTGCCGGAGTCGTCGGAGTTTGAAGAAGGTCTCGACGAAGAGGACGTAAGAACTTTTTCAGCCGTCAATCCTTCCCCGGTTATGCGCGATGCGCCGCAAGTAAAAATGATTGCGCCGCAGGACTGGCAGCCAAGGTCGCCGTCGCACGTAGTTGTTTACGGCGATGCAAAAACCGCGGCGGTTATCACCTATAAGGTCGGCAAAGGGCAGGTAATTTGGTGGGGAGCAGCAACACCGCTGACCAATGGATTCATCCGCGAATCCGGAAACGCCGCCCTGCTCTTGAATTCGGTGGGTTCCGCAAAGGGAACGCACATTCTGTGGGACGAATATTTCCATGGAGTCGAAGGGGGGCTCTGGAATTATCTCTCCCGGACGCCGATTCCCTGGGGCATAGCCCAGTTTGGACTGGTGTTCCTGGCGATTCTGGCGACATTTTCCCGGCGGCAGGGGCCCATTCACATTCCCGCGAAAACATCACGCCTTTCCCCATTGGAATTTGTGGAGACGCTCGGCGACCTATATAGTTCGGGGCACGCCGGTTCGGCAGCGGTGCGCATTGCATACCAGCGATTTCGGTTTGTTCTGACGCGGCAACTCGGGCTCGCGGCGAATGTCCCCTATCCGGAGCTCGCGCGGCGCGCCGCGGAGTCGCTCGGTTGGAAGCAGGCAGAGCTTTTCGACACGCTTGGCCGGGCGGAACGAACCATGCGCAGCCTGGAAGTGCGCGATGAGGATGCCAGGAAAATTGTTCAGGAAATCTTCGACTACACGGCTCGCCTGGAAGTCCGGCGGTCTCGACAAACAGAAAGGCACTCAGCATGACCAAGGCAAATGAACTAGCCACGCACGTACGCGGGGAACTCGCGAAGGTGATCGTAGGACAGCGCGAATCGCTGGATCAACTCCTGCTTGTGCTCCTGGTGGGGGGGCATGCACTTGTTGAAGGGGTTCCCGGGCTTGCGAAAACCCTGGCCGTCAAAGTGCTAGCACAGATTTTTCAGCTGAAATTTCAGCGGGTGCAGTGTACTCCGGATTTAATGCCTGCCGATGTTCTCGGCGCAAACGTTTTTAACATGGCGACGAGCACGTTTAATTTGCATCGAGGACCGGTTTTCACGGATTTGCTGCTGGTCGATGAGATCAACCGCACTCCGCCGCGTACCCAGTCGGCGCTTCTGGAAGCCATGGAAGAGCGGCAGGTCACCATTGACGGCACCCGGCACGACCTCTCCAAGTTTTTCTCCGTGTTTTCCACACAGAATCCGATTGAGTTTGAAGGAACCTACCCCCTCCCGGAAGCGCAGTTGGACCGGTTCCTGGCCAAGATCCGCATCTCCTATCCGGATGCACAGCAAGAAATGCAGATCCTGCAAAATATCCAGGACGGGTTTGACCCGCGCGAATTGCAACGGGTTTCCTTCACGACCGTGACAGCGGAAACCCTTTTCGCCGCGCGACAGGAAGCGGCAGCGGTGCGGGTCGAGCCCGCCCTGTTCAAATATATCGTCGCGCTAGCTTCGCGGACGCGTACCTGGCCCGCTGTCAGTCTAGGAGCCAGCCCGCGGGCGGCGATTAGTCTGATGGTTTTTGCCAAAGCGATTGCGGCCACCGAAGGGCGGGACTTTCTCATTCCCGACGACATCAAGCTGGCCACCCTGCCCATACTTCGCCACCGGCTGGTGCTCAAGCCGGAAGCGGATTTGGAAGGGGTGACGGCGGACCAGGTAGTTCGCGATGTGGTGAATTCCATCGAAGTTCCAAAGTAGTTGATTCTTGTTGGAAACCAACTCGTCACCATGAGCGCCATCGTTCAACTCATTCCCCCGACGCAATTCGCCAAGGGTCGACCCTCGGGCCGGTTCTCCTTTGCATTTGGGAGGCGATTCTACCTTTTGTTGTTTATTGGACTCATTTGGATTGGCCCGGGCTGGGCCGATCCCCGATATCTCTATGCGATTTTGGCCTGGGACGCCTGCGTTTTGCTGTTGTGGCTGTTGGACTACCGGCGTCTTCCCAGACCAGAACAAGTTGCGGTAAGCCGAATCTGGTCCGCTCCGCTGCAATTGTCCGGCACCTCTGTCGTGGCTCTGGAGGTGCGCTCGTCCGCACAGACTTCGCTCTCGCTACAGCTGACGGATCATGTTCCGGCGGCGATGCGAGCCGAATCTCCCGAGATGGAGATGGCCGTCACTCGGGGAGAAAAAGCACGAGCGGAATACTCTGTGCTCCCGCGCGAGCGCGGAGACATCCGGCTCGGCAACGTAACTCTGCGCTACCAGAGCCCGTGGCGCATTGCGGAACGATGGGCCACCGTTGCGCTTCCGCAGACCGTGCGCATTTATCCCAATTTGGAAGAGTCCAAACGGGACACGATTTTTCTGATTCGCAGCCGTCAAATCGCTCTGGAAAAGCGCCACAAGCATTTGCCCGGACAGGGGCGTGAGTTCGAAAGCCTTCGCGAATACCGCGAAACGGACGAGTGGCGTGATATCTGTTGGAGTGCGACGGCGCGGCGCGGGAAAATCATCAGCAAATCCTACCAGGTGGAGCGCAGCCAGACCGTATGGCTCGTTCTGGACGCGGGGCGGTTGCTGCGAACCCGTGTGCGCGGCCTTAGCAAACTGGACTACGCGGTGAATGCCGCACTTTCCCTGGCGCAAGTTGCCCTGTACTCCGGCGACCGCGTGGCGATGCTGGCCTATGGCCGAAGAGTGCAGCAGCGGCTGCCTGCCGGCCGCGGCTCAGCGCACGTCCGCGCGCTGATGGAAGGGCTATCACAGGTGCGCGGGGAAGAACTGGAAGCGGACCACGCCAGAGCTGCACAAGCCCTGTACACATTTCAAAAACGCCGCAGCCTGGTCGTGTGGCTGACCGATCTATCGGAGACGGCCACAACTCCGGAAGTGATTGAATGCGCGTCGCGTATCGCACACCGGCATCTGGTTCTCTTTACGGTAATCGGACAGCCCGAATTGCGCGAACTTCTCGCGGAGCGTCCGGAGACCGACCGCGAGATGTTCCACTACGTTGCGGCGCAGGAAATTGTGCTGCGCCGTGATCTGCTGTTGAGGACGCTGCGCAAGCAGGGAGCGCTCACGCTCGAAGTGGAGCCTTCCAAGTTATCGTCTGCCATCGTGAACCAGTATTTGATGGCCAAGGAGCGCAGCCTCATCTAGCCGGATGGGCTCCCAGCGGCGCGGAGGCCGCGGGAACGGAGATGGAACTTCCTGCCGGGTTTCTTCTTTGCGAAAGGTACAGCGTAAGCAACGTAAACAGAGCCGCGGCAAGCAGAAATTTCAGCTGATACGGCAGCGAACTGGGCGAAATAAACCCTTCAATCAAACCGGCAATCACCAACAGTGGAATTATTCCCAACACCAATTTCACGCTGCGCGCTCCAGCGCGGGCCAGCGACTCTCCGCGTGACAGCACGCCAGGAAACAAAAGTCCTTTCGCAAGTCCCAGTCCTGCACCTCCGGCAATAAAAATCGCGGGAAGTTCCAGAACACCGTGCGCAGCCACAAAACTCCACAGCCGCAAGCTCATTCCTTCGCGCCAGCAAGCTTCGCCGATCACGCCAATCAGCAGGCCGTTGTACAACATCATGTAAACCGTGCCGACGCCTGCCAGGATTCCGGAAGCAAAGGCGGCGAATGAAACGGAAAGATTGTTGGTCATGATGAGACTGGATGTTTGCGGCATGATGCCGACGATCGAGTCCGTCCACATCTTGTGATTCTCAATCGTAGCCACCATTTGCGGACCAATTACATGTCGAACGAACGAGGGATCAGCCAAACTCATCAGGAATCCGGCAATTCCCGCAATCAAGAAAAGAACAAATGCCGCAAACGTATCGGAAAAGGTCTCCTGGAAAATAGCGGGATAGGTATCTCGGTAAAACCGCCAGATGCTCCCGCGCTTGGCCTTTCGCCCCATGTAGATTAAGTTGTGGGCGCGTCCGAGTAGCTGGTTCAGGTACAACGCTAGTTGCGAACTGGTGGGGTCCTCGCGGACTGTGGAAAGGTCAGAAGCCGTCTGCCGGTATAATAAGGCTAGCTCTTGGAGTTCGGTGGGCGACAAGGAGGAAACGCTTTTGCCTCCGCTGTTTGCGACCAATTGTTCAAGTCGCGCCCAATGGGCACGGCGCTTTTCAAGCCAGCGGGTGGAGATCACGAATGTCCTCTGTCGATAAGCTTACCATCGATACACCGGAGCAGACCGCGCTGGAATTTCCGCTGGCCGGAGTGGGCAGCCGTTTCCTGGCAATCGCGGCGGACACCGCAATTCAAGCCGTCACCATATTCGTTCTGGCCATTGTCGCGCTCACCGTGATCCCCACCCTCAACTCGTTGGGGCATCTCGCCCCGCAGTGGGTTTTGGCCATTCTGGTTTTCGTCGGTTTTCTCATCACTTCCGGTTACTTTGCTTTTTTTGAAACCATCTGGAACGGTCAGACGCCCGGCAAGCGTCTCGCGCAAATCCGGGTGATGAAAGATGACGGCCGTCCCATCACTGCCTACGATGCCATCGCGCGAAACTTATTGCGCGTAGTCGATCAGCTCCCTGCCGCCTACGGTATTGCCATCATCAGCGTCCTGTTCAGCGAGAAAAACAAAAGGCTTGGCGATTTTGTGGCCGGCACGGTGGTTGTCCATGAAAAAACGCTGGAAGCGGTGCGCCCATACACCGAATCCGCGCCGGATCAAACGTTGCCGGCCTTCGATTCTGCAAATATTACGCTTGAAGAGCTTCGTCTGATTGAAACATTCGTGCAACGCAGGGATAGTCTTGATCCCCTGCTGCGGGGATCGATGGCCACACAGATCTGCGCGCGCATCAGCCAGAGAGTGGGAGTCAACGTCTATGGTTGGCCACGCAACGAGAAATTTCTGGAAGCCGTACTTCAGCAATGCCGGGACACGGGGCGCTTCCGCAGTTAACTGCTTTGTGAAACGCAAGCAGTCTCGGAGGTCTGCCTATCCCAACGTGCCTTGCAACACTTCCCGCAGCAGATCCTGCTTTTGGGAGGCAAGTTTCTTGTTCTGTGCGGTCAAATAAAACACGTCGATGGCTTTTTGCCCTTCCGTGTCGATCAACGCCACTTCAATATTGCATCCCAGGCGGGCAATCGCCGCGCCGATTTCATACAGCAATCCGGGACGATCCTGCGCCGCAATTTCCAGCAGCGTGCTATGTGCGGAAGACGAATCATCGAAATCGATCCGCGTTTCCACGGCAACTTTAGGAGGCCGCGCCCGGCTCGCCAGGTCCCGGCTGCGCAGGAGCGGTTCCAGGGGCGCTTTGCCGTTCACCACGTCAGTTAGGCTGTGCAGGAAGCGGCTGACCTCGCTGGGATTTAACTGCAACGTCTTATGCAGATCCGCAAAGTGAAACGTATCGAGCACGATGCCTGCGGAGTTTGCAAAGGCGTCAGCCTTGATGATGTTCATTCCCCAGGCCGCCAGCACTCCGGCAATGGTGCCAAACAGGGCGGGGCGATCCGCGGTAAGCAGCGTGAGCGAGAAGGAATGGCCCATCGGCTTCAGTTCCACCTGAACCGGTTCGGTGGCCAGGCGACGATAGAGCGCGAAATGTTCCGCGATTTCTGTGGCCGAATGAACGGCCAGGTAGCGGCGAGGGAATCCCTCAAGGAAGCGTTTGATCTCTTCCACGGTTGCGGTACTGACGTGCCCGCGCACCTGCTGCAGCAGCGGAACTTCCTCGGCCGCGTGCAGGCGGTCGCGATCCACGGTATGGCTGAAATAGTTGGATGTGGTGGCGAAGAGTTGCCAGAGCATCTCGGATTTCCACGGGGTCAGGGCTTCGGGATTTACGGCGTGAATGTCGGCGTACGTCAAAAGGCACAGGCGCTGAAGCCGTTCTTGTGTAACGACGCCGGCGGCGAAAGCGGAAACCGTTGCGGGATCGAAAATGTCGCGGCGCTGCACCGTCGCCGACATATCCAGATGGTGTTCGATCAGAAAGTACACTTCTGATTTTTCCTCGCTGGAGAGCTCCAGGCGTTTCGCTGCGCTTTCCAGGGCTTGCAAACTTCCCGTTACATGGTTGTCGATCGGCATACCTTTGCCGACATCGTGCAGCAACAAGGAGAAAATCAGCAGGTCGCGGCGCTCAACCGTTCGCCAGAGAGGAGCGAAACGCGTCCCGCGCGCGTCTTGCGACTCGCCCAGCTCCTGCAGGTGCTCGATGGTTCGCAACGTGTGCTCGTCGACGGTATAACGGTGATAAAAATCGCGCACTACCAGCGAATCAATCATCGCGAATTCCGGAAGGATTTGTGTCAGCAGTCCAAGTCGTTGCATGGGACGCAGCGCCACGCCGGGATAGTCGGAAGCCAGAATTTCCCGCAGGAGGGACCAGCTCACCTCGGTGTTTTTCGCGCGAACCTCCGCGTGCGTCAAGATGTAGGCAATTTTCCGTTCCGCCTCACGGCTAAGCGGAATGCCGGAGTGCGCTGCTTCGGAGAAAAGTGAAAAAATAACTTTGCGATCGGAGAGCTCGCTTAAATTAATAATCTCCAGCAAGCCGTCGCGAACCGCAAAAGATTTTCCGTTGCTTGGTTCGTATTTGGCGGGGCGCGCCGCTTTAAGGATTCTTTGGCGCAAACTCTGCTGAATCGGGGACTTTTGCTCCAAATGCCGGAGCAGTTGACGATTGAGAGTTCTGGCATGGCGGAAATAGAGACGCATCCATTCCGCGGCATTTTTGGGGGACAATTCACCGGTAACCGGGTCCACCCCCAGTCCGCGACTGGCCGCCGCTGCCTGCAGTTCGTATGTCAGCGTGTTGTCGTTCCGTCCGTTGCTGTAATGGAGATAGCAGCGAATCGCGCTCAGGAATTCCACGGCATTGGCACACATCTCTTCTTCGGCTTGCGTGCTGTTGCGAATATCGTTGCGTTCCCCGGAGATCTGGCGCAACCAGGAAGTCGCCTGATAGTCGCGAAGACCGCCGGGAGATTCTTTCACGTTCGGTTCCAGATGAAAGATGGTGTTGCCGTAGCGGGTCAGCCGTTCTCTGGTAAGTTTTTGCAATTGGTTCAACATGAACGGCCGCGCCTGGCGTTCCGAGGAGGGCAGCACTCTTTCATCCAGCTTCTCGAACAATTCCTTGTCGCCGGCAAGATATCTGCGATCCAGAAGGGCCAGATGAAATTCAGCATTGTCTTCTTCAATGCGTTTGCACTCTTCGATGGTGCGTCCCGCGGAGCTTACCCGGAATCCCAGGTCCCAGAGCATTCGCGAAAATTCAGCAATGATCTTCTTGGACTCCTGCTCAGCCCGCTCGTTGTTGAACAAAAACAAAATGTCCAGGTCGGAGAAGGGGAATAGCAGTCGACGGCCGTAGCCGCCCAGGGCCATCAGGGATAGGCCTTCTGCACCGCGCGCGCGCGGCATTTCACCAAAAATCTGCTGGATATTGCGGTCGGCCAGCTCGCATAGCGCGTGCACGGTATCGCGCGCACTTGCGCCTTGTTCGAATTGTTGCCGGATCTTCTGCCGTTCGGCCTCAATTTGCGGTCCGAGCACGGACAGAGGTGTAGGGGTCCCTGGCATATTCTTTGTGGGTCGAAGGCCCAAATCAAGACCGGGTCTTGCGGCAGTAGTCACCGTTGGCTGTTCGCGGTCGCGCTACAAACGTTAGAGCGCACTTTCCCCGCGCTCCTCGTTGCGGATCCGGATGGCGTCCTCAACCCTGGATAGGAATATTTTACCGTCACCAATCTTTCCTGTCTTGGCGGTTTTCAAAATGGTGTCTACAACCTTATCCACCAGTTTATCGGGCAACACCATCTCCAATTTGATTTTTGGAAGCAAATCGACCGTGTATTCGCGGCCCCGATAAACTTCGGTGTGGCCCTTTTGGCGGCCGTGGCCCCGAACTTCGGTCACCGTCATTCCTTCAATGCCGATCTCCAGCAACGCGCCTTTCACGGATTCAAATCGCGAGGGCTGTATGATGGCCTCAATTTTCATCATGGAAGTTTTCGCTCCGCCGTAACTTTGCCGCCGAGTTCTCTGCAGTTCCTCAATTGTTGTTTAGGATTCCAGGTTGTAGGCCTCTTCGCCGTGTTGCGTGATGTCCAACCCTTCTATTTCTTCGTCGGCCGTGACGCGCACGCCCACGAGTGTGTCGACTATCTTCAGCAGCACGATCGTTCCCACAATCGCAAAGATCCAGGCAATCAGCACGCCCACGAACTGGTTGCCAACCTGGCTCCAGTGCCCGTCCAGACCTCCTACAGGCTGGTCCGCGCCAAAGATGGGGTTAATCACTTTTTGAGCAAAGACGCCGGTTAACAGCGCTCCAATGGTGCCCCCCGCGCCATGAACGCCGAATGCGTCAAGGGCGTCATCATAACCGAAAATCATCTTTATCTTCGTAACCATCCAGTAGCAGAAGATCCCGGCAATCAACCCGATGGCCAGCGCGGGCATGGGACTGACAAATCCGGCCGCAGGCGTGATCGCCACCAGTCCCGCTACTGCGCCGGAAATCGCGCCGAGCGCGCTGGCCCGGCCGTTCTTGAGCCATTCTGCGGCGCTCCAGCTCAGGGCCGCCGCTGCCGCTGCAAAATGCGTAGCGACAAAAGCGCTGGTGGCAAGACCGTTTGAAGCCAGAGCGCTGCCGGCGTTAAAACCAAACCATCCGACCCACAGCAAGCAGGCTCCGATAAAGCTCAGGACCAGACTGTGCGGCGGCATGGGCTGCTTGGGATAACCGGTGCGCTTCTTGAGGTACAGCGCGCACACGAGTGCCGAAACGCCGGACGTGATGTGCACGACGGTGCCGCCGGCAAAATCCAGTGTTGGGAAGCGTCCGCCCAGTGCCGCATTCAGGAATCCGCCCTTGCCCCACACCATGTGCGCGAGTGGAGCGTAAACAACCAGGAACCAGAGCGCCAGAAACAAGACCGTTCCACTGAATTTCATGCGCTCGGCGGTTGCCCCGGTAATCAGTGCGGGCGTAATGATCGCAAACATCAACTGGTAGACCATGAAAGTCAGCTGCGGAATGGTTGCTGCATAATCTGGATTGGGATCCACACCAACGCCGCGGAGAAAGGCATGTTCAAACCCGCCGATAAAATGTCCGCTGCCTCCGAAACACAAGCTATAACCGACCAGCGCCCACATCACGGTGATCAATGCCATTAGCGCAAAGCTCTGCATCATGATCGCGAGCGTATTTTTGCGTCGCACGAGACCGCCGTAGAAAAGGGCGAGACCCGGGCCCGTCATCATGAGTACAAGAGCCGCGCTCACCAGCATCCAGCTGTTGTCGGCCGAGGACTGCGCGGCGGTTACCCGTTTATCGAGGTCGGCTAACTTGTCGGATACCGCTTTGGAGGGGTCGGGCGAGCTCGCCGACGGGGCAGGAGTTGTGGCAGGAGGCTGTTGCTGGGCAGTGAGGGGAACGGCGCTGACTGCCATGATCCATAGGGTAAGGACCATGAGGAAACAACACTTCCGTCCCATAAACTTCATAATTAGGTTCACTCCGCCGCAGCTGAATTGGGTTGCAGGAGGCCCCGGCCCCGCCACATTGACGAGGGGAATTATACGCACCCGTTGAGACGGCCGGAGTTTGAAATTTGCATCGCCTGGATTCGTTTTTCCGATGCCTGCACATCCTGTAGAATCAGATCTTTACGAGTGCCGCAGGTCGGAGCCAATACGGTTCCGCTTAAGCCACCCCGCAAGCCGGCATTTTCTTGTCCGCTGGGGCCTTCATCGTATAATGCATGGCAGCCAAACTGAGAGCGTCCGAAATGACTGACCGACCGCCTATGGAAATCAACGTCCGCGAATCTGCCGGCATTTCTGTTCTTGAAGTTCATGGCCGCCTCACGATCGGCGAACCGAGTGAGCAGCTTCACGACGCCCTGAAGTCGGTCATCGACGGGGGCGCCCGCAGGGTCGTGGTCATTCTCAATGCGGTTCCGCAAATCGACAGTTCCGGAATTTCCACCCTGGTACGCATTTCCATCCGCCTGGCCAAGCTGGGAGGCACGCTGCGCCTGGTCTGCGGCTCCGGCCGGGTGCGCGACGCGCTTACCGTCACCCGCCTGGTTGAAGCGATCCCCACGTTTGAAACCGAAGCCTCCGCCTTAACCAATTTTGCCTAGGATCCGGCCCCTTATTCGGAGCTCGAGGAAATAGTCCTGCGTGTTACAGTCCTCGCAATGAAAAAATTCCGCCCTTTGGCGATGGCTCTCTGTTGCGCCCTGATGCTCGCTGGAGTTGCGCGGCCCGCATTCGCGCAGTTTTTACCATTGGGTGATCTCGCTGATCAATTTTCCAGGGCCCTCAAGCGTGCCAATGCCAAAGTGGTCTTCGTCGATGAGTTTCTCGCTCCCGGTGCTGGCCGGTCGCAGCAAGGCGAGTACTTCACGTCCTTCGTGGCCACGATACTCAAGTCCCACAACCAGAACATGACGGTGGCCACTCTTCAGAAACGAGAGCCAGTGGCTGCCGGCAGCAGCAATTCTGAATCCGCGGCGCCTACGAAAGCGAAAAGCCAACGGATTGAGCACATCGTTCCCGAATATCTAGTGACGGGAACGATTGAAACATCTTCCGATACATACACGGTTCACGCGATGGTCCGCAGAGCCCAGGACAATTCCTTGCTTATCGAACAATCGGCCGTGATTTTGAGGAGCGAGTTTGCCGACAGCCTGAGCGAAGCGTTCCCGCCGCAAACCGGCGATCCGGTTGTGAAAAAAGTGGGCGCGAAGCGCTTGCCCCAATGTAAATACTGCCCCAATCCAAGCTACAACGAGCGGGCCCGCGCGGCGCACGTGGAGGGAACCTGTGTTTTTGAAGTTTTGATTTCACTCGAAGGACGGGCAGTGAAAATGCATTCCGTACGGCAGATAGGCTATGGACTCGACGAGCAGGCTTTTAATGCGATTAAATCCTGGAAATTTAAACCGGCTACCGATGACCAAGGGGATCCGATTCCTGTAATCGTACCGATTGAAGTTACCTTTCGCTTGTACTGACGGTTTTGCAGGCCGGAATTTATCTCGGGGGACGTACTACCCGCTTTTCTTCAGCTCCGCCAACACCAACTTAGCCACTTCTTTGAGCGTCTCGAATACGCCCTGGCCCGTGACCGCGACGCCTTCTAGCACCGGCTCGCCTTTTTTCTGGAGTTGCTTGGTCAGTTCTGGCACGGGCATGGCGTTTGGCAAATCGCGTTTGTTCAATTGCAGGACATACGGGATCGTTCCGAAATTCAGGTTGTGCTCCTTCAAATGCTCCATCAGGTTTTCCATCGTCTCGAAATTCGCATCAAGCCGTTCTTCCTGCGAATCAGCAACGAACACCACGCCGTCGGCGCCCTTTAGTATGAGCTTGCGGCTGGCTTCATAAAAAACCTGTCCCGGAACGGTATAAAGGTGAAAGCGCGTTTTGAATCCGCGCACGGTGCCCAAATCCAAAGGCAGAAAATCGAAGAACAGGGTGCGATCGGTCTCCGTCGCCAGAGAAACCATTTTGCCTTTTTGGTTCTGCCCGGTGTGGTCATAGACCCACTGCAGGTTGGCAGTCTTTCCGCCCAGACCTGGACCGTAGTACACGAGCTTGCAGTTAATTTCGCGCGCAGGAAAATTGATGAAGGGCACTTTTCGTCAGTCCAGACCCAAGCTCAGATTTATAACACACGGAATGCAGGCGGTCCAAACTCCCATCCCCACCTGTCACCGGCCAGCTACCTGCTCCCTACAGTTTCTGTGATATCGCCCAGAAGTCCATGCGGTATTTTCGGCTTTGCCGCTGTTCGGTAACGTTCCCTGTCCGCCGCACCGGCCACGGGATTCCCCTGAATTCTACAGACTTTCGTGTCGCGAGCGTTGACGAAGGTTTTTTCCTCTGCTAGCATGCGCGCCATGGCAAAAGCGCGAAAGCCCACCTCTGGCGCATCCTCTCGTTCCAAGAGCTCAGGACGCACCCATTCTAAGCAACAGAAAAAGAAGGCTTTACCTCCTCCCCCACCCCAACGAGGAGGCGTCGAGCTGGTCGATCCCCGAGTCCAGGCGCAATTGAAGGTCTATGACGAGGCGCTGGCGCTGTTCCACCAGCAGAAATTTGCCAAGGCCAAACAGGAGCTGGAACGGGTGATCGAGGGGCCCAGCAAGGAGCTGGCCGACCGCGCGCGCATGCACCTAAAGATAGCGGAACAACGTATGAAGCCATCCCACGAGCAGAACCCTAAAACCGCGGAAGAACACTATCAGCGCGGCGTGGGTATGATGAACATCGGCCGCTGGGACGACGCCAGGGAAAGCTTGGAAAAGGCCCGTAAAGCCTCACCCAAGGCCGATCACATTCACTATGCGTTGGCCGCTCTCGATTGCCTTACCGGGGAAGCCGACTCGGCGATGGCCAATCTGAAGGTCGCCATTCAGCTCAAGGCCGAGAATCGCTTCCACGCCAGGAACGACGAAGATTTCGCCTTCCTTCAGGAAGATCCACGTTTCACGGAACTTCTCTATCCGGAAAAAGACGGCTCTTTCGGCTAGACCGGCAACAAACCGTTTTTTCCGGGTTTCCGGTACACTCTACGCGCGCGGACGGTCCCACCCTCTCCGCGTTTTCAGGTCCTATCTTGTGAAACAAGCTGCTTCCAAACCGAAAGCCCTTTCGCGCGGTTTTCGCATCGTAGCCCTGGGCGGAGGGACCGGACTTTCCACGATCCTGCGCGGGCTAAAAGAACACGTCATGCGCCGCAGCGATGGCCACGCCACCCTGGGCCGCCCCATCGCCGACTTGGCCGCCATCGTTACCGTCACCGACGATGGGGGAAGCTCCGGTCGTCTTCGCCGCGAAAATCGCATCCTTCCGCCTGGCGATATTCGCAACTGCATGGTGGCCCTCTCAAAAGATGAAGCTCTGCTGGGCCGCCTGTTTCAGTACCGTTTCCATGCCGGCCGCGGCCTGATTGGCCACAATTTCGGCAATCTTTTCCTGGCGGCGCTGACCCACGTGACGGGAGACTTCTCCGAGGCCATCCGCGTCAGCAGTAAAGTTCTGGCGATTCGCGGCCGTATTTTTCCTTCGACACTTTCCAACGTGCACCTTGTCGCAAAATTGGAAAATGGAAGTACGGTTCATGGAGAAACAAGAATTACAGCAAGTCGCGCTCCCATCCGGAAGCTTTCGCTGTCTTCCAGTGTGCGACCTCTGCCCAAGGCGATTGAAGCAATCCGGCAAGCGGATCTGGTTCTTCTCGGGCCTGGCTCGCTGTACACCAGCATCTTGCCCAACGTTTTGATTCCAGAGATTGCCGGCGCCTTGGCCAAATCAAAAGCGCCGCGCGTGTACATCGCCAATTTAATGACCCAGCCGGGCGAGACGGCCGGTTACGCCTTGGCCGATCACCTGCGGGCCATCCAGAAGCATGTCCCGTTTCGCATCGTGGATTGGGTCGTTGCCAATCGCCAAAGCGTTTCGCCGGAAGTAGCCCGCCGATATCGCAAAGAAGGTGCCGAGCCGGTGCTTGTGGATCTTCCCGAATTGCAAAAACTGGGATTTCGGATTGTTCTCGATAATTTGCTCGAAGAACACGGGGTAATTCGCCACAACTCGGGGCGACTCGCCAAACTTTTGATCGAAGAATTCTTGCTTCGCTCGCTTCCCGCCCACCGCAAGAAATTGTAATTCCTGCAGCACGGGCGGACACCGCTTTCGCGAGTCTGCCAACTTTACGAATTTCCGGCAGCGTGTCAGAATTCCTGGCCTTACCCGGTCCATTTTCGGTTCCTTGGAAACGAGGCTTGCCATGAGCATTTCCGCGACCCTGCTTGATAAAATCCTTACCTCTTTACCAGCACAAAAATTATTCATCAATGGAGAGTGGACGGAGAGCGACGGCCCAGAAATGCTGGAAGTTCATAGTCCTTCAACCGGCAAGCTCCTTGCGAGAGTCCCGCACGGGTCTGCAACGGACGTTGATCGCGCCGTGCTGGCCGCGCGCCAGGCCTGGGATGGCTGGCGGCTCACTCCGCCCTTCGAGCGTGCCGCCGCGTGCCACCGCATCGCCGATTGCATTCTTGCGCGTAAAGAACAGATTGCTGCGATGATTTCTCTCGAGCAGGGCAAGCCATATGGCGCCGAAGCTCTTCCCGAGGTGGAAGAAACCGCAGAAAATTTTCGCATCGCGGCCGAAGACGTGAAGCGGCTCGAGACTCCCATCATTCCCGCACGCGACCCGAACAAGCGTCTTTTCACTTTCAAGGTGGCGGTGGGAACCTGGGGAATCATCACTCCCTGGAATTTTCCGACCGTCATTCCGTCTGAATATTTCGGTCCCGGGCTGGCTGCCGGCAATACGATCGTTTTCAAGCCAGCAGAGCAAACTCCGCTCGCCGGTCTGCTGCTCACGCAATGTATCGCAGAAGCGGGCCTTCCCCCTGGCGTGTTCAACCTGATCACCGGTCTCGGACCTTCAACCGGCGACGCGCTGGTGACGCATCCGGGAATTGATGGCATTGGCCTTACCGGCGAAACGCACACCGGCGACACCATTCAACGCCGCGCCGGGGTAAAGAAACTTTTGATGGAACTCGGCGGCAACGGGCCGCAGATCGTTTTAGAGGACGCCGACCTGAAACGTGCGGCAAAAGCTGCCGCTTTCGGCGCTTATTTCAATGCCGGCCAGGTTTGCTGCGCAACCGAACGCGTTTTGGTGGATCGTCGAATTCACAACGATTTTCTCGACCTGGTGATTCAAGAGGCGAAAAACATCCGCGTTGGCGATCCATTTGGCGACGGCATTCACATGGGACCTATGAATAACATTCCGGTGCTTGAAAAAACGGAAAGGCATCTCGCCGACGCGCAACAAAAAGGAGCACGCATTGTTTTTGGCGGCAAGCGTTTGACAAATCAGCCGACAAACTATTTCTTTGAACCGACGGTCATCGACAGCGTCACGCCCGAAATGCTGTTGAACAGAGAAGAAACGTTTGGTCCGGTTGTGCCAATTGTCACTGTCGACGGCTATGCGAAGGCCATCGAACTGGCGAACGCCACCGGGTACGGACTGCAAATGGCAATTTTTACCCAGGACATCGACAAGGCCTTTTATTTCGCTGACCGCTTGCGCAGTGGCAACGTGGTGATCAACGACACGACCGACTATTGGGAGGCGCACGAACCTTTCGGCGGTGGCGGAGGAACAAAAAGCGGCTACGGTCGTCTTGGCGGCCGCTTCACCTTTGATGACATGACCCACCTCAAAACGGTCGCGCTGCACATCAACGACCTGACTCCGCAACCTTGAGCCTGCTAGACCGCTAGCAAGGCGCTAGCCACCAGCGCCAGCACAATTCCAATTCCTTGCCGTATCGTCAATCGTTCATGCAAGAAGGCGACGCTCAGCACAATGGTCACCAGCGGATAAAGCGCAGACAGCGTCACAACCGTCGAGGCTTTGCCTTGATCGAGCGCGGCAAAAAATGTCAAAAATCCGACAAAAGCAAAAAATCCTCCGAGTGCCGCCCAAGCAAAGCCCGCCGCCGACCATTCAAAATGGAATTTCTCCATAAACAGCACGACGATCGCAAATGCCAGCACTCCTACGGTTTGAAAGAGCAGGGCCTGTTTCGGTTTCGCATAATTTGAGGCCAGCTTGCTGAAGACTCCCCATAAACCCCATGTCAGGACGGTCAGAATCGTATAGACATACCAGACTTTCAATGGTGCCTCCTGCCAGACTCAGGCGGCGCTATTGTAATGTCCGATCGCGAATTTCGCGAGTTCTGCCGGGACCAGGCCGGCTCGCGGGATGGTCGCTTCTTAAAGAGAAAGGCCACGGAGAATAGATTCTTCGTGGCCTTGGGGAGTCGCACGCAGCCGCTCGTCTCTAGGAAACGAGCCGGGCAGCCGGTCTCAGAAACGGTATTTGAGGCCGAACTGCAATTCACGATTGTGCGAACTGGTGCTGGTCACTTTCCCGAAATCGCCATCGCCCAGGAACTGATCGGGATTTGCGAACTGCGGGGTATTGAACGCGTTGAAAAACTCAGCGCGGAATTGCAGGGAGTGATTCTCGCTGTAGGGCATGTGGAAGGTTTTCCCGAGCGACAAATCAAAGGTGTGTTTTCCAGGTCCAACCACCGGGTTGCGCGGCGAATCGCCGTAGACGAATATGCTGGGCGCGAAGGCGTCGGTATTGAACCAGTGGTCTGGTGTTTTGTTCGAGACGCTAATGTTTTGTCCCGGGACCAGCAGCGGGCGTTCCCAGAGACCGTCATTGTTTTGCGTGTCCGAAGATTCCAGGATGTCGAACGGATTGCCGCTCGCCATGGTCACAATGCCCTGGAACGACCAGCCCGACGCGACGGCGCCGGCAACTCCCTTCCACTCTCGTCCGAGCGGAATGTCCCAAACATAGCCGATGACCAAAAGGTGCCGCTGATCGAACAAGCTGCTGGCACGTTCCGGAGTAATGTCGCGCGGGTTTTGACACTGGCATCCGCCGTCGTTGGTGGTGTTGCCGGAATCGTCGATGAGGTGTGAGTAGGTGTATGCCGCCGTCAAATTGAGTTGCTTCGACAGGCGATGCTCGAAGCGCGCTTGCAGCGAATGGTACATGGTGTTGGATCCGTAGCTTTGCATGCGGATGCGCGAAAGCGTCGGATAGGGCCGCCGATCCTGAATGTCGCCGGGTCCTGGGTCGGGCTGGTTCCAGTTCTTAAAGCTGGTGTCGACGTGTGTCCCTTTGCTTCCGACGTAGCCGACTTCAAACACGTCTCTGCTACCGAACTGTTTTGAAACCTGCAGGTTCCAGTTTTGCGCGTAGGTGTTTGGATGAGTGCCGCCCGGCGGAAGCGTAACCGCATTGATGGTGTCGGTTGGATTCGCTGAAGCTGGCATGGGATCGTCGATCGTCGTCAAGTCCCCGACCTGATTGGTGATGGTCAAGCTGCCCGCCGTTGGCGGATTAAGCTGCAGAATATTGATGTGATCAAACTGTCCGCCGAAATAGAACATGCCGTATCCACCACGCACCACAACAGTCGGCGTCATCGAATAGGCAAAGCCGACGCGCGGACTGAAATTCTTATGGCTCACCTGCCAGAGCGGGTCGGGCGCATCGATAAACACCGGATTGGCGGGATCGCTGAAATCCAAAGTGTGCGTAACGTGGTTGATATCCTTGGGAGGCAGGAACAGGTCGTAGCGCAGTCCCAGATTCAAGGTCAACTTGGGCGTTACCTTCCAATCGTCCTGCCCGTAAAATGCAAACCGCCATTGCCGGGCTTTGGTGATGGGCACTCCTTCGGGTGTTAAAACCGTTCTCGGGACACCGAGCATATAGTCCGCTGCGGCATCTCCGCTCAGGTCGCCTGTGAAGTTGAGATTGCCGAAGGGCCAGTTGTTGGTCGTGGCATCGTCCAGAAGTCTACGAATATCACCGCCAACTTTGAAAGAGTGCTTGCCCTTGATGAGCGTCACGTTGTCCACGACTTGATAGGTTTTGCTGTTGTCCAGGTTGGAGGCTGCAAAATCGTCGCCCATACCGATGTAGCCGGAAATCTCAAGCAGCGGAAAGCCTTCTTCGTCTTTCCGCAGCGGTCGCCCGTTCGGCCCATTCACTTTCATTCCCATGATGCCGAGTGATTCGATGGTGAAATCGGTGTTCGTATGGGAACCGAGTTGCGCGACATTCTCCAGATCAAATCCCGCGCGGACCTCGTTGATCAGGTTAGGACTAAACGTGTGGACATATTGCGCCTGGAAATTGTGCATCGGATAGGTTCCGGTGAACTTGAAATTCGGATTGATCTCGGTCAGAGGAAAATCCCGGTGCGCGTAGATGTAATGTGCAAAGAGCTGGTCCTTCGGGCTGAAGTATTGATCGATGCGCACAATTCCCTGATGTACGGTCAAATTGCCGCGCGACGACCCAGCATAGTTTGTGGAATTGGGTGTATCCGCCCCCACAATGTTGGGCAGCGGCATGTAGGTATTGACGATGTTCTGCGCAACGGCACTTATGCTGGATTGCGGAATAATGTTGCCGGGAATGGGAGCGCCGGTCTTTGGATCAATAAGCTGGATGGGATCCTGACCCGCTGGTGGATTCAAGAGATAGGAAAAGTCGCCATTACGCTGGCCTTCTGTCAATACGATGCCGGTGCTTGGTGAATCCGCAATGGAGCGGATTCCCTCATAACTGCCGAAGAAGAAAGTTTTGTCTTTCCAGATTGCGCCGCCCAGCGTTGCTCCGAACTGGTTTTGCCGTAGCTCGTTTTTTGGCTGTGGCGCCGGCAAAAAGTAGTTTCTGGCATCCAGAGCTTCGTTTCGGAAAAACTCAAAGACATCTCCGTGCAGCTTGTTGGTTCCGGACTTGATTTGAATATTCACGTTGGTGCCGGCGTTTCCTCCATACTCCGCGGAGTAGTTGCCGGTCTGGACCTTGAATTCCTCGATCGCATCCAGCGAGGGATAAAGGTTCACGTAGTTGTGGCGATTGTTCACCATGGTGATTCCGTCCACATTCACTTGACCCCACACGAGCCGCGCGCCATTGCCGCCAATTTCTGATCCGTCGGTGCTCGACGAGTGCAGATCCGGGTTGTATACCGTCACCCCCGGAGTCAAGACGGCCAAGTCGTCGAATCTTCGCCCGTTGATGGGCAGACTCTCGATCCGTTCCGAGTCCACCACACCGGCGATGGTCGCGTTCTCGGTCTGCAGCAGGGGAACTCCGGAAGCCACCTCTACCGTTTCTGAGACATCACCGACTTTAAGAGAGATGTCCAGCCGCGCTTGCTGGCCCAGTTGAATTTCGATTCCGGTGCGGCGTTCGGCCTTGAAGCCGTTTATGTGCACATCCACCACGTACTCGCCCGGAACCAGGTAACGGACTTCGAAAATTCCTCCCTCTCCGGTCGTAACCGTCCGCGAAAATCCGGTCGAAGGCTGTGTGATGACAACGGTTGCGCCGGAAATGGCGGCCCCTCCTGGATCTGTCACGGTACCCAGGACGGCGGTGTCAACGGTTTGCGCTTGTATGGCGATCGAACCAACGGCCAGGACCAACAGCGTAATTAGAAAACGTCGCATGACTCTCTCCTTTCAACGCGCCAACGATTTTGTGCCCAAAACTTTCGTCGGCGGTTGCCTCACCCCGCGAGTGGTTACATTTTCATTCTATGAAAAAATGGTTAGCGTTTATGAGAAACGCCCCCAGTTGCCGATGCTGATACATCAGAATTCCGTGGCCTGTCAATTAGAATTTTTCGTTTTCACTAAATAAAACAACAAAATGAGCGCGCGCACCGGTTCCCGGTGGCGAAGCAGGTTTCCGCGTCTTCTAAAACAGGTCCATTTATTTTCGTCTGCTGAAAAGTGTGGGCGCCCGGAGTCGAGCGAAACTGCCGGGAAACGCCAAACGCGCCGGGAGCCGGTTCAGCCCGTTCCGCTACGCGCGGAAACGCACCTGCAGTGGGAGTGAAGAAATAGAAAACGGGTGAAAAATGGACGTAACCGATTCTGATTACTTGATTCGTCCGCGCAAGACCGTCACCGAAGCCTTCGGCAGTGTGAAGGTCTGTTCGTTTTTGGCGCTAATTGTTGAGCGAGCTGCCGGCCCGTCCGGGTCTGCGTAGCTTTTCGCGCCATCCGGATGCCAAACATATTGCTCGGCCCCAAACGTGACCATGGCCACCGCTCCCTCGAAGTGGGCAATTTTGGCTGGATCGCCAAATTCAATTTTCACGGCATGCGCGTTTGAAGGGTCTTTGTTGATCACCATCAACGACCATTCGCCGTCGGGACGTTTCACAGCATAGGCGGTGACCAGCACATGGCCCGCGTCGTCACTGAGGTCCGCACTGGCGGGAAACAGCTGGTGCACGCCCGCTCCATGTTGCACCCAGTCCAGGTTGATCAGTTGGCTCGCAAAGTACTGCGAACTATGTTGCCGAATGTCGAGATTGTTATCCGCAACGAAATTTCCGTAGGTACTGTAGCCGCCGCAGCCCGAACGGAGCGGTTCCGGCTGAATCGGCGAATGATAGAAAACTCCGCCGGGCCCGGCGCTCGCCAGGAAGGCTCCGGCATTATCCGCGAGCCAAAGCGCCGCGAAGGCATCAGCCATGGGTTGCGTCAGCGCCCAAGAGACGTTGCTCTCGGTGATCATCAAGGGAACCTCCGCCGGCACGCCATCCTCGCGCCATACCTCGCCAATGTGCCGCACGAGCTCCGGTTCCCGATACAGATCGGACCAATTGATATCGCAGGGTGAAAACGGATAGTGCTCATACGAGGCAAAGCGCAGATCGCTCATCCGTCCCCGCACTCGCAGATAGTCTACAAAGCGGCCCATCCACGAAGTCCGGCCCTGGGCGTCCGGCCAGGATTTGATGTCCTCGTTCGAACCGGTAAAAATAGGGCCACCAAGTTTCAACTTCGGATCGACCCGGTGCAACGCGGTCGCAAATTGCAGATAAAGAGCAGCGTAGTCCTCCGGCACCATGAACTGGCCATCGGGCTCTTCTCCCATCTCCACGTAAGAAATCGGATAGCCCCGCCGTTCGATGTAGGCGAGCTGCGCCGCTGCGTCTTCCGGATTTCCGTACACGACCGAAATCGCAATCATTGCCGGCAATTTGTTGGTGATTCCACTGGTATAGAAAAGATCAAAACCGGTCTGCACGCGGTTGGGCAAGGCTTGCGCCTCCGTGTGCCAGGAATCATTGGAAGAAACCTGGACTGCGGTCTGGTTTTGTCCCCTGGCATGTTTTACCAGATCGATGAATTTCCCATCGCTCGTAAAATTCCCCATCGCTAGTTCGTTCACTGCATAGCCCACGCAGTTTCGCGGATCGTCGCTGCCATGGGTGTCGCAGGTATTTGAAGATTCCGTCATCAAGATGCGCACAAAACGAGTTCGCACCGGCGCCGCGGACAGTTTCAGGAAGGCTCTGCCGCCTTTGCCGTCACGCACGTCGCCGTTTGCAAACAAGCTCCAGATCCCGGAAGCCGGACTAGTGACCGCGTCGAGCAGTCCCGTCCAGTATTGAACAAGATACTTTCGTGCATAAGGATTCCCCCACTCGATCTGAATCGCATCGAGATCGACCGGCGCTCCAAAATCCAGAACAATCCATTGCGGCAGAAGCGCGTCGTCTTCGCCGGTAAATCGCTTGGCCAGATATGGATTGCTTTTCCAATACGTCGCCAAATCGCCGTCCGTAATTCTGGAGAATTCATTGGCACTCGCGTCGCCGTGCGTAGAACCGCGATGCGGCAATGAATAGCCAAACGATTGCCGGATCGGCTCCTTTTGTTCCGTACTTCCGACAAAATATCCGCTCTTGTGCGCCGGGTCGCTCCACGTTCCACTGGGATTCCAATGCCAGGCACTCATGGTCAGTTCCGTGTTTAGGCGATAGGAAATCGGCCCCCAGCCCGCCGAAAGTGATTCTTTGAGGATCGCCGGGCTGTAAACTTTCTCGAAGTCCTTGGCCTGCAGGATATCCATCGAGCTTCCCAAGGCCAGGTCGGGATCAAATGGCAGGGCGTCGCTCGCGTGGGCATGAACGCGAATCGTTTGCGCCAGCGCGCCGGTGTCCAGGCTGGGCATGGCCAATCCCCATAACACGATCGCGCAAATCAGTTTGCAGTTTCTGGCTCGTGCCGCCGACTGTTTTCGCATGGAAAGCACCCCTGAATGAAAGAAACCGAGAACCAAAGGTTCTCAAGACTTTGAATGATGGCGTATTATATCGGTTTAATACTGGGGATGCGCAACTCTAATCTTTTCTGGCACCGGACGGGCGGGCCAGCAATCCCGTTGGCAAACTTCTCGGGGCTCGCCTGGAATCTCGCTCCCGTTGGTGCTACCGTTTTATCCGTACCTGGGCACACCGCCGCACGGAGCCTTCATGTCTACCTTTGGACTTATCGAATACAAGGACGCCAGCCCGGAAGTTCGCGCGGTGTACGACGACATCATGGCCACCCGCAAAACCGATTGGATCAACAATTTCTGGAAGGCCATCGCCCACGACCCCGCCACCCTGAAACGCACCTGGGAAGACATCAAGCAGATCATGGCACCCGGCGCGCTCGACCCGCTCACCAAAGAACTGATTTACGTCGCAGTCAGTGTCACCAACAGTTGCCACTA
>DATHFT010000039.1:0-54435 GCA_035317965.1 Saccharimonadales bacterium (SeqCode) | reverse complement strand
GCGCATGCGCGAACCCTGTGCGGTGACCGCAACCGGTTCTTACCGGTCCTTGCGGAAGAAGAAGTAGTCCGCGCTATACGGCACGAGGACCTGCTTGCCCACGTCGCTGGTCACCAGGCAACCGGTCGAGGGAGCAGATCCGCCATTGGTGTTAAGGCGTTGGATAAACGTGGTCCTGGTCAACGATCTGCCGCCGGCGGGTCCTTCATCGGCGCCGATCACCTGCAATAGCAGGCAGTCAATTGAGCCGCCATTCGGGCAACTCGCGTCCGTTCCGGCAGTCAGTGGCTTTTGCTTTTGTGCCCACACCCGACTGCTGTCAAATGAACTCTGCCAGGTCGCATCACCGAACCGAGGCGGTTTCGGTCCAACGTCATTAGGATTTACAACGGGACTGAGGAAATGGGTGATGATCTGCACCGCTTCCCCGAAAATATGCGTGAAAAGTGTGGCTTCAGGACGAGCGCCGCCCACCGTCCAGGAAGCGCCGCCGGCGCTTGCGGGAAGGCAGACGTAGCCCTGCGTGCCGAGTGCGTGGCCCACCAGGAACGGAGAATTTCCCTCGGGTGGCGTGATCGATTCCGGGGTCACCGGGCTCGCAATCGAGCCGAAGCTGCTTTCTTCTCGTCTGTCGTGGTTCCTCTCCTGAGCATACGCAACGCTGGAAACGACAAGAACGGTCAGCGCTGCCATTGCCTTGCGAATGATGCGAGCGGACACCCCGCCCAGGAACTGCTCCCTGTAATTGTTGTTCACTGCTTTCTCCTTCTTCCTTTAATCCGGATTGTGCGAGTGCACGGTTCCTCGGGGACGTCGCCGCAAGATCGGCCGCCAACGCTCGACACTTGGGTGCTGGTGTCTGCGAGAGCCGGATCTATTTCATCCCTACTTGAGATATCGGAAAGCGAGGGGAGAAGACGACAAGGGAAAGCGACTTTTGGAACGGTTGGCCGGCTATCGGGTTCTGGTGACTGGTTTTACGGGCGCCCGGGCATTGTGAGCAAACAGGTTTGAAGCTGAGCCGTTCCCCCCGGGAATTAGAAGTTATCGATCAGCCAGACATTCGCCTCTGAATTCGCACCCAAAATGGCGAGATGACGCCCATCAGGGGACGGGAAACCCCAGGTCGCAGTCGACTGCGATTGGTGCCAGATCGGCTGGGCGTCGCCGTTGAGGGCAACCCGCAACAAGGTCGCGCCGTCAGAATCCCGCGTGGCGACAAACATGCTTTGGGAGTCGATCGCCCAGTTCAAATCGGTGAGGTCGGGATAACCTTTTACGGAAATCGTTTTTGTCTGACCTCCACCGAGCGGCACCAGGCGAATCTGTTGCCCGTGCCTTTTTACGATGCCGATCCGCGAACCATCGGGAGAAATTTGCCATGAATAATCGAAACCAATCCCAGCACTGGTCCCCACCTCAAGCGGAATCTTCAGCAATTCCTTCCCCGGGCCTCCAAGTGGATCAAACGCAGCAATCACAAGCTCGTTCTTATCCGCAGATGGTTGGCCAAACACACAAAGGTTGGCGGCTTTACTCGTGCATCCAAACGGTACAAATCCCGCCGTGTAAAACAACAGTTGAGGAGCACTGTCTTTTACATCCATCCGATAGAGGCCCAGTTTGTGCGTACCGGCAGGCGCCCCCTCCAGGATTAGGGCGCCATCTGGACTCAAGCGAGCCAAATAGAAATGCATGTTCTCAACGGCCGTTACCAGTTTAGGCGCACTGCCCGGATCGAGCGCTTGTCGATACAATAGGCGGTTCGCATTGCGTTGGGATGAAAAAATGACTTCGCGAGAGTCTGGCGTCCATGCCGACGGAAGATTGAAGTTGTCGTCGAGTATCAATCGACGGGAATTCACGAGACGGCTCCCTTGGTCCGAGAGATCTCCGACATAAACAGAAGCGTGGGAATTGCCCCTTAGAAAAGCCAGTTGCTTGCCGTCCGACGTTTCGCTGAAGCCATATACAGAAAATCCCGACCAATCCGTCAGCTGACGTGCCTTGCCCAGCGGAGTTCCATTCCTGCCGTCGACGTTAAGTTCCCACAAGTTATCGGACTCAGCCGAACCGCGTTCCGTATTTCGCGAATAGATGAATCGTCCTGACGACGTCCAAGTGAACGCCCTCAGATGACCGTCCAAGAGGATGGTCGTTATGCCTGCGCCAGTGAGGTCACAACTTTGAACCATAATCTCCAGGCGGTCACCCTGGTCACGTCGGTAGAGGTAGGCAAGCCGATTTCCTGTCGGCGACCACGCGATGGCAATTATGGAGGCTTGGTTTTCGGCCGTCAGTATCTTTTTAGGAGACTCTCCGTGCGATCCCATCACCCAAATCTCGCGGGCCTCGCTGGCCGATCGCAGCCTTTGGAATGCGATTTTAGAACCGTCGGGTGAAACGACTCCGCCGCCCAACATATCATCAACTTCGGCAAGTTTCTGCGCTTGACCCTCTCGTACCGGGATCGCCCACAATGTGGACGGCGTTCCCGGAACGCGGACAGAGACAATGAATCGAGTGGAGTCCGGGAACCAACTCCCAAATGCCCAGGAGGCTGTCGCCGGCGGGAAGTTGGGAGGCAAGGCCACGCTTTGGATCCCGCCCGTTGCGACGACTTGCAAATGAAGACCTTGCTCGTCGGCGTAACCCAAGTACTTTCCATCGGGAGAGATTCCGGCACTGAATACGGGCGCATCCTGAGCGTTTGCCGTGAGTTTCCTCTGATTGAACTGCGGCCGAGGTTCCTGGTGACGGGGGAAAAGCCATGTAACCAGGATGGCGCCGATCAGCGCGACGGTGATCAGCAGCCCGGTAGTCACACTGCTCCTGTGTCGACGCAGGAATTTGCTAACTCGATAGACAACTGCATCCGGTCTAGCGCTGATGGGCTCGTCTCTGAGGAATCGCTGCAGGTCGTCAGCCAGCGCCTTTATGGAGGGATAGCGCTCTTGCGGATTTTTCTTAAGAGCCTTAGCAACAATCGTGTCGAGATCGCCGCGCAACAAACGGGCCAGTTTGTCGGGCGTCGTGGCGCGGTTTGCGGCATTCGTGGCCTGAAGCTCTCCGTTTGTTGGCGTTGCGGCCGCGATGTCGGAAGGAGGGGGAGGTTCAGTTTCCAAAATAGCCCTGATCAGGCCCGCGGGAGTATACGGGCCTGTGCCGGCCGGATGTCGACCCGTCAAGAGCACATACAGCAAGACCCCTGCCGTATATATGTCCGTAGCCGTGGTTATGGCTTCGCCCTTCAGTTGCTCGGGAGCCGCGTATTGTGGCGTCAGCGCTCGCCCGTCTTCGAGCGTGAGCGCAACCTCTGCCGTCTGCCAATCGGATTCGAGCAGTTTGGCAATTCCAAAGTCGAGTAGTTTTGCCTGGCCATCCGTTCGCACGAGTATGTTCGAAGGTTTGAGGTCGCGGTGCACGATCAAGTTCTCATGCGCTTGGGCAAGAGCCCGTAGGACATCGACGAACAACCGAATGCGCGACCCGATGGCGAGCCTGTGTTGGTCGCAATAGCGATCAATGTGATCGCCCTCAACGTATTCCAGAACGAGAAACGGTTGTCCGGTTTGCGACACCCCCGCGTCAATCAATTCCGCGATATGGCTGTGTGTAAGACGGCCCAGAATGCGGCCTTCGCGTTTGAATCGTTCTTCGCCGCTTTTCCCCATCAGCGCGATGTTGAGAATCTTCACTGCTACGCGCCGCTCAAATCGTCCGTCGTTTCGTTCCGCAAGCCAGACCGAGCCCATTCCCCCCTGCCCGATCTGTGAGACCAGGGTGTAAACACCAAAACTTTGGCCAGCCAAATCTGACACTGCCGGAAGTTCAACTGGGCGTCCTTCAAGAAAGCCCTCGGCGGACAACTCGTGGTGCTCTTGTAAAAGCATCTCCAGCTGACCGGCCAGAACAGGGTTCTCAACTCGTAGCGCGGAGAACCAGGTCGAGCGCTCGTCGTCCGTCATTTCCAGCGCTTGGTCGAGGTGTGGACTTAGGACCTGCCATAGATCGGGACTGAGTTTTGACATCAATTCCTCAGAGCGGCAGGTCCGCGCGGATGCTGCGATGGAGATAGATACGCGCCTTTTCCCAATTTCTTTGCACCGTACGTTCTGAAACGTTTCTTAAGGCGGCGATTTCGGCAAAAGTGAACCCGCAGAAAAACTTCAAGTCGACGAGTTCAGCGAGTTCTGGCTCCACTTTGGCTAGCTGATCCAGGGCATCGCTGATGGACGTGAGCTCTTTGGCGTCGACGGAATTCTCGATGATATCGGTCTTGAGGGATGTGATTTCGAACTCGCCACCGCGTTTGACCGCGTTGCGGCTGCGGGCGTGATCGATGACCAGACCCCGCATCACGCGCGCTGCATAACCCATGAAACGCGCTCGGTCGGGAAAGGATTTGCCTTCTCGCGTCGATATGTCTAGATAGGCTTCATGCAGAAGGGTGGTAACACTCAGGCTTGCCGGGGCTCCCCACCGCGCTAACTCCCGTTTCGCCAGCCGGTGCAGTTCGGAGTACAGGGTGCTGAAAAGCGCGTCTGAGGCTCCGCTCTCGCCCTTTTCTGCTGCGCCGATGAGGGAGGAAATTGTCGACCCCATGTGGCACCCCGCCGCCAACGAATCGCCCTGAAGTGCCATCAGTGTCGCACACTTGAAAGCAACAACCAATGTAACTAGCTACGATGTCGCTAGTGGCCCGCAGGATCCAATCCCAATTGCCTTTGGATAACCGGCCGCATGTGCTGTCTCTCAGCTATTTAATTTTAGTGTCACCAGTTCTGGTCTCCGTGACATTGCTGTAACAGTGTCGCAGGGACTTTTTACATGTCAGCAGGGGAACACGCCGTTCCAGAGTGCCAGCGTCGGTCATCGGGGAGACAGCACCCCAGCTCAACCTCTCTGACGTGTCATGTTATTCGTTCGGCAAACTATTTGTAGTTCACTCGCCATTGTCTTTTATATGAGCAGGAAGTCTCGGCGAAGTTCGTCGGTCTTGCCCAGGCTCAAACCTGCTGCCTTTGCGTGTTCGGTCCAGTTGTCGAGCGCCGAACGAACATCTCCAAGCAATTCTTGCCTCCGCGGCACGCTAAATCGATCAGCTTCCGCCAGCAAGTCCGCCCTTGTAATTTCATCAAACTTCCCGTTGACGCTCATCAAATGCTGGTAGGTCCATTCGCCCCTTGGGTTGTGCGCGTGGGTTACGTCGTACGCGGGAGCAAGTTCCCAATTCTGGCCCTGCTTGAGAAGGAAGCTGAAATTCTTCGTATGGTCATCGTAGTTCCGGGACATGGTATTGAAAGCCATGCGTAAGAATATCTGCTGTAGCGCGTCGTCCCCGAGCCCCAGTTGCGACACGGTCAGGAAAAGCTGGGAATAGGTGTGCGTGCCGCGCTGCTTGTAGTCCAAATGGTTCGTCGCACACAGCGTCTGAACGTGGTGTTTGATCGTCTTACCTCGGACCACGTCGCGGTCGAAGCGCCGCGTCATGAAGTGAGCGCGATCGTTCTCTTCAAGTAGCCGACACGGAGACATCACAATTCCCGCCTGCATCGCCATCTTGTAGTACGCATATTCCGTGCGGCCGTAATCTTCGCCTGTTCCCAGTTCGAAATCTCTTCCGATTCCGTCAAACTTGACAATCCACGGTGCGAAGCCGGGCGCCATATCGAATTGACCGCTCCGAATCTGATTTGTCGTCGGATTCCAGGCCACCACTGCTTTAGCGCGGGCGCCGCCCGCTGATGTGCCAACTCGAATAATGTTCGCCAAAGCCGCCTTGGCATGGACATCCGCCGATAGATCACCCTCTACCGCTTTCCTGGCCTCTTCGACGAGAGATCTCATCTTGAGCGGCGCGGAGCTTTCGCGGTGCGAACCCAGTGCCGGCTTGAATTCGAGAGCTCCCATGCCGCGCTTTCCCATGTAGGCCAAACGATCAAACGCGGTTACTTCTGATTTCGTGGTTCCGTGTTCCGCCATCCAGGCATCGATCAAGGCGTTGCCGAAATCGTCGGGAAGCGCGTCCGCAAACATTGCAGGCAACCGCCGAAACGTGGCCTCTGGCAGATTCGGAAAGACGAATACTTCTCGGGAATCCGTCACGGGCATCGTAAGAGGAGCCAGTTCAACTCCTAGGCGACGCCACGACGGATGATAGGCAAATGCGTAATAGCCGAGCTGCGGATCTGGCGCCAAAGCTCCGACCAGTTTTCCCCAAGCCCGAACTTCGATGACGGGAATGTTCAAGGATTCGTCTTCCTTGGCCGAGCCAAACGGTGGTGGCGTGCTCGCTGCGGCGGTGTCTTCGTTTTCAGAAGCGCGAGCGGATTCGCCGTTGGTTGCGGGGCCAACATCTCGATGCCTTCGAGGTAATTCAACGCCTTCAGCGTGCGAAGTAGTGTCTGTACCGACGAGCCACGGCCCGCTTCAAGATTTTGCAATGCTGCTCGCGTGATTCCGGCCTTCTCCGCAGTGACTCGCTGATTGATATTGCGGGACAAACGCAGCTGTCGGATCCGCCGACCAAGCTCGGTTTGCAGTTCCTGCAGCGACTTAAATTGCATATGGCTCATAGCTCATAATTATAGGCCTTATAGCAATTTACTGCCATAAAGCCTATAATTATAGGCTTTAAGCTTGTTGAATAATCATCGTAAGCCTACCCGCTGGACTCGAATGTGCCCTGTAGCGAATCTCTTCAAATAGGTTCGTTTTGCCAGTGTAGAATCACCCGTCTTCCCGGATTGATTCTAGGACTCCCAGTGCGCTAAGGAAATGCGAGAGCGAGGCCAAGGTATGCGCTATCAGGATACTCAAGTTCTAACTAGATTGTTTGGAACTGCCATGGTTTGTTCTGCAATTCTCACCGCATCCCTGGCCGCTCAGCAGAAGGCGTCCCCAAGTCCGCCGAGCAAGACACAGGTTGTCCTACTGGGGACCGGGAACCCCTTCCCGGATCCGGACAGGTCAGGTCCTGCTACCGCGATTGTTGTCAACGGCCGGGCATACCTGGTTGACTTTGGTGCGGGCGTCGTACGGCGCGCCAAGGCAGCAATGTTCGACAAGGGAATACCGGCGCTGGAACCCGTGAACCTGACCATAGCGTTTGCTACGCACCTGCACTCGGATCATACCCTTGGCTATCCCGATCTCATTCTTACGCCATGGGTGATGGGTCGAAAGGTACCTCTTGAGGTCTACGGCCCGAAGGGAATCAAGGCGATGACCGATCACATACTAGCGGCGTGGCAAGCCGACATTGCAGAACGCGTCGCGACGGAAACGTGGCAACCGCCCAATTTCGGCGATACGTACAAGGTTAACGTCCATGAAATTAGTCCTGGCGTGGTTTACAAAGATGCGAACGTCACCGTTACCGCCTTCCCGACAAAACACGCTTTCCCCGAAACCTACGGTTATCGATTCGATACCGCTGACCGCAGCATAGTTATATCGGGCGATACGACCTACTCGCAAACCACCATCGACGCATGCCACGGTTGTGACGTTCTTATTCACGAGGCAACGACACTGGAATCCCTTGCGAAGCGGCCGGACTTTCAACCCTATTCCGCGAAGTACCACACCAACACAAAACAACTCGCCGAACTCGCCAGTAAGGCCAAACCGCGCCTACTCATCATCTACCATGCGTCGATTGTTCTGCGGCCAGCGCTGCGTCCGAATGCGTCATCGCCCGAAGAACTCTTGCAAGAGGTGCTGTCCGGGTACAGCGGTGAAGTGGTCGTTGCTCGGGACCTCGACGTCTACTAATAATTACGTAAGCCGAAAAGGCGGTGACCGGAAACGATTCGCGTCGCTCGGACGCACGTCGGACGCCGCCTGATCGGTGATCAACGAGGCCATCGCGCAACCGCCAACAAACACCAGTTCGCCGAGAATCAGCTCAAGCAACTTGGCCGCGTCCGTGAGAAGTTTGAGATTGGGATTGGCCATGACCTTCTTTCAATCTTTGGACCAAATCGCGTTCCGCCAAATTTCGCTCGCGTGCGCCCGGCCCTCCCGAATTGCATCCACCAACACCAGGAGCTGGTAGAGCGCAGGGTCGCGCAGTGCGGCATGAAGCACGCTTTTATAGAGCGGCTCAAGGCCTGTGCCCCGGGTGTCGCCTTCTTGCCAAGTCCGAACTGGCGGCAGACCATTCGAGGCAGCAATTTCACTTTTTAGCGGTTCGGCGGCATAAGAAGTAACAACACCTCTGCCCTTCTTCGGTATTCGCGAATAACAAATATTTTCTGGAACCGGTTGCCACATTTGTCACCTTATAAGATGACCGCTGGTTTACTGAATGTCACTTTATATGGTGTCATTTCATTACATATTGTCATCTTATAAATTGACATATATTGCCTAGACGTCATATTATAACGTGACGGAGCATTTATGAACCAGGAATTCAGAAGTTTACGACGATCTCAGCTCGACCGCAGCTTTGCGGCGGCCAAGAGTCTGCCCCCGCGTCCTTCCGGCGGATGGATCGCTGCGGTTCGCGAAGCCCTCGGCCTAACTCTGGCTGACATCGGTCGGCGTCTGCGCGTGCCGCGGCAAAACGTTCAAATGTTCGAGCGCGCAGAAGCCACCGACCGCATCACGTTGGCGACACTGCGTAAGGTCGCCGAGGCCATGGGCTGCGACCTTATCTATAGTTTCGTCCCGAAGTCCGGCTCGTTTGAGGAACTCGCGGAACGCCCGGCGCGCGAAAGTGCCAGTCGTGATGTGCAACGCGTCGTCCACACAATGGCGCTCGAGGACCAGAAACCAGAAAACAGCAGTCAACTGATTGAGAATGAGGCTAAGCGGCGCTTGCGCCGCGAAAAAACAAAATGAACTTCATCCTCAATCACCAATATTCCGACGGGAACACCCCAATCCGCCCGGAAGAAGCCAACCAACTCATTCCGAAAATCAGCACCATGAAAGAACTCAACGAATACGAGGCGCTAAACATCCTCGAGGGACAAACGTGGGCGTTCAGCAATCGCACGATGAACTCAACAAACCCACTGGAGGAGCCCTACGTCCGCACGCTCCACGCCAAAATGTTCGACCAGGTCTGGAAGTGGGCAGGAACGTATCGCCAGCATGAACTGAACATCGGCTGTGATCCCCGAGACATTCTACAACGCGTTCCGCAACTCCTCGGCAACGTTCAGTATTGGCTGGAACACAAGACATTCCCGCTTGACGAATGCTTTGTCCGCCTTCATCACCAGCTTGTTTCGAAAATCCATCCATTTCCAAACGGAAACGGCCGCCACGCGCGCATGATGACCGACGTGCTCGCTGTAAAATACGGCAAGCGGGAATTCACCTGGGGAGAACGAGCAAACCTCGTTGCGGAAGGCAACGCGCGCGCCCAGTATCTCGCCGCGCTTCGTGCGCTCGACACAAATGAAAACGACATCAAACTGCTGCTCGACTTTGCGCGCTCTTGACGACAAAAACTTTTCTTCTCAATGAAAATCGCGAGACCCGATTTCCGCTGCACTAGTTGAGATGGGCATCACACCGCTCGCCTTGATCGAAATCACGTTATCCTGATTCTGTAAAACATCTTCGACGCGCAGGAACTTCTCGCTGTTGATCACTCCGTGATAACTCTCATCGATCTTCACCACTGATCCTGATTTTTCAAACTACGCAAGAGTGCTTCCCCTTCGTATTCACGCGCCCCGAAGATAATCAGTTTCTGCTGAACCCGTCTTAGAAACGGGACTTCTCGGGTGCGGCGAAACGACACGAAAAGGTCGGGCAATTCAGAATCCTGTAAAATTAACAAAAAGCGATTGGTCTGTGGGAACAAGGCAGAGTGAGCTTTAACCAAACCTCCCGCCTCTGATGTTGGTGGGCCCGCCAGGATTTGAACCTGGGACCAACGGAAAATCAAGCATCATGTAAGTAGCTGATTCTTCTGGCTTCTTACTGCGTCATTTTGGCTGTTTTAGGGGGGTATTTTGGGGTTTTGTTCTCAACTTGTTCTCAGCCAGACCCGTTCGCATATTCATGTGCGGTCGACTATTGCTTGGCTACCGCGAGAGCCACTCCGAAAATCTGGTTCTCGATTTGCGCGCGCAGTTCCTTCGGAAGAGCGTCACGGTGTTCAAGTCCCTTCCAGAGTTCCGCCGTCTGTTCTGCTGTGTCAGTAGCGATATTCCAGAGCGGGCTCACAGGAATGCGTGCCGCCTCCGCGAATCGGCGGATCTGATCTTTCGTTATTTCGTGAAGGTCGCGGCTGTCGCCGAAATTCAAAGCTAGCGTATCTTTAGGTATGTAAGGCACGGTCGAAACGAGATCGTACGCAGGCGACAGCACCGGAGTGCGGCGGTCCGGATAAAGCACGGTCCAATTCTTCAAATGCATGTCGGCGTTCCCCATCACCACCGAGAAAACTACGCGCTTCACAAATTCATACGTCGCTTCCTGTCCCGACTCAGCCCACAGGACAGAAGCAATATTCGCGTAGCTGCGATGTCCGTATTTGTCGTTCGGATAGAGACCGAACACCTGCGCAAAATCTTCCATGTGCACCCGCTGATGGTTCGGTAGGCGATCGAAACGCTCTACCGCCAGCGCCATTTTTCCAACCGTGTGTGCTTCTTCGGGCAGACCGTGGATCTCCTCAATGTTTACGAGTTTGTTGGCAGGCACGGCAATCCCGACGCGCCGTGCCAGTTCAAGCATCGCGTATTCGTTTTCCGGGACGGACGTATATTTCGCCGATGGAAGTTTTACGATCCAGGCGCCACCCTTTCCTCCTGCCGGAACCGTCAACCCACCCGTCGCTTCCATTACCGCCGAGAATTTGAGTTGTACGCCGGCGAGCGAAAACCGCAGCGCCTGTTGCGGAGCGTGAACTGCGTCTTCGACTTCGACCACTCCAACTTCATCTGCGTGTTCTTTGGCGTCAACCGGTTCGACGACCACAGCGCCAGGAAGGTCCACACCCAGCACGGCCAGTAGATAAAACTCCCGCTCGGATTTCACGTCCGCGAGTTTCGCGAGATATTCGCGCAACGGTCCCTCGGGTAGTAGATTCGAGAAAAAGGGAGGGACACGGCGACTCACAGGACGCGTGGAAGTTACGACACTTCCGGTCGCACTTTTGAAAGACAGGCTCAATACCGGTCGGTCGGTATCGTTTACGTATTCCTGTTCGAAGGAAAACAACTGCCGCTCACCTGCCAGTTTGTTGATGATGCCGATCTGGCGCCCGTAGAGGCGAACCGCCAGTGCCTTTAGATTGTTGTATTCAGATTTCATCGGTGTGCCGTTCCCGCTTCTCTGGTTCGTCGTCATTCACTGCGTACAGTGGCCGCTCTTCTTCGCCGTCTGTTTTGCTGCTCGCCTTGTGCTCTCGGATTAACGCCAAGACGGCGGGGACCAGTGTGCGGGGAACGAGGATTAGATCGTGGTCGAGGCTGCGCACGTAGTCGAGCAGAGTATCGAACCGAGGGACAATCTTCCCGGATTCGATTCCCGAGACATGCATCTGCGGAAGACCTAGATTGCTGCCGAGTTCACGCTGGCTCCATCCTTTATTGGTGCGCGCCTCTTTCAGCTCTTTGCGGATATCGGCGGGTAGGCCGTGGATCCGAATTGGTCTGATATGTTTTGTTATATTCTCACCCATAATATATATAGTTTAGCATATCAGTTTGACAGAGTCAATGAAGAGTGATGTTGCATTTGATATGCTAATTTATGTCTTTTTCCGTAAATGATATACAATAGCATATCAAACTACATTTGCCGGGCGCCGCCTCGTGTGCCCATGTCGAACTTCAATTTCCAACGATCCTTCTTGGTTCCTGCTAGTTGCGGCCCAACGAGCTGTGGTGCACCGATTACAAAGGCGAGTTCCTGCTGGGAAATCACCAATACTGCTACCCGCTGACGGTTACCGACCACGCCAGCCGTTTTCTTCTCACCTGTGAAGCGCTTTCCTCCACCCGAGAAGACTACGCTTTTACTGTATTTGAGAGGCTTCTTAGGGAGCGCGGCTTGCCTTCCAACATGCGCAGCGACAACGGCGTGCCCTTCGCCTCTCCCAACGGTCTATTCAACTTGAGCAAACTCGCCGTTTGGTGGCTGCGGCTCGGCATTACCATCGAGCGCATTCAGCCTGGCTGTCCTCAACAGAATGGCCGTCATGAACGCATGCATCGAACCTTAAAAATCGAAGCTACGCGGCCAGCCGGTTCCAACTTCCTTCAGCAACAAGCCAAATTCGACGCTTTCGTTCGCGAGTTTAACTACGAGCGTCCGCATGAAGCTCTCAATATGCAGTGCCCCGCCGAATTTTATAAGGCTTCCACGCGGCAATATCGGGGCCTAGGAGAACTCTCCTATCCGTTCCACGATCGCACAGCTCTGGTCACCTACTGCGGAAGGATCTGTATTTTTAGAAAGAAAATAAATCTCAGCACTTCCCTGGCGGGTCAAGCCGTCGGTATCAAGGAGGTCGATGATGGCATCTGGCTAGTGACTTTTATGGACTACGATCTTGGTTATATCGATCTAGAGGAAAAAACTCTGCAGCCCCTTAACATCCCCTTTGGCCCAAGGGTGTAAAGTATGTCTTCGGAACGTTCTGTAAAGGATGTCCTCGGACTGTACAAAGAAGATGTTGGTGGGCCCGCCAGGATTTGAACCTGGGACCAACGGATTATGAGTCCGCTGCTCTAACCGCTGAGCTACAGGCCCGAAGTCTCTACAACATAACACAGACAAAAGACTTGGTGGAACAGACGGCCGCCAACAATAACGGCCCCTTCCGCTCTGGTGTCAGTTCTTCCTGCGTGGGTAAATTTGCGTCTCGCGCAAACCAGCAAAACCTAGCGTTCTAGTTCGAGAGTCTTGTTCTTGAAGTTGATTCGAACCGATCGAAAGCGACAAAGGACATCTTCGCCGAGCATTCCGTTCATATCCATCGCCGCCCGTTTCTTGACGTCCGTCATGTCGAGCACTCCGACTAGCACATCTTTGAGCGTCAGTTCGCCCAGCGTGAGGCTCACACGGCGAATCGAGGCCTGGCTAAAGCCTGCCAACTGCTGAGTGAAGACGCTTTGCAGTTCCCTTGTGCCCTTGGCGAACTGTGGTTCAACCAAAGTTATTCCAGCTCCAGTGTCCAACAAGAGCCGGGCGCGCTTATCGTTGACAAGGACTACGACGAAAATCCGTACCCCGTCAATGTCCATTGGGACGCTGATAGTTTCGGCGCCAGCGGGCGATGTCAGCAAGATCGCCACTAATACGACCATCGTCAAGATTGCAAACAGCTTATGAGAGATTTTCACGAGGAATTCTTTCCTTGGACGTGGCCCAGGGTGCGATTGCCCACCGCTCCTGGGCCGTTTATTTACCTATTCGCGCTAGGGTCGTCGCTAGGATTGACATAGGTAAACTGGAACGGAGATTGGCCGTGGACCTGAACGATGGTTTCTCCGCAAGCCATGGCGAAGTGATGCATGTCGGGGTCGAGAAATGCAAAGCTGCCGGCGGTGAAGGCGGTCATCTTGTGGGCTTCGAATTCATCGCCCATCCCGACTTTGAACGTCCCGGAGATAACCGTGACATTTTCTCGATGTGGGTGAAAATGCGGCGCGATGCGGAACCCATCCGGCATCTTCAGCCGAATTGTGAAATCGCCGGTAGAGGCGGTCGGGTCGCCTTCGAGCACGGCGAATTGTGCGCCCGGGCGCACAACCGGCGGCGCCGGAGCCCAGGGAATGGTATCTGGCGTGAATGCGTTTTTTGCGTGAGAATGATCGTGCGCGGCAGAGGTGAAAAGCATCCCCGCCGAAGCTAACAAGACAGTCACTGCGATGGTAAGGAACAAGTATCGTTTCATGATTGAGCCTCCGTTTGCTCAGTATCGAACGGGGGAATCATGTCTTGCGCAAAGGATCATTCCAATGAAAAGGGGATACCGTTTGCCTATCTTTTTCCTATCGTGGCAAGTTATTGATTCCTAAGGGATAATGATCTGCCAGAGCCTTATGCGACACAGAAGACCGGGAATGAATGAGATCGAACTGGACCTGGGGCGCTACGAGCTCCGCCGGTTGGGCCGGCGCGTTAAGCTCGAGAAAAAGCCCATGGAGCTGCTAATTTTCCTGGTGGGCCGGCGAGAACAGCTGGTCTCGCGCACGGAAATTGTCACGAAATTGTGGCGCTCGGACCTGTTCATCGATACAGAGCCCAATATCAACAATATCGTGCGAAAAACCCGGACCGCGCTCGGTGACGACTCCGCTAAACCACGCTTTATAGAAACCGTGGTAGGCAAAGGGTACCGATTTATCGGGCCCGTGCGTGTAATTGACGTGCGCTATCCACAATCCGATTTCGGGTCGAGTGCCACGCGCGAAGTCAGCACGGAGAAAGCGGGCGGGTGGAGCGAGCGCTCGTCGTTAGCCGTCTTGCCGCTCATGCTTCTCGGGAAAGCCACGGATGACAGTGGCGTATGTCTAGGGTTTGCCGATGCCCTGGTCACGCGCCTAGGAAATTTGCCGGGTGTGGACGTTTTACCGACTTCAGCGGTGGTAAATGTCCCGGTCGAGGCGACACCAGCAGAGACCGCTTGGCGTCTTGGCGTGCGTTTTGTAGTCCGCGGCGCGATTCAAATGTCAAAAGGCTTGTGGCGCCTGTCGATAGAAATGTTTGACATTCATTTGCAGAGTGTCTGCTTCACAAGGAAACGCGATCTGGACGTGAACCGCCTGTCCGATCTTGAAGACGAGATTGCGAAGCAAATCGCCGACGCGTTGAACCGGCCCCTGGGCCCAGCGGTGCTCCAACGCCGCCGTCGATATAGCAACGACCCGATGGCATATGCGGAATACATACAGGGCTACCGTCTCAGTTCCTCGGGCGATCCAGGTGTGCTTGACGTAGCCGCTCAACACTTGACCAATGCGATCACTCGAGATCCCGCTTTTTCTCTGGCGCACGCCGCCCTTTCCCTGGTATGCACGACGCGCCATTTTGAACTGGATCCAGCGAACGCGTGGTTGGAAAGGGCCCAGTTTCATTGTCGTCGAGCGCTTGAACTGGATCCGGATTTGCCCGAAGGGCATGTCGCCAACGCTTTTCTACTGTGGGGGCCGTCGAAGAACTTCCAACATCTTGAGGCGATTGCCGAGCTCAAGCGAGCGTTGGTCTTGCAGAACAATCAGCCGCAAGCCTACAACCGTCTGGGCACGATCTTGGCACATATCGGGCTGCTCGATCACGCCCGTGAAATGTATGAGAGAGCGCGGCCATTTCATCCCCAAAAAGCGGTTAGTCACAGCATCGTGCAAGTGTACATTTGGAACCAAGAATACAACTTGGCGCGCGAGGAAATCGAAGCCTGGCGCGCCGAGAGTCCAGAAAACAAGTATCCAATCTACTTTGCCGTTCAACTGGCTTTGATGACCGAAAATTTGAAGGAAGCAAAAGCCTTGCTAGCTGAGGCGGGCCGGTTGTTACCAGGAGAACCCCTGATTGTCAGTTTGGAAGGCGTATATTACGCGTCGACCGGAGAAGCGGGAAAAGCGTTGGACTGCCTGACCACGGCTTGTGCGAGCCCAAAATCCTTTGGGCATGCGCACCACAGTTACTATCAAATCGCTTGCATACATGCTCTGTTGGAGCGGCGTGAAGCTGCATTTGAGTGGTTGGAGCGAAGTGTCAGCAGCGGTTACGCGTGCTGGCCCTTCTTTCTGAAGGATCCTTACCTCCAAAACCTCCGCCAGCTACCAGCGTTTGAGATTCTCGTGAGCTCGTTGCAAGCTAAGTTCCCCGACCATCTCGGATTGCTTTAGCGGGACGCGCACCAACTAGCCCGAAGCTCGTCCGCACGCCGAATCACTTGGGCGGTTAATTCATTGGAGGAACTAGGCTCATTTTGCTTGACCTCGCCGAGCGGAAGTATTTCAAGTGACTTTAGCTTGTTAAATACAGGCGCCAAGGCGCGATCGGCATCCCGGAAGAATTCGCTGCCACGAATCCTTGAGAACGTCCATCCCATCCGCTCCAAAATCGCTTGACGTTCCATGTCCTCGCCGAGTTTTTCGAGAGGATGATAACGATCGCCGTCACATTCGACGGCCAGCCGCTTGTCGTTTGCTTCAACGACCAGGTCAATCCGGTAAGCTCCGACTCTCCACTGTGGGGTAACTCTGTAGCCAGCGAGAACCAAACGTTTCAGCACTTCACGCTCGAAAGCGGACTCCGCGCGCTTGCTTTTCTCTTCCAAAACGCGCATGAGATGCGCGGGGTCTTCCACGTGTTCTATGAGTTGTCGCCGAAGATCATCCGCTTTGAGGTCGGTCTGCGCGTTCAACGAATAGACGAGCCACATTTGATCCCGCGCGCGGCTGGCGGCGACATTGAAGCGCTGTTTGAAAAGTTGCCTGTCACGAAGGGATAGGGAACCATGCTCGGCAGTATCGACCATCGAAAGGAAAACAACATCCCGTTCATCGCCCTGGAACTGAGCGGCATTTCCACACAGAATTCGGTGGCGTTCATAGGTGTTCGGCGGGAGATGGTTTCTGAGAATGCGCTCGATCTCGATGGCTTGTTCCTCGCCCAGGAGAGAAACTACGCCGAAACTGATGCGGTTTTTCTCGTACTGAGGCTGTTCGATCGCCGCGCAAATGAGCGATGCTACGGCAAGCGCCTCCTGCGGGTTGACCTTTGCGTCGCGGCTCGCTCCCTGTACCCGGTAAGGTACTGTGTGTGGCCGAAGAAAGACGTTGCTCGTGTCGCGAAGCGGTTTGATCCGCCCTTCATAGGAAATCTTGTTGCTGAACTGAATGATTTCCGGCACGCACCGGAAATGTTCAACCAGGCACGTCGTGCCACCAAACGACTGGCGGGCAAGATCATAAATGGAAATCTGTCCGTCGTAGAGATGAGAATTCGGGATCCCCTGGAGGTGCTCAAAAATCAGATTTTGGATAATCCCTAGGTCCTGGCCGACGGCGGTGGGGCTAACCTGTTCGTGGTCGCCGACCACCAATACGGTTTTGCCGAGATACAGAGCCATGAGAGCCATGACATCGCTTTGGCTCGCTTCATCAATGATAACGACGTCGAAGCGCGCACTGCGCGGGTCGAAATTCTCCACGACTCGTGAGAGCGGCATCACCCACACCGGTACCGCGCTGCGACATTCCCTCATCTTTTTTGCCGCTTCCGCCCGCAGCTTCGGCACGCGAATGCCTGTGCCTTTCCCGATTCTGCGGATGGTGTCGAGCCAGCCGATTAGCGCCTGGCGCTGCCGAGAGGTTGTGCGCTTGGCCTGAAAGGCCCAGGCGCGGCGATCAATCAAATCCACTGTGACGCGACGGAGCTCTTCACGCAGCTTGTCGTTTTTCGCCTGTAGTTGTTCAAGTGAAACGCTGGCGCGGTGATTGAGTTCCTGCTCAAGTTGGCGCCAAATCCAAGCGGTTTCGGGATCCCCAGGAGGTTGTTCTCCGCCGTGGACACCACTCCGGTTACGTATGGCTGCCGCCCAGGAGGGCGCCGTCGGTTCAACTTTCTTCAACAGAGCATTCCGGAGATTGAGATCGTCGCGGCGGCTTCGCAAATCTGTCAAAGCGCCAAAAGCTCGCAAGTAGGCCTTTGCATCAGCGCTGCTGACGGCACTCGTTAAATCTGCCGTAATGCGAGAAGCCGGGGAGGCGGCGCACTGAGTTTCAAGACGGCTCCGCAGTCCTTGTATGGAAAGGTCGATTTGTTCCAACTGGATGCGGCTGAAGCGTGCGGCGAGAATTGCCGGCAAAGGCCCGCCTACGGCATTTGCCAAGCGGGTGACTTCCCCGGTTGGGCCGACGACAACGGGCTGTTCGGCCATAAACTTGTCCCACAAGAATCCAAGCTCCTTCAGTTCCGTTTCAAGTGGCAGCCAGGTTTTCTCATGCCACGCCAGGCAATTCGCAATCGGATCACAGAATTGGATCAGAGTTTTTTCTGGCTCCGATCCTATTCGGCTCGAAGGAGCAGACCCGTTTACAGCCACTTGGCGATCCCAGCGGGTCGCGAGGTCACGTCTCAAGATCCTTATACGTGTTGACGCGTGCAGACCCTCGAAGTGCTCCTGGTGAGTTGGAGTGGCGCCATTCACGGTCGAGCCATCGACGAACGCCTTCCAGCTCCGATGCGTCAAAAAGGTGAAGAATCCAGGCTCGCCGTCCTGTTCAAAATGAGCGAGTATTTCCCCGGCAATGCGCTCTTGATCTTCAAGCGAATGCGTCAGCGCGGGTTGCGGGGCGAGCTTCAGCACTAGTTCCTGAACTCTTGCTGCTTCGGTGTGCACGAGGCGAATGGAATGAATAAGTTGATCCCATGGATGCCGGTGGGCCCCGCCATATTTGCCGGCGTAGACGGCATCGAGTTTCCACTTTTCCTTTCCAAGCAGGGGTTCAACAGCGGAAGCGAGCTTGGCGGCTAGACCCTCGATGCGCTTAGGGTCGGACGGGAAGTCAGCCTGCCAAAACTGCGAACCAACGGTGCGATCCTCCTTACTGAGTCGTTCGCGCTCCGCCAAGACTCCACGAAAATCCTCGGGATTGGGGATTTGAGTCGGCTCGGGCAAGGGGCCGGAGAGTTCTAATTCCTGCTGTCGGTCGACCGTGATGCTGGTGTGGTAGAGATCAATCAGATCGCCCGCAGAAATGGGAATCGGCGCACCCGGACTCACGGGACCGGGAATCCAGCCGTTTACGTTCTGTTCCGCTGTGACTTTGCGGGCAGCATCGGACGGAGACCAGGCCTTACCAGCGAGGACAATGTCCCGGTACTCGTCGGAACGTGCTTCGATGGCCTGCGTGCGAATCTCTTCCACCTTGCCAAGAAGCACGCGTCGCTCCGTTTCGAGCCGGCTGGCTTCAGCCTCGAGAGCCGAGCTATCGGCCCGCGAGAGACGCTCGGCGATCGAGCCCACCGAGCTTTCCAACTGATTCCTGCTTTCCAGGTCGCTTTCGAGCACGCTTACGCAAAGTGGCCGCAGTTCTTCGACGACATGGTGACGTACCATGCGTAGCGCTTTGGTCGTGTGACTCGTGATCAGCACACTCTTTCCTTGTGCGAGCAGATGGCCGACAAGATTTGCGATCGTGTGCGTTTTGCCGGTACCAGGTGGGCCCTGTACGAGAACCCCGCCATGTTCAGACAACTGCTTGGCTATGCGGATCTGCTCGGGATTGGCGGGCTTGCTTAAAAGCACGTCGTGTTCGATCGGCAATAGTGGGACGGTAGCCGCCTGCAGTTCCTCTGATTCGGGAACAGGAGATTCCTCGCCCACGATATTGAGGAGCGACCAAGGCAGGTCTTCGCGCGTCCGCAGGTCGGCGAGCACGCCCTCGATGGCAGCAGCAAATCCTAGGGTACGGTTACGAAGGAAAACAACGGCATCGCGCCCGACCTGAGGATCATCTTTTTCTCCAGACGGCGCGCCCCGTTCCGAGAATTCTCCGCGCGGTGAGAGCTGAACGATAAGCCGCCGCAAAAAACCGGAAGTTGCGTCATCGCCGCGTGGGTGGAAGCTGCCTTGTTCGAGCTCCTCCCGGCACCGCCCGATCGCCCGGCCATCCACGTCAGACATGGACTGAAAGAGCGCCGAGTAGAGCTCGACAGGAACTTCGGTCTCGGCGAGCGTGAACTCGGGAATGCTGGCATTAAACTCGAGCTGCAATCTTTGCAAGAGGATCGGATGATAGATCCCTCCCTCCGGCCTCCGCCAGCTGAGGATTCCATCCCCCAGGACCAGCTCCACCCGCTCGGCTTCGCGGTCCAGACGGCCGTAGAGTTCATAAAATGCTTCGAAGATTTTCATGGACGCGCGCGCGGGCTTTTCGTTCTTGGCCCACTCATCGCGTTTCTCGTCCCATGTTTTGAAGGCCGAGAGGCGCTTTGGATCGTCATGGAAATTTACGGTCCTGCTTTGGCCTTGTTCATCGGGTTCGTTCTGAGTGGCCCGAACGGAAATCTCTTTGGAAGGGTCATCCCAACCTCGCTCGAGCCAGGATTCGAGTTCGGTCGGCGGGGACGGTGCCGTTGTCAGCCGCGGGCGACTCACCTTTAGAATGAAGGCTTGTTCTTCGGGCTGACCCACTTCGCTTGCAGCGGTCTTACTCTCTTGTGTCTCGGCCGCTTCGCGCTGTCTGGGGGTACCCTGACGAATCGAGGGATGTTCGGGAAGGTCTTTGAGCCAAAGCGTCCAAATCTGTTCGCTGATCTGTTTCCTTGCCGGGTTGCGGTGTTGGTTGAGAGCCTCAAGATAACGAAAGACGCGTATGAGTTTGTCGCGTGCGACACGGAGTGTATCGGCGTCCATGGTTTTCCGAGCCTCCCAAGCGGATGCAGCAGCTGCGAGCTCAATGGATGGATGAGACGTTCGCACGTACTCGCAGCTGCGGTGCCGGTCGGTTCAGTGTACTAAAGGCAGGCAGAAAGTGGGCATGGCTAAATTGGCCGTCCTCTTGTCATTGAGCTTTGTAAGGATCCGCTGCGTCGTACAAATCTACGTCTTGTGTCGGGGCTCAGAATACGATCCAGTTCGTGCGTTTGTTGAGGAATGGGGGACCAAACGAGCAGGATCGATCCAAGAACAATTCGAGTTGTCATCTGAAGGCGCTAGGCAAGCTCAATCCGCAGGGTAACCAGATCCCAGCCGGCGACTTCCACATAATCGTCAACAGGTTTGTATTTCTGCTCAGCCATATCGCTGAGCCAGGTAGAGGTGGAGATTCCTTCTCTCCAACGCACCTTTGTGCGCCGAGATTGTCCCGAGGCTCCAAATAGCCTGACAATCCATGCCTTGCCATCAGCGCTGCGCTTGAAACCCGAAACCAGAACATCGGCGGGTTCGACCTGCAAAAGCGAATGAGATGGAGACTTTGCACTCGCCGCCGAAGCTACAAGGGGCTGGGACAACCCGATCGCCAAACGGCTGGAAGCCACAGGATCGTATCCGCGATGAGGGCGTAACGCGTATCGAAACTCCACAGCGCCTTCCTGGTAGGCGCGATAATTTGTCCCCCAGTGGTTGTTCATCACCCAGGAATAAAACTTCTGCGTGGGAGCAATGTTCTCACGCCACCCATTTGGATTCGTCTGTGAGCCCAGCATCGTGGCCGTGACAGAACCTACTTCGACTAGTGGTGCATCGAGAGATACCCAGGTCACGCCTCTACTGCTATCGGCAACATCAATCCAGCGGCCGACCGGCAGCCAGTTCTTGCATGAACCGGGCAGCTGGTCTATTTCTGGTTGCATCACTCCAAAAGGAATTTCTATGTGCATTTTTCCGCCCGGAACCGCAAACGGAAATGCAAATTGCAGGCTTTCTTTCGCTCCGCGCTGAGCAAACTCGTCGCCTGGCCCTCCTTGACCAGGATGAGGATTGAGAGGTGCCCGCTCTTTATCTACTACATTCGTGAGTTCAATCCAGTCTGCACCTGCGATCAGACGGGCCCTGCGCACCAGACTTTTGCACCCTGGAGCAGAAGACTCCATGCGAAGTGAAACGACAAGCGGCCCCGACTCTTCAACAACAACCTTGCACGGGCCGCTGGTCTGAATTTTTGAAATGTCTTTCCCCTCAAGGAAAAGGAACTTGTTCGCTGCTCCCCCATCGGAGGTATCCACGAGGTTGCCCGCTTTTCCGTGTAGCGCAAGTTCCACCAAATTTCCCGTATTCAGATCGAAGCTGGCGCGTATGATTCCGTTTTCCAAGACGCCATTCCTGATGGAAGCAATTTTCAAAGGCTTGTGCGCTGGTGCGGCCGAAATATGGAATCGGGCGCCCCCAAATGCCGGCACCTGGTCAGGCAGGAATGCCAACTCCCCACTCGCCAGGCGCTGTGAAGGCATTGATACGCCGTGATCGTCGCTTATGTGATCACCGCTAGCAGACATCTCTGGGGACAGAACAATTAACTCGGATCGGATCCAGGAAGTGGAATTGAGTACATCGACAACAGATTTTGTCTTTGATACTCCATAGGAACGCAAGATAGTACTAAGAAGTTCCTTTGATTGCCTTTCGGCATTTACAGCGAATTGGCGTTTTATTTTCCATTGTTCGATCGTGAAGGGGCTTTCCGAGTCAGATACACTGCACCAAGCGCCCCAGGTGTGTTCGGAGTAAAGAAGGACATTTCTCCAAGCTTCATGGAAAGCAGCAGGCCGATAATTTTCAGTTGCGAGCGTCGCCTCCAGGGATTCCGCATGTGTCAAGCGATCTGCGGTTGCACGGTTCATACCCGTTTCCAGAGCGGAGGAACCAGCGCCATCCTCCCAATACGGCGTCAAATCACCTTTGAACTGCGGTAGTTCGGTTCCGTACTTGTCTTCAAATGCGGAAAATGCCCCGCTGGTCGAAGAGATTCTGAATTTCGGCCACTCATATTCTTCATTCCAAGATTTGACGAATTCACATATTCCCGGATCTGGTTCAGCGTTGTCGCCATGACCCGACCAGCGGATGTGCGAAATCTCATATGGAAATTTCACGCTATCCAGGCGTTCTTGATGCTTTGCAACCCACTCCTCGTTTGCTTTCATTAAGTGAGACATGGCATAGCCTGTCCAGGGAACCCATACGAGAACTTTGTTTGTGCCTGAGGGAGAAAGCCACCAGAATGGCTTGTCTTGCCAACGTTCCATAAAGGTGCCAATGCGGTCGAAAAAGTTTGGGGCGGCGGAGAAATAACGAACCCCAGCCTGGGCCATCGCCGTTACAGTGCCCCATGTAAAACCGGGCACATCGCTCAACATGGCAGAGTTCATGGAGACCCCGCATAGCTTGCTCAGCTCATTCGAGTAACGGAAAAGTTGCAAAAGCTCTTCGGGGCGGCATAGGCCGGTTAATTCATTCGCGTACATTCCATTGAGAGCCAACCAACCTTTTTTCATGGCGCTAACGAATTCTTCTTTTTCCGTCTGCGACTTGCGTTGCATGAACAAATCGGCGCCCCACAGCACTTCGAGGTTCCAAACAAATCTCGCACCTTCAGGGTAGTCTGCGGTATTGCGGGCCAGTTCTATCCCTTTCACAATATTTTGTATCTGTATCTCTTCAACATCCGGCTGAAGAGCGGTATAGCCAAGGTCATGGTGAGAATGCGGAAGAATGTAAATCAGGATCTTGCGCACGGGTTGGAGGGTTACCACCGCTGAATGCACTTTTTCACCAACAATTACTTCAATCGCCGACGTTTTGGTTCTGCCGACCGGCGGAATGAAAATGCGGAATGTGTGCATCCCTTCCGTCACAATTCTTTTGTCGACCTCGGTGCCATCCATCTTTGTGATTGCAGTCGCATCTGACCCGAGATGCTGAACCGTTATTTGTATCGGTTGCAGCAGCGTGCCTTGCTTTTTTGACAACCCGCGAATCGGTATTGCAAGTGGGGCTTCTTTCTTCGTCTCTTGGCTCAAACCGAGCATGGGCCAAATAGGACTAGCCCATACCGTGCCACCCGCCATCATCGACAATTGCCTGAGAAGTTCACGTCGCTTTAACATCAGAAATCCTCCAAATCAGCTTCAACAGGGCAACACTAAATCTCAAGCAGCGACCCAGCCGTTTGCGGCCTTCCGCAGACAAGTTCAATCCGGCGTATATCGAACCGTTTGAAAGATTCGTCCAATGGTGTGAGAGAGCAGATCCCAGTGTCGACGGGTAGGCCCGCTGGCGGATTGATATCTACGCTCGCGCCCAACGCGCGTCCACGATCTGCGTGAACCCACGCTGGTCGTGGCGGAGACATTGACTGGGGCGCCCATACATCCGTCCATGCACTTCAGATTGGTGGAAGTTTATAACGGCAAAGGATACAGCGGGCTATCAGGCGATTCCCCCGAAACACAGATATTTCATTTCGACGTAGTCGTCCATCCCGTACTTCGAACCTTCGCGCCCCAACCCCGATTCCTTCATGCCGCCAAATGGCGCAACTTCTGTCGAAATCATTCCCGTATTGATTCCTACAATTCCGTATTCGAGTGCTTCGGCAACTTTCCACACGCGCGCGATGTCGCGTCCGTAAAAATAGGCAGCTAGTCCGTACTCCGTATCGTTGGCAAACCGGATCACTTCATCGTCATCCTTAAAACGAAACAGCGGCGCGACCGGTCCAAATGTCTCTTCCCTTGCCAGGGCCATCGCAGCCGTCACGTTGGTCAGGATCGTCGGCTCAAAAAATCTTCCGCCAAGCGAATGCCGATTTCCTCCCAGAATGACGCTGGCGCCCTTGGCCTTCGCATCCGCGATATGGCTTTCCACTTTTGCCAGCGCAGCGTCGTCGATGAGCGGTCCTTGCGTTGCCCCCGTTTCAAGCCCCGACGCAGGCTTGAGCGCCTTCACACCAGCGGCCAGCTTCTCCGCGAACTTGTCATAAATGCTGTCCTGAACGTAAATCCGGTTGCTTGAAATACAGGTCTGCCCGGTATTGCGATACTTCGAAACCAGAGCGCCTTCAACCGCCGCATCCAGATCGGCGTCCTCAAAAACAATAAACGGCGCGTTTCCGCCAAGCTCGAGCGAAAGTTTTTTTACCGTTCCCGCGCACTGCCGCATTAGCAGCTTTCCAACTTCTGTCGATCCCGTAAAGGAAACCTTGCGTACCACTGGATTCGATGTCAGCTCGCCGCCGATTTCCTGGGGCGAGCCGGTAATGATGTTAAATACGCCTTTCGGCACACCCGCACGTTCGCCAAGTTCTGCGAGCGCCAGCGCCGAGAAAGGTGTCTGCTCAGCCGGCTTTAAAACCATGGTGCAACCCGCGCCCAGCGCAGGACCAGCCTTGCGCGCGATCATCGCCAACGGAAAATTCCAGGGCGTAATGCACGCGACAACCCCAACCGGCTGCTTGACTACGACAATCCTTTTGTCACGCTGGTGTTGCGGAATGGTGTCCCCGTAAATGCGTTTCGCTTCTTCCCCGAACCATTCCAGAAATGAGGCGGCGTAAGCGACCTCGCCCCGAGACTCAGCCAGCGGCTTTCCTTGTTCGAGCGTCATCAGCCGCGCCAGATCTTCCTGGTTGGCCATCACCAGGTCGTACCACTTGCGCAATATCGCCGCGCGCTCTTTTCCGGTGGTTTTGCTCCAGGTCGCAAATGCCCGACTGGCCGCGGCAATCGCCAATTTTGTATCTGCCGCCCCGCAATCGGGCACTTTTCCAAGCGTCGCGCCGGTAGCCGGATTATCAACATCAAATGCCTTGCCCGACTGAGCCTGTACCCACTGCCCGTCGATATAGCAGGATTCGCGAAACAATTTGCCGTCTTTGAACTCTCCGGCCGTATTCGGTGTGTTGATTGCTGTGCTCGCCATGGTAGGACTCCCAGGTTGTTTGGATGCTCGCGACGGCAAATTGTTTCGTTTCCGCAGGGCGGCATCCCGCCGGATGGAATTTACGCGTGCGAAAGCGCCGCCAGCTTACTCTCGGCCACGTGCGACAGTGCCGCTTCCATCACGTCTAGCCCTTCACTAAACTGCTCATCGCTTACGACCAGCGGCACCAGGATTCGCACGATATTGTTGTAGGTCCCCGCGGTAATCATGATTAAGCCATGTTCGTAGCAATAATGCGCTATTTCTTTTGTTTCGGCATCCGCCGGTTCGCGAGTTTCCCGGTTGCGCACCAGCTCAATGGCGCACATCCCGCCCAGCCCGCGTACTTCTCCAACGAGCGCCCACTTTTTCTGCCATCCAAGTGCACGTTCCTCAAACAGCCGTCCTATCCTCGTTGCCCGCTCGAGCAATCCATCTCTTTCAATCGTCTCGATTGCCGCTAGGGCCGCGGCGCACGCCAAGGGATTCCCCGCAAACGTGCTACCGAGTCCTCCGACGACCGGGGCATCCATGATTTCTGCCCGGCCCGTCACCGCGGCAATGGGCAGTCCTCCGCCCAGTGATTTTGCGGTCGTAATCAAGTCCGGTTCGACCCCAAAATGCTCCGACGCAAACCATTTTCCCGTTCGCCCGATTCCCGATTGTACTTCGTCTGAAATAAAAACGATTCCATGTTTTTTGCAGATGCCGTGCAATAGACGGAAATAATCCTTCGGCGGAACTACGAATCCGCCCTCGCCAAGAACCGGCTCGGCAATCACGGCGGCGACCGACTCCGGCGAAACGACTCTCTTGAATGCATCTTCCAAATGCTGGGCAAAACTCTCCGCCGTAGCTCCCGTCCCCGCGCGATAAGGATAGGCATAGGGAATTCGGTAAATATCGCTCGCAAATGGCGCAAATCCGATTTTGTAAGGATTGGTCTTGCTGGTCAGCGACATCGCGAGCAGCGTGCGTCCGTGAAACGCATCTTCAAAGCACACCACCGCCGGCCGCCCGGTGTAAGCGCGCGCTATCTTGATCGCGTTTTCAACCGCTTCTGCTCCGGTATTGATAATGAACGTCTTTTTCTTGAATTTCCCCGGAGTCAGTTCGTTGAGCTTTTCCGCCACCGCCACATAGCTCTCATACGGGGTCACGCTGAAACAAAGATGCATGAATTGATTCAACTGTTCGCGCACAGCGGCGACCACCCGTTGGTCCCGGTGACCGATATTCAGGCATCCAATTCCGCCGGCAAAATCGATGAATCGATTTCCGTCGACGTCCTCAATGGTCGCTCCCTCAGCCTTGGCCGCAAAAAGTGGGGTTGCATGGTAAGGGCCGCGCGGCACGGCCGCTTCGCGCCGCGCCATGAGTGCCCGCGATTTCGGACCGGGAATTTCCGTCTTGATCTCAATACTTTTCATGATTGCCAATCCTTTATCTTTTAATACCAACCAATCGGCGTTTCATCCAGGTTCACAAAGACCTGTTTGGTTTCGAGATACTCTTCCATGCCCCAAGGTCCGAGCTCCCGCCCAAATCCAGATTGCTTGTATCCGCCCCACGGCGCTTCGACGTAGGTGGGCTGCATATGGTTCACCCACACAATTCCCGCCCGCAAGGACTTCACCACCCGAAACGCTTTATAAATATCCCGCGTCCAAACCGCCGCAGCCAGACCATACGGCGTATCATTTGCGATTCGAATCGCTTCCGGCTCGCCCTCAAATGGAATCACTGAGGCTACCGGGCCAAAAATCTCTTCCCGCGAAATCCGCGCATTGTTGTCCACGTCAAAAAATATGGTCGGCTCAACATAATATCCCTTGCCCATCTGCTTGGGACGTCCGCCGCCAATCGCTACCTTGGCTTCTGTCTTTCCCAGCTCCAAATACGAACACACCCGGTCATATTGTTCCTTGCTGACGAGCGGCCCCATCTTGGTCTCGCGCTCGAGCGGCGGCCCGAGCTTGATTCGTTTGGCCTTCTCGGTCATCGCTTCCACAAACTTCTTGTAGATTTTCTTTTCGACCAGAATACGGCTGCCTGCCGAACAAACTTCTCCTTGATTGATGAAAACGCCAAAAAGCGCTCCATCCACTGCCGATTCCCAATCCGCGCCGTCAAAGAATATGTTGGGAGATTTGCCGCCCAGCTCAAGCGTCACCCGCTTTAAGGTGTCCGCCGCGCTTTTCACAATAATCTTCCCAACCGCGGCGCTTCCGGTGAAGGCAATCTTGTCCACTCCCGGATGCGCCACGAGAGCCGCGCCTGCAGTTTCTCCGAACCCGTTCACCACATTCACAACGCCCGGCGGCAGCCCAATCTCTTCAAACCAATGCGTTACTTCCATCATCGTCAGCGGGGTCTGTTCGGCAGGCTTGAGCACGCAGGTGCAGCCCGCCGCAATTGCCGGTGCGAGTTTCCAGGCCGCCATCACCAGCGGATAATTCCAGGGAATAATTTGACCGGCTACACCCATCGGCTCTCGCATCGTAAAACTGAGGGCATTCGCGGGTACCGGATTGACATGCCCCAAAACCTTATTGGCCAGGCCAGCGTAATATTCAAAACAGGTCGCCGCATCGGCAATGTCATATTCCGCTTCAACAATCGGTTTGCCGGAATTGCGGCACTCGAGTTCAGCAAGCATGGCTGCATTCGTCCGAATTTTTTCGGCAAGCTTGTAGAGAATCCGTCCGCGCTCCGCTGCGTTGGTTTGTCCCCACGGTCCGGAATCAAACGCCGCCCGCGCCGCGGCCACAGCCACGTCAATGTCCGCCGCGGTAGCCGAAGCTACGTGCGCGATCACTTCTTCGGTCGACGGATCATAGACCGCGAACGTTTCACCGGTCGAACCCGCCACCCATTTTCCGTCGATATAGTTCTGATATATCTTCACGCCAGCTGTCGCACTGCTTGACATGACAACCTCCCCGTATCGCAATATGCCAGTACTGCAGCCTGCAGAGCTGCATCTCAGACCGCGCCTTCAGCCAATTTTCGCGCTTCTTTCCTTCGTCCATAAACAAAAAAGAAAAACGCCGCCAGTCCCACAAAAAATAGAGTTCCGCCCACCATCCAGATTTCGTACGAAAGCACCGATTGAATCTGCTGTGCTGGGAAAAATGCCAGGGTAATTCCCAGAATTGTCGTCACCAGCCCGCTCGCTCCCGACAAGACGAGCGTCGTCTTGCCGTAGCGCCCCGGCACAAACCGCTCGCTCAGCGCAATCTTCAGGAGTGCCGCGAACATATAAAGAAAAGGAATCAGCTGCAACACCACCGCCAGCGACAATAACTTCTGGAAGGTCTCCTGCACTCCGGCGCCGGTAAACGAAAAATTGATAATCACCAGGACCATCGACACCACCGCGTGCACGATCAGCGCCGCATAAGGCGTCGCATACTTTGGATGCACTTTTCCCAGCCAAGAGGGCAGGTAGGAATCGAGCCCGGCCACAAAGGGAATCCGCGCCGAACCGCCCAGCCACGCCGAACCAATCCCCGCAATGGATACGCTCAGCAGAAAAGCAAACGGCGCCACAATCCAGGGCACTCCCACCCGCGACGCCATGTGCCCCACCGCCTGCACAATGCCCTGCAACACGCTGATTCCCTCTTTGCTGACGGCAATCAATAGGGTCAGAGTCGCTCCGATATACAGGAACCCGGAAAGAAGGCCTCCCCAGGCCACTGCACCGGGGAGAATCTTGCGCGGATTCTCAATCTCATCGCCCATGATGGATGCCAGTTCGAGGCCCACCAACCCAAAACAGATGACGCCAAAAGAATTCAACACAAATCTCGGATTGTCCGGAATCTTGAAATCCGCCGAGGTGACCGTCGTTCCAAAGCGCAGCCAAATCACGATTCCCAATCCAATCAAAACAGCCGCCGCCATCCCCGTGCCAATGGCCCCAAAATTGTTGATCCACTTCCCCACGCCGAGTCCCACCACATTCAGCACAACCAGCAGCAGCAAAAGTACGAGCGACGCCGATAACGCAAAGGCCTTGTTGTCGGCGAGCCCGGCATGCCCCGGTCCCAGCACAAATACCGAAACACCCACGAAATACAGCATTACCGTTGGCACGTACATCATGTTGTTGGTCCAGTAGCACCAGCCGGAAAGAAATCCATGAAAATCGCCGAATACTTCCTTGGCCCACAAATAGACTCCACCCTCACCCGGATAGCGATCCGCGAGTTCAATTACGGCAATTCCCTGTGGCCAGAAAAACAGCGCCAGCGAAATCAGCCACAACCAAACCGTCACGCCGCCGTTCGCCGCAATTGACGGCACAACATTGAGATTGAAAACGGCCACTACAAAAAGCAAAACGAGGTCCCATTTTCCCAGTACACGCTTCAAACTTCCCCGCGCTGTACCGGACTGCGAAGTGGTGACCTCGTTTGCCAACAGGAATCTCCGTTGCCTCTGGGTCGATTTAGTGTCCCGCTGCTCCCACAAACTGTGCGCCGCGTTCCTTTTGCGCCTTGGCGAGTGCCGGAGCAATCTCTTCAAACACCGATAAATGCTTCTCGATGTCTGTCTCGGTATGCTGCACGGAAATCGTCCACTGCTCATCCCACCAGTACGGCTGCGCAAGTACTCCGCGGTTCACCATCGCGAACCAGTATTGCCGCCACAAATCCACATCAATCGCCGTCCAATCGCGATAATTCCGGATCTCATGCGGATACAGCATCAGCGCGCCGTTCACTCCGGCGCTCGCCACATACGCCTGCAACCCGGACTTAGCCACGATTCCGCGGTACCCTTCGGTTAGTCGTTTGCTCAACCGTCCAACGTGTTCGTAGTTTTCGCGCGTCAACACTTCACGAAACGTGGCCAGTCCGGCCGCCATCGCCACGCGATTGGTGTTGTAGGTCCCGCCGTGAAACACTTTGTGCTGTGAGATCAGATCCATCACCGCGCGGCTCGCACCAAAGGCCCCGAGCGGCAAACCGCCGCCAATCGATTTGGCCAGACAAATCATGTCCGGTTTTACGCCGAAGTATTCGCTGGCGCCGCCCCAGGCGAGTTTCGCTCCCGTTTTCACTTCATCAAATATCAGCAGCGCGCCATTCTTGTTGCACAAATCCCGCAATCCAGCGAGAAAGCCCGCCTGCGGAATGCACAATCCCACGTTCATCAGAATGGGTTCGAGAATAATTGCGGCAATCTCTCCGGGATATTGTTTGAAGCGGTTCTCGACGCTCTTCAGATTGTTAAAACTCGCGACCAGTACATTGGCCACCGCGGACTTCGGAATTCCCCCGCCGCCCGCCACCGAATTCGGCGCGTCCGGATCCCCGTATTCCTCCGCCGTCGGCTTCACACTAACCAGCGCCGTATCGTGCAAACCGTGATACGACCCTTCAAATTTGATGACTTTGTCCCGCCCCGTCGCCGCGCGCGCGATGCGGATCGCGTGCATGGTCACTTCCGTGCCGCTGGAACCAAAGCGCACCATCTCGACCGGATACCGCGCGCAAATTTCTTCCGCCAGCTCCCATTCCTGCTCGTGCGGCATGCCAAACGTCGTTCCCTCATTGAGCTTCTGGGCGACCGCCTTGACCACCGCCGGATGGCAATGCCCGGCCATCAGCGCGCCGAAACAAAGGTTGTGATCGATATATTCATTGCCGTCAATGTCGTGAATCCTGCTGCCCCGCCCGTCCTCGACAAAAATCGGATACGGCTCGTAATGCCGGTAGTTGCTGGCCACGCCGAGCGGAATTCTTTTTTCCGCCCGGGCGTGCGCCACTTTCGATTTCGGAGTGCGCTTCTCGTACAGCGCGATTTCCTTTTGCAATGCGTCGTGCATCTGAGGCTCCGTACTGGGCTGGCCATGGCGCCCTCACCCGAACAGGTCTGTTCCCTGCAGTCAGTTTGTTGCGAAAAATCCGCCGATTGAAAAACCTTCCATCCTCGCGAGAAGGCGCGGCCCTCGCGAGCCGCGCCTGGTGAACCGTTGTTGATCTCCCTAGTCTGCGCTAGAAAATAAATTTCAGCGCAAACTGAATTTCCCGGGGATCCCGGGCTCTCAGTGCCTTGCCAAAATCAGAGCCATCCGAGATATTCCCGTCCACGCTGTACAGCTGCGAGTGGTTGAAAATATTATAGAGCTCACCCCGGAATTCCGCGCGCAAGCGTTCCTTGAGCTGGAATCCTTTAAAAACTCCCACGTCAAAGTTGGCAATACCCGGATTGCAGCAGATCGATCGGGGAGCGTTGCCAATCGTTCCCGGTAGAACGGTATCGTTGGTAAACAGCGTGGGATCGAACACATAGCCATCATTCTTGCGCGCGTCCTGGGTATGGAACGGCCCCGTCAGGTTGGGCTCTCCGGGCGGTTCAAAGAAGTAGCTGCTCAACTCTTCGACGTCGTCTCCCGAGGTGATGCGGATCGGAAATCCGGTCTGCAGCGTCAAAATGCCGGAGGTCTGCCAACCGCTCAGCAATTGTCCCTTGAATCCTGAGTACTTCGGGACTGGCAGTTCCCAGACATAGCTGAAAACCATGCGATGCCGGGCGTCAAACAGCGATGGACCATACGTCGAATTGAAATCCAGCGGATTGAGCGAGCTTTCAAAGCTCGACGCATTGTCGAGCGATTTGCTGTAGGTGTAAGCGGCCTGGAACTGCAACCCGTGCGAAAACCGCTTTTCCAGAAGGACCTGCAGCGAGTTGTAATTCGAATGGGCAATGGTGTCCTCGCTGAAGATATTGGAAAACACCGGAATGCCGTCCACCGGGCAGCCCACTCCGGTGGTCGGAACGCAGTTGGGCGAAGAATATTGCCGCAACCCCACGAGCGTAATCGGGGTGGGATTCGGTCCGGTTACCGACGCCGTCGGACCGTAGGGCAGATGCAGCGTCATTCCAACCGGAATTTCACCCGCTGCAATCGTGTATGGATTGTCTGCGGAATAGGCTCCGCAGGCCAGACTTCCATCGCCCGTCACATCCGAAATCGCTTGCAAGTCGTTGCACGTTTGCGGGTTTCCGTGATTGACATCGTAGGACGCCAGCAAGCGGTGTCCCTGCGAACCGACGTATCCAATCTGGAACAAAATGTTGCCGGGCAGCTCGCGCTTGATGGTGAAATTGTATTGCGCCGAATACTGCGGCCTCAGTTGTTTTGGAAACTGTCCAAACAAGAGGATCGACCGGAAGTTTGACCAGTCAAGCCCAGTCCCGCGGGGAGGATTCAGGATCCCGTTAAACGGATTGGGCCAGCTGGTACCGTCCTGGTCCAGGAACGGCGCTTGAAACGTGGGGTTTGCGATGTAATTGCTTCCGCCAAAGGGCGGCTCCGCGCTGAACTGCTCGAGCACCAGCTGCTCAATCGGGTTATAGAACATGCCCCAGCCCATGCTGATGCTGGTCTTGGCCGGTCCGCCGGTTAGCTTTGCGAGCCAACCGTCGCGAGCCCCCGGACTCCAGTTCAAACCGAGTCGGGGCGCAAAAGCCTTGTAGTAGGTGCTCGTCAAACTCAGGGGCACTCCGGTGTCGCCTGGGAAAACCAGTCCCGTCGGCGTGAATCCATTTTCCGCGCATCCGCCGTCCGGCGCGCTCGCATCATAATAAGGATTGCTGGCGTCCAGCACGCACGGATAAATCGTCGAATTCTGTCCCGGCCGGAAAGTTTGCACCTTATGGCCAATGTCATTGAGCGGAGTGTTCAACTCCCAGCGGACGCCGTAATTCAAAGTCAAATTCGGCTTGAGTTTCCAGCTGTCCTGCGCGAACAGATACACCGACTTGCTGCGCACCAGCTCATCCTGAGCGGAACCCTGCGAATAGGAACTGGGCAATCCCAGTAGATAATTGGGATACACATTGCCGTCATTTACAGTTTCGCCCCCGACTACCGAATCCACCCCGCCCAGATCATTTTCACCGCCCGTTCCAAAGGAAATCGATCCGTTCACGTTGTAATACAAGCGCTGGTCAAATTGCTGATTCCGGAAATCGACGCCAAATTTGAAGCTGTGATTTCCCACAATCTTGCTGAAGTTGTCGGAAACCTGATAGGTCTTGCCGGATTGCGGCAACTGTCCTTCAAAGTTATTCCCGATCGAAAGTCCGCCATCCACAGAAATAAAAGGCAAGCCTTCCTTGCTCGATCCCAGGCCCGGATGGATTCCGAAATCGGGGCTCGCGGGAAGCCCGGTGTCGGAGGTCCCGGTGAAACAAATGGCCGACAGCGCTGGAGCGGTGCCGCAGGACGCGGTGATGTCGCTGGTAACCAGCGGAGCATCAAATTTTGCCTGTCCTTCGCGGAAGTAGGAAAAGCGCGCCTCGTTGACGATGCTGCTCCCGATGGTCCAGGTGTGCGAGACATTGAGTTGTTGCGTTCGCGTGGTAAATACGCCCGGAAAATTGCCCAGGTTTCCTCCGGCCGCCTGAAACACGGCAAAAGGATCCTGCGAATTGTCATCGTCGAAGTAATAGTAAACGGAAAGCTTCTGGTTCTTGTTGATGTCGTGATCGACCTTGATGGTGAATTGATCACCGCGATCAAAGGAATTCGGCGCCTTTTGAAAAACTCCGTCCGATGTCGGCTGCACGTATTGCTGCAGCAAGCCCACCGAAAGAGGATCAAAACAGGCTGTGGGAATGTGCGCATTGGGGAATATTGAGCTGTAGGCGGCGCCCGCTGCGATCGCTCCGCCTCCGCCACTGGCCACACCCGCCGCACAACCCGGCCGGCTGTTCAGTACGTCAGCGACTTGCGGGCTGTTCAGGGTTCCGGCAAATTCTGCCGTATCGTCACCGTTGGAAAAATCTCCCAATTGATTGGCGTCGGTCGGCAGCGGCACGGGATTCGATGATTTACCTTTTTTGATCCGGCGTCCTTCGTAGGATCCGAAGAAAAAGGTGTGATCTTTCCTGATGGGTCCGCCAATTGTTCCGCCAAACTGGTTTTGAATCGAATCCGGCTTGTCCGGATCGTAAAAACCCTTGGCATTCAGGACTTTATTTCGGAAAAATTCAAATCCGCTGCCGTGCAGGCTGTTGGAGCCCGACTTGGTAACCACATTAACCACGGCCCCGGAATTCCGCCCAAACTCCGCATCAAAGTTGTTGGTAATCACACGGAACTCTTCAATGCTGTCCGCCGACGGTTGCACCGCGGGCAGGTTCGCAAACAGATCGTTGCCATCGCCGCCGTTTACGGAATAATTATTGGAGCGGCCCCGGCCGCCATTTACCGTCACAACTCCGGCTTTATCGGATCCATAGAACAAATCATTGCCAAGCTGGGACTGCACCCCGGGCTGCAATTGCAGCAATTGATACACATCACGCTGGTTAAGAGGGAGTTGCGTCGCGTCGCGCGAATTTACAATGGCGCCCAGCTGCGTCGAACTGGTGTCCACCACCGGGGGCACGCCGGTGACCTCCACCGTTTCCGACGCACCACCGACCACCAGGGCAATATCCACGCCAATTCCTTCATTCAAATGCACGACCACGCCCTTGCGCGCGAATTTCTTGAATCCGGTTTGTGCGATGTCCACTTCGTAGCTTCCCACCGGCACTTCGAGAAACAGGTATTCTCCGGTGTCATTGGTCCGCGCTTGCCGGCTGATGTTGGTGGCTTCGTTCACGAGAACTACCTGCGCGCCGACCACCGCGCTTCCACTCGCATCCGTCACCGTTCCGCGGATTCTTCCGCCCGTGCTCTGCGCGCCCGCCAACGGCGTAGCCAGCAGCACAGCCAGAAACAGTGTCGCTGCAGAAAAAATCAAGGAATAGCAAAGCCGGCGGCTTTGCCAGAAATTCTGGCTGGAACTCATGAACTCACCCCTTGCCCCGAAGAAATTGGTTTTCGGCATCGATTCTTCGGGGTTGCTACCCCTTTGAAACCTTACTATAATGCAGCAAAGTTAGAGAAAGCCGTTACCTGTGTCAAGCAGAAAGAATTTATTGAAGCTATCGAAAATGCGCGAGGCCCAGGCCGGCAGCAAGCGCATTCGTATCAGCGATGTCGCGCGGCGCGTGGGCATCTCTTCTTCCGCTCTGCGCGCATGGGAAACGCTTGGCCTCGTCACTCCGCTACGCACCGAAAGCCGCTATCGCTTGTACTCTGAGGCGGACATCCGCCTGCTCCAGCGCGCCGTCTTTCTCCGTCGTGCGCGCGGTCTCAATCCCGCTGCCATTGTTCACGTTCTCAAACGGCAGGGAATCGTTTCTGCCCCCGCCGAAGCTGCTCTCGTTCCTGGCCAGCGATTTCGCCGTCTCCGTATTCGTCGCGGACTTTCTCTCGCGCAAGTCGCCAAAGCCACCAAAGTCTCGGTCGGTTTTTTGAGTGCTCTCGAACGCGGCCAGATGCGCTCTTCAATCGCCACGCTCCGCCGGATCGCCCGCTTCTATCGCACCAACATCCTTTCTCTGTTTGAAGCGGCCGGTGACAACCCGCGCCTGGTGCGTCCTGCGGAAAGAAAAGTTCTCGAAACCACGCCCGACGTGCGCATGGAGCTGCTGGCCTGGGGACAAACCGCCATGGAGCCACATCTTTTCCGCATCAAGCCCGGCGGCGGAAGCGGCGAATCCTATGAACACGAAGGCGAGGAATTTCTGCACGTTCTGCGCGGCAGATTTGAAATTTGGCTGGATTCAAGCGAACACTACGTTCTCGAGCCTGGTGATAGTCTCTATTTTGAAAGCTCGACGCCGCACCGCTGGAGGAATCCCGGTCGCAGCGAAACCTGGCTTTTGTGGATCAATACGCCGCCAACATTTTAGGCAATTCTTCCGGCAGCTTTGGTACTTTGTTCTCTGAATTCCTGGTCGAGGTGCAAATGAAGTTCGCAATTCCTTCTCGCTTCCTGCTGGTGGCTTTCCTGTTCCCGTCGCTTTCGGGCCCCGCGAGTGCGCAATCCAAGGCATCTGCAGTCGCCGACACGGTCGTCCTGCACGGACGGGTCTACACCGTCAACGCGAAACAACCCTGGGCCCAGGCCGTAGCCATTCGCGGTGAAAAAATCATCGCCGTCGGCAGCGACACCGACGTCGAACGGCTGCGTGCCCCCGGCACCAAAGTCATCGACGCCTCCGGGCAGCTGGTCCTTCCCGGTTTCGTCGACTGCCACATCCATTTCCTTGAAGGTTCTCTCAGCCTCGATCGCGTCAATCTGGAAGGCGCAAAAAACGTCTCTGATATCCAGAAGATTCTTCGCGACTACGCCCGGAAAAACCCTGGAGACGGCTGGATTCTCGGCAGCGGCTGGAACTACGCCATGTTCGGCTCGGAAAAACTTCCCCACAAGAAATATCTCGACGAACTTTTTCCGACTCGCCCGGTATTCATCTCCGGCTTCGACGGCCACACCACGTGGGCGAATTCGAGAGCCCTGGAACTCGCCGGAATCACCGCCGACACGCCCAATCCAGCCAACGGCATCATCGTTCGCGATACGGAAACCCGCGAAGCCACCGGGGCCTTAAAGGAATCCGCCAGTCGCCTGGTCGACAAGGTCGTTCCCGCCGACACGCGCGCTGAAAAACTAAAAGCCCTCCGCGACGGACTTCACTGGGCCAATCAAAACGGGCTCACGCGTGTACACAGTGCCGGCGGCGACTTCCCCGAACTCGAACTCTACGACGAACTCCGCCGCCACGACGCGCTGACCGTGCGCATGTATATCGCTTATTTCCTGAATCCGCCCGAACTCCGCCCGCAAGACATCGACGCTATCGAAGACGCTCGAAAAAAATACACCGGCGACTGGCTGGCCGCCGGGGCCGTAAAAATGATGCTCGATGGCGTCGTCGAATCCCACACCGCCGCCTTGCTGGAACCCTATGCCGATGATCCCAGTACCAAAGGCAAGCTTTTCTGGAATCCCGACACCTACAAAGCCGCCGTCGCTGAACTCGACAAACGCGGCTTCCAGCTATTCACCCACGCCATCGGCGACTATGGAGTTCGCACCGCGCTCAATGCCTACGAAAACGCCGAAAATGTAAATCACACTTCCGACCGCCGCCCGCGCATCGAACACATCGAAACAATCACCGCCGCCGACATCCCGCGTTTCGGCAAACTCGGCGTTATCGCCAGCATGCAACCGCTCCATGCCTACCCCGACGAAGACACGCTCGAGGTCTGGGCCACGGCACTGGGTCCTGATCGCGCCGGCCGCGGTTTCGCCTGGCACGATATCGCCGCCGCAGGGGGGCGCCTCGCGTCGGGCAGCGACTGGAACGTGGTCACGCTCAATCCGTGGAGAGGTCTGCAAACCGCGGTTACCCGGCAAACTGCTGAAGGCCAACCCGCAGGCGGTTGGCTCCCGCAGCAGGCACAAACTCTCGCCCAAGCCATCGAAGCCTACACGCTAGGCGCAGCGGTCGCCGGTCGCCGTGAGAAAACCGAAGGTTCTCTTGAACCCGGCAAACTCGCCGATCTAATCATCGTCAACCAGAACCTGTTTGAAATCGATCCCCACAAAATCGGCGAGACCAGAGTCCAGCTAACCCTGGTCGGCGGACGAGTCGTCTACGAGTCCAGCGCCAAATAAATCATGAAACCACTCACCACGTTGCTCACGGATTCCCGGACGGCGGGCGGGGCACGCCCCGCCTGCGAGCCAGACGGGTCAAGCGCCCAATATTTCCCGTCCCCACAGCGAGGCCAACAATGAAACTCCGCACTCTTTTTCTCCTGTTCCTAGCCACCACGCTTCTGTGCACTTCCTGCAGGAAATCCGACAACACCCTCACCCTGCTGGTCTGGGAAGGCTACGCCGACCTCTCGTTCATTCAATCCTTCGAGCAATCCCACCACTGCAAGATCGCCGCCTCCTACATGGGCTCGAGCGACGAACTGGTCGCCAAACTCCGCGGCGGCAGCGCCTCCAACTACGACATCATCTCCCCGTCCAGCGACGTTGCGGCCTCCATTACGCGCGCCCATCTCGCCGCGCCTCTCGATCTCGGTAAAATACCCTCCTACTCCCAACTGTCGCAAAAACTCCGCGACATGCCGCTGGTAAAACTCAATGGCGAAATCTACGGCGTCCCGTTCGTGTGGGGACCTGACCCCATCCTGTACAACACCACTGTGTTCCCGCAGCCGCCCGACACTTGGTCGGTTTTTTGGGACCAGAAATACAAAGGCCAAATTTCTGTCTGGGACGATATCTCGACCATCTATATGGCCGCCCAGACGCTCGGCTACGACCGCCCCGACCCCGCGCACCTTTACAACCTCACCGACGCCGAACTCGAGGCCACCAAGAAAAAGCTAATCGAACTGAAACCCAGTATCCGCAAAATGTGGTCCACGGGCGCCGAACTCACCAATCTTTTCCAGAACCACGAAATCAACCTGGCCATGGGCTGGCCGCTCATGACCGTCGAGCTTCGCAAGCTCAACTATCCGATCGGTGAAATCATCCCCAAAGAAAATACGACCGGATGGATCGATCATTTGATGATAACCGCGGCCAGCACTCACAAAGAACTGGCCCAGCAGTTTCTTGAATACATGATCCAGGCGGAAACCCAGAAAAAAGTCACCGACGTCACGCACTACACGCCCGCCAACCCCGGCGCCGCTCAGTTCATGACCGAGGACCAGCGGAAACTCCTGCACCTCGACGATCCCGACTCCTATATGAAGCGAATCTATTTCTGGCAAGACGTTCCGCGCCGCGCCAGGTACAACGAAGTGTGGAACGAGGTCAAAGCTGCGCAGTGACAGAAACCGCACAGAATCCGCCGCGCGTCGCGACGCCGTCCGGCGTTGCACTTGTCGAAGTTCGCGCAGTAACAAAAAGTTTCGGCCCGCACGAAGTCCTGAAGAGACTCTCTCTCGAAATTGCCTCCGGAGAATTTCTCACGCTCCTCGGAGAAAGCGGCTCCGGGAAAACCACGCTCCTCCGCCTCATCGCCGGGTTCGAACCGCCCACGTCCGGTGAAATCTGGATGTCGCAAATCCGCCTCGACACCCTCCCGGCCCACGAGCGCCCGGTAAACACGGTCTTCCAGCAGTACGCACTTTTTCCCCACCTCAACGTCCGCGAAAACGTGGCCTACGGCCTTCGTGTAAAAAACACGCCCGCAAACGAAATTCCCGCGCGGGTGGACCAAGCTCTCGGAATGGTGAAAATGTCGGAATACGCGGGCAGTCGTCCCGCCAAACTAAGTGGCGGCCAGCAACAGCGCATCGCTCTGGCCAGAGCGCTCGTAAATCGCCCGCAACTTCTCCTCCTCGACGAACCTCTTTCGGCCCTGGACGCCAACCTCCGCAAACAGATGCAATCCGAACTCAAAGTTCTGCAACGCGAAGTCGGCATCACCTTCCTGTTCGTCACCCACGACCAGGAAGAAGCCATGGCCCTGTCCGACCGCGTCGCCCTCCTGCGCAACGGGGCCCTTGAACAAGTCGGGAGTCCCCGTGAGATGTACATGCATCCCGCCACCGCCTACGCCGCGCAGTTCATCGGCCAAACCAATCTCCTGCGCGCGAGTGTAGTCGACGGGGTAGCCACCTGCGGCGCTCTACGATGGCCAACCAGCTCGGCCAACCCCGCAACAACGTTTTCTCTCCGCCCGGAAGCCATCGAACTGGCCACCAATCGTTCCGCGAACTCCGATTCACACGATGCCGTCCGGTTCACCGCCGCGATCCGCCAACAGATTTACAGCGGTTCCAGTGAACTTCTCGAAGTGGATTGCGGTGCCAGCCAGCTCGTGCGAATCCGTGTTCCGGCCTGCGGCCCGCTCGCCGGCCAGCAGAATTTTTCCTTCAACCCAGCCGACGCCATTCCGGTTCGCGACGACCCCGAGTAGAAAATGTACTCGCGCGCCTACAAATCGCTCGTTTCCATTCCCCCGCTCCTGTGGGTCGCCGTCTTTCTCCTGCTGCCCTACGCCTTACTGTTCACCCACAGTTTCTGGCAAGTCCGCGACGGATTTATCGTCCACGACTGGACTCTAGCGAACTACAAAACGCTTTTCCGCAATCCCATCTACCTCCAGGTTCTGTTCCGCACCATGCGCATTGCCGGAGCCGTCACTCTGTGCTCCCTGCTGCTCGGCTACCCGCTGGCCTATTACCTCTCCTTCCGCTCCGGCGCCCGCAAAGACTTTCTCTATCAACTGGTGATTGTGCCGCTGTGGGTCAGCTATCTGGTCCGCGGCTACGCCTGGAAAACCATCCTCGGCAGCGAAGGCGTTTTGAACGGGGCGCTGCAATATCTCCACATCACACACGCCCCGCTCGAATTTCTCCTCTACAGCCCGTTCGCCGTAGTCCTCATGCTCACGCACATCTACACCCCCTTCGTTTTCCTGCCGATTTACGCCGCGCTGGAAAATATTCCGCGCCCGCTGATGGAAGCCTCGCAAGATCTGGGTGCCAGCCCCAGGAAAACTTTTCTAAAAGTAATTCTGCCCCTTTCTCTCCCCGGCCTCATCGCCGGGGCCACCTTTGCCTTCGTTCTCTCTCTCGGTGACTTTCTCGCTCCCCTTCTCGTTGGTGGTCCCAGCGGCACGATGATCTCCAATGTGGTGCAAAGCCTGTTCGGAGCCGCCTACGACTGGCCTCTCGGAGCCGCTATCTCGGTCTCGATTCTGGCCATCACCGTCGCCCTTCTGGTTTCTACCGAACGCCTCGAAAGACGCTGGTCGTTTAAATGAGCGCCAGCAGAGCAACTCGTCGCGCTCCGTTTCTCACGCTCTATGCGCTCGTCGTTTTCGCCTTCATCTATCTCCCCATTGTTGTGCTCATTCTCTATTCCTTCAATCGCGACGGCGTCGGCGGCTTTCCTCCGCGCCACTTCACTTTCGCCTGGTACCGCCAGCTCTTCGCCGACTCCGCCATCTGGACCGCCGTTCTCAACAGCGTCATCGTTGCCGTAGGCAGCGTGGCGCTTTCTCTGACGCTCGGCCTGCTCGCGGCCCTCGCACTGGACCGCGCCGAGTTCGCCGGCAAGACACTGTTCCGCCGGCTGGTCCTGCTGCCGCTCATCCTCCCCGGCATCATCACGGGCCTCTCCTTGCTGATGCTTGCGGTTTTCGCCGGAGCCCAACTGAGCCTCCTCACCGTCTTCCTCGGCCACGGCACCGCCCTCATCTCGGTAGCCACCACTGAACTTTTCGCTGGCCTGCAAAAACTGGACCGCGCCCAGGAAGAAGCTTCCCTTGACCTCGGCGCCACTCCACTGCAGACGTTCTGGCACATCACTCTGCCAAATCTACGACTCTCCCTAATCGCTGCCGGCCTGCTGATCTTCACCCTGTCCATGGACGAAATCGCCGTCACCTTCTTCCTGGTCGGCCGCGACAACACCCTGCCACAGGAAATCTGGGGCCGCCTCCGCCGCGGCATAACGCCTGAAATCAACGCCATCTCCACCCTGATTTTCCTCGCCTCCGTCGCGCTCATCACCATCTGGTATCGCCTGCGCACCCGCGCCCAACGCGCCCGATTTTCTTAGGAATTTTTTTTCCTGCGGTGTTCTGTGGCGGAATGAGTTTTGGTCCCTGAGCAGTTTCCCCGGCGCGCCGGCCGAGTCCCGCCGGCTTTCAGCAATCACGGTAGACGCGGGGATCGCAAATGGCCGTACAATGCTGTGCGCTCGCAAACCGCAAAACTTGAAAAAGGCATCCATGACCAGAACCGGAAGGTTGTTTTTAGTCTTTGTTGTTTCCATTCTCTTGTCCGCCTGGTTCGGTCTAAACGCCCAAACGCCCGTCCCGAGCACCCTCATCATCAACGCCCAGCTCGCCGACGGTACGGGCCGATCTCTGCAAAAGCTGAATCTCCGTTTCGCTGGCGAACGCATCATCAAGATCGGCAAACTCGCTCCGCTCCCGAACGAAACCGTTATCGACGCCCGAGGCCTCATCCTGGCTCCCGGCTTCATCGACATCCACAATCACTCCGTTGACGGCCTCGAAGCGGACCCGCTCGCCGAATCCCAAATCTCCCAAGGCCTGACGACCATCATCGAAGGCCCCGACGGCGACTCGCCCTGGCCCATCGCCGACTGGATCGCCACTCGCAAGAGAAATCCTGCCGCGCTCAACGTCGCCACCATGTTCGGCCACGCCACTATCCGCTCGCTGGTCATGGGCGAAGACTTTCGCCGGGAGGCCACGGCCGCCGAACTTCAAAAAATGCTCGCTCTCGCCGAACAAGCCATGAACGAAGGCGCTCTCGGGCTCTCGACCGGTCTTGAATATGACGTCGCCAGCTACAGTTCGACCGACGAAGTCATCGCCATGTCCAAGGTTGCCGCCGGGCACCACGGCTTCTACATGACTCACGTCCGCGATGAAGGCAACAAAAGTTTCTCCGCGCTGGAAGAAGAAATTAAAATCGGCGAGTCCGCCAAACTCCCGGTCGAACATTCCCACATCAAAGTCAGCACCCAGGCCGTCTGGGGCAAGGCGGCTGATTACATTAAAATTATCAGCGCCGCCCGCCAGCGCGGCGTCGACTTTCTCGCCGACTGCTATCCCTACGACGCCTGGCACTCCAACATCAAAGTCATCATGCCGGACAAGCAATACGAAAATCCTGCAAGCGTTGAAAAAGCGCTCGCCGACACCGGGGGTCCTGAATCCGTCACCATCACCGCCTTCGGTCCCAATCCCGCCTACGTCGGCAAAAACATCGCCGAACTGGCCAGGCAGTACAATCTCTCCCCGGTCGACATGTATATCCGCATCATCCGCGAAGGCGACGCGCAGAAAACCGAAGCCGAAGTCATCGGCAAATCCATGATCGAAAGCGACATCAAGGCCTTTTATCAGCAGCCCTGGGTCATGGTCGCCAGTGATGGCGGCATTGGCAGTGAACATCCGCGCGGCGCCGGCACCTTTCCCCGTGTCCTGGGCCTGTACGTCCGGGAAAAGCACTGGATAACTCTTCCCCAGGCGATCCACAAAATGACCGGCCTGCCCGCCCAACGTCTCGGTTGGAGGGATCGTGGCACCCTCAAAGAAGGCGCCCTGGCCGACCTGGTCCTGTTCAATCCTGTTACGGTAATCGACCACGCCACCTTCGCCCACCCGCATGAGCTCTCGACCGGCATTGAAAAAGTTTTTGTCAGCGGTACGCTGGTCTGGAATAACGGACGGCCCACGGGCGCCAGGCCCGGCCAAGTCCTCACCGAATAAAAACCCGGGTTCGGCACAGGACGCGTGGCGATCCCGGTACGCGGCTCCGGGTGGCCTGCCTGGCGCGTCCGGGGAGCACTGCAAGCTGGCAAGCGGGCGCCCCGTTTCCCCGAATTTTATTTTTCCTCTGGAGGCGCCTAGCGCGGAACGGGATTAGGCAACCCGGTGCGAACGCCCGCAAATTTCTCCTGCCAGCGGATCCGTCCGGTCACCTGCATCACCGCAAACAGCGTCACGATCGCTCCAATCGTCACCGTCAAACCCGTGAATCCCTCAAAAAAGAAGGCGTAGGAGAACAAGACCAGATAGATCAGCTGCGCGATTCCCGCCTCCAGCAAAGCAAACCGTAGGTTCACCACCAGCCGCAGGTAACTCACGACCAGAGCGATCGACACAATCGAAGACAGCAAAAACGCCAAATGAATTGAAATGTGATCCGCCAGATAGGCCAGCAGCAAATGAAACGCAAAGAACGCGCAAGCCAGAAAGAAGTAGTTCATCGGATGAAAATCCAGGTTCTGCAAGGTGGAGAGGATGAAAATCAGAAAAAAGAAAAAGAAAAGCGATACCGGAGCAAAGTAACTGATCCGGCCCGCCAGCGGCCCCGGCTGCAATTTCTGCGGCATTTTGAGCGCAATATCGAATCCGGAAACCAGGTTCTGGTAGTTCCAGACCAGATCCCATCCTTCGGCCGTTTTCCGTTTCTCGCTCGGCGACATCGAATTCTCCGGAAAATCAAATCCGGAAAAATCCGTCCGCGCCAGGAGGTGGAAATCCCTGGCCTGCGATACCTCTTTCCCGAACTTGTAACGCCAGCTGTCGAGCCCCTGGGAGTGATAACTCACGCGGACCAGGCCCTGCGTTCCCGCTTCGACTCGCGCCCGCGCGCTCGCGTCCGATCCGCTAAAGCTCAGGGGCAGCGGCTGGCCGTCGAGGGTCATCTCCACGTTGTCATACACCGCTTTCTGGGAGGGAAATGGCAGATGAAACACAAAATCCTGCCGCTCTGCTGTGGCATTCCTGAACTTGTAGGTTCCGGAAAAATCCACCCGGTACGTGCTGAACCACAGCAAGCCCTTCTGCCGGTAATCAATGTGAAAAGCGGCCGTGATATCGCTGCCTTCAACCGCCACAGGCGTAGTTCTCTGAATTTTTTCCGTCCGCGCCACTTTCTTGCCATTCTCTTCCTTTTCACTGGTTTTCTCTTCCAGCCATTCAAAGCCAATGGCGACCGGCTCCTGCTCCTGCGGAGCTCCCCAGATCGAGGACACGCTTTTGTTCAGGACCTTATCCTGATCGTAGGTTCGGTAAAAAATCGTGGAGCCCAGGATGGCCCAGGCAACCGAGGTACAGACCAGAATGAAAACAATGGCCGCAATGCGTTTTATCATTTTTCACAAGCCCTTCCGCAGATCCGCCGTCCTTCCAAGCTAGTGAAAGTACTTCTATTTGTCAAGTACTTTATATTATAAAGAAGCGGCAAAAACCCCTTGTGCCGCTGCCCGCCCCCCATGGCGATTCCCGGCCCCGCTGCATTCCTGTTCTTGGTTCCGGCCGAACTGTCCTGTAAACTCGATTTACAGGGTTTTCCGTCAAGCGGACGGAATGAGATGAACAGCCTTTTGCTAAATTCAAGACCATGAGCGGCACGTCCCCATCAGCCGCCAGGCACCCGGAGAGCTTCGGGGCCAAACTCCGCACGGCCGCCATCGGGCTGCTGTTTGCCGCGGTCCTGCTCATCCCCAAAATGCTTCATCTGCGCCGCAACGAAAACTCCTGGATGCTGTTCCGGGTGTTCCTCGGCATCGCCGGAGCCGCACTCGTCGTTCTGCCTCTGAGCTTGTGGAACAGTTACCTATTTGCGGTGGTAGGGATGTGCCTTTTCATCTCCGCCATTCTCATGCCTCCGGCAAAGCCGGTGAACTTCGTGGACGACAAAGCGCGCGAACTCGGTGCTCTGGTCGTCGTCAATGGCGGGCACTATCAGCCGGGCAACGCTCCCGCGGCCGCGGCGCAACTTTTTGTAGGCGAGGAACGGATCTGGGCTCTCGACGATCACCTGCAGCCTTTGGTGGTGATCCCCGTTGCAGAAATTATCGCCGCCCGCGCCCAAAAACTAGACACCGTCTGGTATCTCCGCGTCCGCTGGGCCGACTGCATCGCCGAATTTTCCTACCGGGGGGTCTTCGCCGAGCACCTCGCCCGCACGGCGGAAGCCACCCTCGCCGGCGTAATCCGTCCTGCGCTGCCGGTAATCCCGGCCAAAGCCCGCGCCGCCCGCGCCTGAGCCGGCCCGGAATCGCCACCGCCTTTTCTGCGGGGGGTCGCCCGACGTTTTAGTCCTCCGCTACGCTTCGCTCGCTCGTCTAACCCTCGGCAAATCCGCCATTTGCCTTTACGCCTCGGCCGAATTCTTTTCCAATCTTTCCAACTTCTCCCCCTGCAAACGGGTGTAAAATGCCTGCATGGCCAGAGGCTGGGAAAGCAAGGACGTAGAATCGCAAGTCGAGGAACTCGAAAAGGCCCCTGCCAAATCGCCGTCCAACCAGAAATCGCCCGAACAAATCCATAACGAACAGACCCGTAAAGACCTGCAACTCTCCCGCACGCGCATCGCCAACGATCTGGAAAACGCCACCCACCCCAACCACAAAAGATCCCTCGAAGCGGCCCTCGCTCACCTCGACAAGAAAATCTCCGACCTCGGCTAAGGCGCGTACCCGCGGCCCAGCTTGAATTTTGGCTGCGCCGCCCTTGGCTGTGCCCTTACGCGCACACCCCGACCCCCCGGGCCGTCCGGCCCCAGGCGCTGTACGGGATTTCCAGCTCTGAACGTTCAATAGCGAACTCCCCCGGACTTCCCCTACTTTATGAAGTCCCCGGCGAGTCCCCAAAAATCATTCACATAATAATGCGACAAGACATTCCCAAACAGATAACAGACTCCCTGGCAGGGAGGAATCTCCCCATACTTCCGTTTCCCCTTGGCAAAGATCTTCCGCAGCGATCCGTCCTCGAGTAGATTCCCGGCAACCGTACGGAGCGGCTCGCACGGGTAGAACACATCCCCGTTCGGATAAACCCGCGGGAACATGGTTGGGTAGCACTCGAAATCACGAAATCGCAACAAGGTCTCGATGGTTTTCGGTGTTCCATTGATCGGTTGGGTCCCCGACCGGCGCCTCTCGATAATCTTGTCCACCAGCGCGTGATAGTTCGGATTCCGCAGCAGCGCTAGATTTGGCATCTTCTCGAGCTGCGCCGATTGCGCCGCAAAGACAAACCCCTTCTCCCCGCACCAATCGAGCAACCGTTCCACTTCCCCGATATTCCACTGCTCAATGACCGTGCTGATCGTAATTCTTCGCGGCGATCCCAGAACTTCGGTCGCCATTTCCAGATTCGCCAGAACTTTCGGCAGCGCTGCCGGCTTGGACAGCGGATTGGTCGGATCGGTCGACAGCGCGTCCAGACTCACCACCAGCCCGTGCACTCCACTCAGGATTCGCGGCTTGCGGTCCAGCAAAGTTCCATTGGTAATCAGCAATAGCGACCGAAACTTGCACTCAAACCGCGCCGCCTCGACAATCTCTTCAATGTCTGCCCGCAACGTCGGCTCGCCACCGGTAATCACGAGCGAATCCGTCTCGCGGCGAATCTTCTTGAGCAGCCGGATCGTCTTGTGGGTCGGCAGCTCCTGGCTGAAAACGTCCGGTTCCTTCTGCGTGCAATACGAACAAGCCAGATTGCACTTGTGCGTCACATAAAATGTCACCGCATAAGGCGCGACAACCTTGGTCCGCAAGATTTTCCGCCGCCAGGCGTTCTGAAAATACAAACGAAAATTCTTGGCCACAAACGGCGCTTGCCGCACCAGCCCCCGCACCAGAGCCATCTTCGACGGCCGCCTCTTGTCGAGAACCCCTACGGGCACAAAATCCGCTTTTTTCCGGTTGCTCATTGGAAGTTCAAGCCTACAGCACCGTTCATGGCAAACCAACTGCGCGGCCGGCATTTCAGGGGATTCACGACAGGAAGAAACTGCGAGCCAACCGGTACGTCCGGGCAAAACGCAAACTCAATCCGTAAACACCACTCCCACCGCGCTATGCCCCTTCTCGGTCGCCGCATCAATCCGCACCACGTACCCGCGCAAGCGCATCGATTGCAAGCCATCGGCTCCCGGCGCTTCCATGGTCACTTGCAGTTCCGACTGCAGTCGCGGCAGATTCTCGAGCGAAATCAGCGCGCCCTGCAATGACAGGTCGCGCACCATGGTCTCTTCCTCAAACTGCTTCCCGCCTTCGGTCACGCCTGAGACCCGCGCCCGGAATTGCGCCTCGCGCCGCAGGGCCGTCCGCGTCCCGGGCATATGCGCCTGCACGCGATCCGCCGCGTCTCCGAGCGTAATCGTCATCCCTTCGCTCGCTGCGAACACGGTGTCAAACTCTTCGCGCGCCTGCCGCAAGATATTATCAATCATCCGGTCGGTCGAATCCGGATCGTGATGAAACAAAACCAGCGTTTTTGCTCCCACTTCCCGGGCAATCTTCGCGCCTTCCCGCCAGGAAGAGTGTCCCCATCCCTTGCGCGTCGTCGCCAGCTGCTCGGGAGTAAATTGCGCATCGTTAATGAATATATCCGCACCCTCGGCAAGCTCCCGCAAGCTCATATCGAGCTTCGGATCGCCCGGCTCATTGTCCGTGGCGAATACGATGGTTCCGGCCGGCGTTTCAATCCGGAAACCCAAACAACCCTGCGGATGATTCAGACTCCGCACCGTGACCTTGTTTTCTCCAATCGTAAAACTCTCTCCGCTCTCCACTTCCTGAAATTTTCTCTTGGCATTCATCGCCGACATATCCACGGGAAAATACGGCAGCGCCATCTGAGTCTCAAACACCTGCTTCAAACTATCCCGCCCCAGATATTTCGAACGAAAACTGTAGAACGAAAATTCATTCTTGTCCGAATACAGCGGCGCAAAAAACGGAATTCCCTGGATATGATCCCAATGATAATGGCTCACAAAAATATGCGTTCCCGCCGACTGCCCGCCATTGGGCGCCGCCCACCGGCTGCCGAGCATACGCAACCCGGTTCCGCAATCCAGGATAAATTGCGTCCCGTCCGGGGCGATAAATTCCAGACAAGGCGTGTTCCCGCCATACCGCCAAGTGGCAGGGTCCACTGTTGGCGTGGAACCTCGCACGCCCCAAAAGCTCAGTTTGGCTATGGGAACCGTCATTGCCCCTGTTGTTCCACCTTAGGAATGCCCCTGTTTTGGGTTTGTCCCACACCTCTGCTCGTGGAACGGGAAGCTCAGTCCATGGTCGCAGTCGCCATCCGTACCGTCAATGAAATCGCGAAGCCATAGTGTCAAAGTGCCAAAGTGTTAAATGGCGTGAGTCCGGGGCTGCGCTGTCCCCGGTCTGCGCGTACAATGGCTTCATGGCTGGCGAACCCCATAGCCCACCAATCGCTTGTGTTCAGGAACACGAGCACAGTCACGGTCCGGGACACTCCCACTTCCACAGCCACTCGCACGGCCACAAGCACGCCGGTCACGAGCATCCGACTCTTCCGCCATCGGTCCTGGCTTGGGCCATGGCCGCCACGCTCGGTCTCGTGATTGCAGAAATCTTCGGAGGCATCCTTGGTCATTCCGTCGCTCTGCTGAATGACGCCGTGCACAATCTTTCTGACGTGCCGGCTATCGGGCTTTCCTACCTGGCCATGCGCTGGGCCGAGCGCCCCGCGGACAAAGAAAAAACGTTTGGCTATCACCGCGCTGGTACCTTGGCCGCCTACACCAATTCTTTTGTGCTGGTATTGCTTTCCGCCTGGCTCGGCTATGAAGCCATCGAGCGCTTCCGCTCTCCGGTTGCGGTCGTTGAAAGCTGGATGATCTGGACCTCCATCGCCGCCCTGGCTGTCAACGGCGGCATTACCCTGGCCCTGGTCAAAGCGCGCAGCGATCTCAACATGCGCAGCATCCTGGTCCACAATTTCGGCGACGCTCTTTCCAACATCGCCATCATTGCTGGCGCCATCCTCATTCATTTCACCGGTCTCCACTGGATCGACCCGCTGCTCGGCCTGGCCATTGGCCTTCTGGTTCTGTGGTCCAGCATCGGCATCCTGCGCGAGTCTTCCCACATTCTCCTTGAAGGCCGTCCGCGCGAAGTCAGCATCGAAGAAGTGGCCCGGGCCATCCTGACGGTTGCAGGGATTCAGGAAGTGCACGACGTGCATGTCTGGTCGCTCGGCGGCGATCACCATGCCCTTAGTCTCCACGCCAGAATCACCGACATGCACCTTGATGAATGCGAGCAACTCCTGGCCGCTATAAAAGAGAAAGCCTCGAGCGATTTCAACATCACTCACACCACAGTCCAACTCGAACGGGCAGGCCTGCCCGCCCATTCCGGCCTGGTCATGCCTGAACCGATCAATCCCGGCCGCTAGATTTTCTCTTTCGAAGTATGGTTCTAGGAAGGCACGGCTCTAGCCGCGGCGGTGGCGTACCGGCGAGTGGGGGACCACAATCCCGGAAACCGAGCGGACTCACACCGGCAACCGGAAACTTATTCCCCGCTGTTCGTTAAACTGCTGTGTGGCCTTCAGATCAATTGCGTCACTTTCGACAGTGCGGCGCAATCCTTCCTGCGTCACATAACGCAGGGTCTCTTTATCCCAACTGTATCCCACGGCAAAGATGAGCGACCCGTCCCGCTTCACAAACACATATTGTTGCACTTCGCGCGGCGGCTCGGCAGGGGCTGGTTCCGGACTCGCTGCTGCCGATTGTCGTCCGAGTTGCCTCTGCCGGTCCATCACATAGGCATTCTCCTGCTCTGCGGAATCATCGGCCGGCCCACCGCCCTGCTCCTGCTGGTTCGCTTCTCCCGTGCCTTCATCCATTGCTTCCGGCGTATCTGCGTAACCTGTCACGGGATAGAGCACATATCCGCCAGCACCGAAAAAGGACCCGCGTCCTCCCCCGTCATGACGGTGGAAACCAGCGGCGCGCTGCCCGCGCGTAGCCGCCACGTGGGTCATATCAAATCCGAGTCCCGGCACCGGATAGTAGTCCGAACTTTGTCCGGCGCGCCCGGCCCCGGCAAACTGCGCGGAGTGCGCTCGCCGAACCGGTGTGCCCGCCGGTCGTGTGGCGTGTGCCGCAACGCGCGCTGGCGCTCGTACGGCCCCGGCGGCCGCTGGTCGACTGGCAGCTCGGGGCGCCTGCGCTACCGCGGCGCGCGGCGCTACCATCGGAGCGCGCATCGCAACCGCACCCCGGCCTTGAGCCAGCAAACTCGTTGGAAGTACCGCCAAGGAAAGAACTATCATCAAACGGCGCATCGAAAGCACCTGGAACACCGGCTTGCCGGCGTTTCGCTATTACATCCTAAACTTCACGCAATTCCTACCTAAACTTCATTCCATTCCTATACATAGAGATGCGTGAAAGCCCCCATGCGTTTCATGCCGCCTGGCTCCGTGCTTTTCCCTTTCCCGGTCAATGTGCTATAACCGTGCAGCCGTGGAACACGCCGCGAAACAACAGCTGGCCCGGGACCCTACCGAGCCGGCCGCAACAGCCTCTCACCAGGCTGTCCCCGCGGGGGTCAGCCCAGTGGTCGCCGACCCAAGCGAAGATGCCTCGCGGTACTGTCCTGTCTGCTCGCAGCGGTTAACGTCCCGGCGCTGCAAGTTAATCTGTACAGTCTGCGGCTATTACATGTCCTGTGCGGACTATTACTAGACTTGTTCGGCAATGCTCTCGGTCGATTGCAATGCATCTCAGATTTGTGGGATAAGTCTAAACGCTCTGCAGGGTGCTTCAGCTAACCGCATTGCGGTTGCCTAAAAATTTGATACCCTTTGTGGTTCCGGCCCGGGTTGCCGCTGGAACTGCTTTCCGACGAGGAGGAAACAACGTGGCTTTGAAATTTACAAATCGTGAAGTGGATGGCGTCTCGGTGGTGGCTTTGGACGGACGCATCGTGCTCGGTGAAGAAAGCAACGCTCTGCGCGAAAAGGTGAAGAGCCTCATCGCCGAAGGGAAGAAGAAAATCGTCCTCAACATGGACAATGTCACCTTCATCGACAGCGCCGGTCTCGGCACGCTCGTTGCCGCGCATCACAGCGTCAAGTCGCAAGGCGCCGCACTCCGCCTCTGCCATCTTGGCTCGAAGTTTCAGGAAGTTCTGCAAATCACCAAACTCCTCACGGTCTTCGATGTCTATAACAACGAAGCCGAAGCCGTCGCCAGCTTCTCCAAGTAAGCGCATTTCCGCAAAACGTCTCCCAAGCAAAGGGGCATGCGTCCGCGTGCCCTTTTTGATTGCAAACGCGTGCGGGCGGACGACCCCGGGGGCCCGCCCCATTTCCTGAATTCCCACCGCCGCGAGCAGATGCTATCGTTCCTTCAATGGCCTCGGTGACGAAATCGCATTCATTTAAAGCCACCCTTGAACGCCCGCAAAACAATTTGGGCTGGACCATCATTCACGTCCCGGCAAAAGTCACCCGCGCCTTTAAAACCCGCGCCATGCTGAAGGTAAAGGGTGAAATCAATCATTTCCCGTTCCGCACCTCGCTTTTCCCGACCGGCCGAGGCACGCACACCCTGCTCGTGAACAAGGCCATGCAAAAAGGGGCCAACGTCACACTCGGCATGACGGCCGAATTTCGCCTGGAACCCGATCTTGCCCAACGCAAAATTACGATCCCAGCCGAACTCACTGGCATCCTCAAGCAGGACCGCACGTTCACCCGCTGGTTCAAAACGCTCAACTACTCTTCCCGAAAATGGCTTTCCGATTGGATCGTTCAGCCCAAAAGCCTGGACGCCCGTACCCGCCGCGCCGAACAGGTTGCCGAACAACTCCTGTCGACGATGGAAGCCGAGCGGGAACTCCCTCCGGTCATCAAAGCCGCCTTCGCCCGCCAGCCGTATGCGCTCGAGGGCTGGCAAGCGATGACTCCGGTCCATCGCCGCGGTCATTTGCTTGCCATCTTCTATTACCGCACGCCTGACGGGCGCGATCGCCGCATCGCCAAAACGGTTCAGGACGCGCTTTGCTACGCGGACCGCCATCGCAAACCCTGAGGCTTGTCGGGACCGCTCCCGGACAAGAGTTTATTGAAATCCGGAACTCACCTGAGCCAGCGTCCGCGCGACCTGCGCCAACGCTCCAGGCAAGACGGACCCGGCAGCGCCGCGGCCTGCTACGGCGGGCCAGCCGCCAGAGCCGTCACCCCAGCTTTGCCGCTACGCTGTAACCGGTCAGCAATCCGTGAAAAAAAGCTCTGCGAATTTCTTCGCTGGAATCTTTGTAGCGTTGGGCAGCATCTTCAATGGCCAGAGACAGCTTTTCGTCCCGAATTTCCTGAGTCTCTCCTTTCAGTAGTTTGTCGATCAGCGTGCGTACCGCATCGTCGTCTGCGATTGTGAATTTGTGAGTGTGCTCGTGCATGGTACTCTCCCCGCGAACCACTCGCCGTGCGGTCGTTCGCGCCTACCCTGAATCATCCATCTTCAGGCAGCATGGCATCAAGGGATGTTAGCGGGCAGGTCAGGATTGCTTGCCGCTGTCTTCCGTTATCCGGACCGGGGGGGTCGGTTGCTCCAAGGAGGCTGTCCAGGTGCCCAAATTGAGCGCCGGCTTATTGCTGTTCCAGCGCCGTCCGGATGGATCGAGTGTATTTCTGGTTCATCCCGGCGGCCCGTTCTGGCGCGCGAAAGATATCGGCGCCTGGTCGATTCCCAAGGGCGAAGTCACTGCCGGAGAAGATATTCTGGTGGCCGCCAAACGTGAATTCACCGAAGAAACAGGGATCACGGCCGATGGAGAATTCACCAGTCTCGGCGAGGTCAAACAGCGGGGCGGAAAAATCGTCACCGCCTGGGCCGTTGAGCAGGATTGCTTGCCAAGTATTCAGAGCAACACTTTTACGATGGAATGGCCCCCCAAATCAGGTCGCATGCAGGAGTTCCCGGAAGTCGATCGCGCGGAATGGTTTCCGCTTGAAGAAGCCCGCCGTCGAATCCTCCCCGGACAGGTCCCGTTCCTCGACCGCTTGCTGGCGCATCTGCTGTCCGCTAAAACGTAGGGCAACGGCCTCGAGCAAACTCCGCGGTCCGGCACCGGACGGTTCGGTTGTCCGTTCCGGGCCTGGCGTCAATCCACGCGATACATCGTGATGCCGCTCATCAGTTTGGGGAAAAAGTCGGTGGACTTCTGGGGCATCACTTCCCCGCTCGTCGCGATCTTCATGACTTGCTCCACGTCGCAGGCATTCAGGAAGAAAGAAATCTGCGCCCGGCCGCTGTCGACCGCTTCGAGCGCCGCCAAGGCCTCCCGTTCATAGGTCAGGTTCGCTTCGGCCGCCAGCGCTTGCGGAGTAATTCCCAAAGCGGGCTCGAGAATTCCCTCGTGCAGCAGTACGACATCCAGCTCGCGTTGCAACGGCGACGCGGTCGGCAGCAGTTCGGCCAGGTTCACGCCATCTCGCAGCACCAGCGCGTAGAACGCGCGCCCCCCGTCTTCCGGCGTCGGATAAACCCCAATCGCCCGCTGGCCGTGCGCACGGGCCACCCGGGCGAGAAATTTCTTCCGGGCTTCGGCTTTCTGGGCTTCATCACTGAAGGCAAAGGCTTCGGCCGAAAACCATGGCTCAAGGTAACGCCGCACGCCGGACCAGGAAAAATCATGCACGCGCGCCGCCACCCGGTGCGTCGGCAAAATCGTCAGCCCTTCGCTGCGCGTGTTGATGAACGTCATCATCGCTCGCTCATACGGCGCATCGACAACCGTCTGCCCCGCCTGTTCGCGCCGCTCGTTGCGGTAGTTCAGAGCCGTCTCATACCGGTGATGTCCGTCGGCAATCACCAGCTTCTGGTCTGCCAT
>DATHFT010000038.1:0-21450 GCA_035317965.1 Saccharimonadales bacterium (SeqCode) | reverse complement strand
GTCTGCGACCGAGATTTTTGCGCCAAGCTGCCCCCCACCATTCGATGAGCCGGAGGCGAAACAGGATTCAGCCAGCGTTACGGCCAGGCCGCCATCGCTGATGTCGTGCGCGGAGCGGAGAGATCTCGCTTCGGCCAGCGCAACCACGCAATCCTGCAGGCGTTTTTCGGCAGAAAGATCGATGCCGGGAGGCTCGCCTGCGACTATGCCGGAAATGGTCTTGGAATATTCGGAGGAAGAAAATTCCCGGGCGGAGGCATCGGTTTGCGGGGCCGCCGAGGCGGGCGTTGCGCCGTCCAGAAGAACAATGGTGTCGCCCGGTTCGCGGAAGGCGATTTTTAGAACGTTGGCCGCGTCTTCGATGACCCCCAGAATGCCGATCACCGGGGTGGGATAGATCGATTTGCCGAGGGTTTCATTGTAGAAGCTAACGTTGCCGCCGGTGATGGGGGTAGCGAGTTCGTTGCAGGCGATGGTGAGGCCGTCGATGACTTCGCTGAATTGCCACATGACTTCGGGCTTTTCCGGGCTGCCGAAGTTGAGACAGTTGGTGGCGGAGATTGGTTTTGCGCCGCTGCAGGCAACGTTGCGCGCGGATTCGGCGACGGCGTGCATGGCGCCGAGCCGCGGATTGAGCTGGCACCAGCGGCCATTACCGTCGGTGGAAAGCGCAAGAGCGCGCTTGACGATGCCAGTGTCAGGATTTTTTATGCGCACGACAGCGGCGTCGCTGGCGCCGGGACCGGCCAGCGTGTTGGTGCGGACCATGGTGTCGTACTGCTCGGTGATCCAACCCTTGGAGCAAATGGCGGGCGACCCGAGCAGTTTGAGAAAATTCTTCGTGAGGTTGGCGGAGTCTTTCGCGAACTTGAACCAGTCGGCGGCGGTTTCTTGTTTGGGCTTGGGCTGCGCGATGGGGCGCTGATAGACGGGGCCTTCTTCCGCAAGCGGGTGCGCGGGAATTTCCGCGGCAGTTTGACCCTGGTGCAGAATTCTGGCGATGCCGCCGTCGGTGACGGTACCCACGACGACGGCGTCGAGTCCCCACTTTTTGAAAACTTCAAGCACTTCCCTCTCGCGCCCGCGTTCGGCGACCAGAAGCATGCGCTCCTGCGACTCGCTGAGCATGATTTCATAAGAGCTCATGCCGGTTTCGCGTTGTGGAACTTTGGAGAGATCGATTTCGATGCCGGTGCCCCCGCGCGAAGCCATTTCCATCGTGGAGCAGGTCAGTCCGGCCGCGCCCATGTCCTGGATGGCGACGACCGCGCCGGTGTGCATGGCTTCGATGCAGGCTTCGAGTAGTAGTTTTTCAACAAACGGATCGCCGACCTGAACGTTGGGGCGTTTTTGCTGGGACTCTTCGGTGAATTCGGCTGAGGCCAGCAGCGAGGCGCCGTGGATGCCGTCACGGCCGGTTTTCGCGCCGACGTAAATGACCGGATTGCCGATGCCTTTGGCTTTGGCGAGGAAGATTTCCTCTTTTTTGGCGATGCCGAGTGCCAGGGCGTTAACCAGAGGATTTTGCGAGTAGCAAGGCTCGAAGCCGACTTCGCCGCCGATCGTCGGGACGCCGAAACAATTGCCGTAGTGCGCGACACCGCGGATGACCCCGTCGAGAATGTGCCGGTTGGCGGCCAGCGTGGCGGCGTTCGAGTTTTCCGGAGTGGCGGCGGGACCGACGTTGCCTTCCTCGGTGAGGTTGCCAAAGCGCAGAGAATCGAGGATCGCAATGGGACGAGCGCCCATGGTGAAAATGTCGCGCAGGATCCCGCCAACCCCGGTGGTGGCGCCCTGGAAAGGCTCCACATAGCTGGGGTGATTGTGGGATTCAATTTTGAAGGCGGCAACCAGGCCGTCACCGATATCGACGACACCGGCATTTTCTCCCGGGCCTTGGACCACCAATTTTCCGCGTGTGGGCAGGCGTTTGAGATGAACTTTGCTGGATTTGTAGGAGCAGTGTTCGCTCCACATTACGCTGAAGATGCCGAGTTCGGTGATGTTGGGTTCGCGGCCGAGAATTTGTTTGACGCGGGCGTATTCGTCGACCGACAGACCGTGTTCGGCGGCGATTTCCGGAGTTACTTTGATTTCGGTGAAGGCAGTGGCCATTGATGCAGTTTACCTTTTGTCGCCAGGATCAAGAGTTGGTGATAGTGCCGCAACGCGCGGAACGCGCCCCGTCATCGCGAAAATCAAGAGCATCCGCGCTTCTGGCATCACCGCCGATCAAGCGGTGGCCTTTGCTGCGCTTACCAGTGACTCCACCAGCGATTTGAAAATTACCAGGCCGTCGGCGGAATCGAGGGCCGGTTCAACGGCGCGCTCAGGATGCGGCATCAGACCAGCGACGTTGCGCCCGCGATTGCAGACACCGGCGATGTTGTGCATGGAACCGTTGGGATTGCCGGCTGCGTCGTCTGTTCCATCGGCAGTCGTGTAACGAAAAATGACTTGGCGGTTTTTTTCGAGATCGGCGAGTTCGCTTTCCTCGACGTGGTAGTTGCCGTCGTTGTGCGCAATGGGAATTCGCAAAATCTGGCCCGGCTTGGCGGCGCTGGTGAAAGGCGTGTCGGTTTGCTCGATACGAATGTTTACGTGCCGGCAGATGTACCGCAGGCCTTTATTGCGCATCACCGCGCCGGGGAGAAGCCCGGCTTCGAGGAGTATTTGGAATCCGTTGCAGATGCCGAAGACCAGACCGCCGGATTTTGCGAATTTTTCAACGGACTTCATCACCGGGGAGAACCGCGCGATTGCGCCGGTACGGAGATAATCGCCGTAAGCGAAGCCTCCGGGCAGGATGATGGCGTCGCAGCCGGCAAGATCGGTGGATTGATGCCAGATGAATTCGACCGGCTTGTGGACAACGTTAGCCAGCGCATAAAACGCGTCGTGATCGCAATTGGACCCGGGGAAGACTACGACTCCAAATTTCATGAGGTGGCGGCTCCCTGGAACATTTGGGGAAGTTTTATTTTAGCACACGCGGAGATTTGAATCCCAATTCCGAGTTTGGCCCGAGGCGGGCAGGCGTTCAACGGCTGCGAGAAGCTAAATCGACCGCAAAGACCAGACGGAAACCAAAGATATCTTCGACGAGCAATTCATAGCACTGGTAGGCGCGGGTTGCAGGACCTTCAAGAATCCTGGCGCCGCGCTCTTGGAGCTCGGCATGCAGGACGTCGACGTCATACACCCAGATGTAGGCGTCCAGACCATCTTCGCGGCGCGTAACGTTGGGAGACGCGCCTGAGCCGGGATCGAGCCGGCCAAACTGGATTTCCACCTGGTCGCGGGCAACCATGGCAAACACGGGCGGATCACCAAAATAGCCACAAATGCGAAAACCCAAAGCGTCGCGGTAATATTCGGCGGCGGTGACAACGTCCGGGACAGCAAATTGTGGTGCGATGGACCTGCACTGGGTGATGGGAGTTGCTTGCGTTTCGGGCACGACCGGCTCCGCGTAAAGACGTACCGGGACGATAACACCGGACCGCGAGTGGTTCAACGAGATTGCCTGTGCGGGAAGCGGGAAACCTAACGGCGTTTTTTTCGTTTCACTTTCCTGGATATCTTTTTGTGAGCCGGCGTTCCCGCGCGGTCGGCGGCCAGCAGCTCGCGACGTTTTTTCGAAGCCCAGCCGGGCTTGGTCGCCTGGCGGCCGCGGGCGATGCCGAGACCGTCGGCCGGAATATTGTCGGTGATGGTCGATCCTGCGGCCACGTACGCGCCGTCGCCAAGTTTGACGGGAGCTACCAGGGCCGAATCGCTGCCAACGAAAACCTTGTTGCCGATGGTGGTCGGATATTTGTGGAAGCCATCGTAATTGCAGGTGATCGTACCGGCGCCGATGTTGGTCTTGCTGCCAATTTTGGCGTCACCCAGATAGGAAAGATGCATGGCCTTGGTACCTTCACCGACCGTGCTTTTCTTGAGTTCGACGAAATTACCGATGCGGACGTCGGCTTTGAGGTGGTTGTCGGGGCGCAGACGGGCGAAAGGGCCGATGATGACGCGATCGTCCAGACGGCTTTGGGCGATGACGCAATGCGCTTCGACCGTGACCTCGTCGCCCAGGGTCGCGTCGATGAGGACACTTCCCGTTTTTACGATGCAGCGAGCGCCAATTCTTGTTTTGCCGAGCAATTGGACCGCGGCTTCTATCGTCGTATCTTCGCCGGCAATCACGTCTGGATCGATCAGTACGGTTTCTGGCAACTGAATGCTGACGCCGGCGTCCATGAGGGCGTTGCGTTTCCATTCGCGGAAGACCCGATCTACTTCGGCAAGGTCGCCACGGGTATTGCAACCAAGAATTTCGCGCGGGTCGGGAGCGATCTGCGCCAGGACCGTTTCGCCCTTGGCCGTGAGCGCCGAGATGGCGTCGGTCAGATACAACTCGCGATGTTTGTTGTTGGGCTTTACGTGTGCGAGCGCGGGCCACAATTTCTCCAGCGTGAAACAGTAGATCGCGGAATTGATTTCATTGATGTCGCGCTGATCCGCGGTGAGTTGCGATTCTTCGACGATAGCCGAGACCGTGGTTTCCGATTTGCGCAAGATGCGGCCGTAGCCGGATGGGTCGGCCAGAACCGCCGTAAGGATTGTGGCGGCAGCATTGCCCGCGCGGTGCGTGGCAATTAGAGATTTCAATGTTTCCGTTCGGACGAGCGGAGCGTCGCCCGGGAGAACGATGGCGAATTTTGCTTTGCCAAGGGCGCGGCGCGCAACTTGCATCGCGTGCCCCGTGCCGTGCTGCGGCTGCTGCAGAACACTGACCGCCTGAAGCGGCTCAACGACGGCCGAGACTTGCTCGGCCTGATGGCCGACAACCACAACCGTTTCGCGAACCTTGAGCGGCACGCACGCGCGCAGCACTTGTTCGATGAGGGGGCGTCCCCCGGCGCGGTGCAAGACTTTCGCAAGATTGGATTTAAGGCGGGTGCCTTTGCCCGCGGCAAGGATGACGATGGCTAGATCTTTGTTTGGCATGGTTTTCAGCCATTTTGCGGGAGAGCCGGAGATTTCGCAATCTGCGGTTGGCGGGGAGGAAGCGAAACCCTAATCAGCGGCCGGGGCCGAGGTGTGCGTTTCCAGGCGGAAGTCGAGTTCGGCCGGAGCCGCTTCACCCGTCGTGATGGTCCACAAGGAGGGATCGGCGAGAAGGCGGCTAACCAGTTGTGTATGAAGGGCATGGCCAGCTTTGTAGGCTTCCACTCGGGCCAGCAAGGGCAATCCGGCAAGCGCCAGATCGCCGATCAGGTCGAGCGCTTTGTGGCGGCCAAATTCGTCAGGAAACCGCAACGGGCCGTTCATTACCCCATCGTCGGTCAGCACGATGGCGTTGTCGAGCGAGCCGCCGCGAATCAGTCCCATGGCTTTGAGCGGCTCAATGTCCCGTTCAAAACAGAAGGTGCGCGCGCGCGCGAGCAGATGGCGGAAAGTGTCTGGATTCACGACCATTTCCACTTCCTGCTGGCCGACCAGCGGATGAGCAAAATCGACATAGCAGCGAACGCGGAATTCGTCAGCCGGATAGATCCCGATGCGGCGATGACCTTCAATCACTTCGAGCGGTCTTAAAACTTTCAAGAAACGACGCCGGCGGCGCAACCGGCGAACGCCACAGCGTTCGAGCATCTGCATGAAGGGTTCGGCGGAGCCATCCAGAATCGGGATTTCGATGGAATCGATATCGATATAAATGTTGTCTATCCCGCAAGAATAGATGGCTGCCAGGAGATGTTCTGTGGTGGAAAGCAAGACGCCTTGCTTCATCAAGCTGGTGGCGTAGCTGACGCGCGCGACGTTGTGGCCCTGGGCCTCAATTGTGAAGTTGTCGAGATCCACCCGGCGGAATACGATGCCGGTGTCGGCAGGGGCTGGAACCAGTGTGACGTGTCCGAAGACACCCGTGTGCAGACCCACTCCTTCAGCGGAGGCTTCGCGGACAATGGTCGTCTGAAACATGCGGACAACTTAATGATAGCACTTTGTTAGCCAGAGTATTGTCTGTTTGTTACTTGTTTTCAGGCACTTACGGGGAGTCTATCGCCCGAAACACGGCTGCGCGTGTCTTTTTCACAACATAGCAGCGATTTGCCGTGTCTCTTTCTCTGGTCTCCTTGGGCCGAACCATTCACGTCCGTCTCGTTCGGGCGGCGAGTGTTTTCGTGAAGGAAAGCTTCCTTTCGCTTTCCCGACGCGTCCCATACTTATGCGGTGTTATAATCGTGGTTTGCAGCTTGAACAGGTGGGGCATGAATAAAGCGGCGCGGATCGGCATCCTCTCATTATCTGTGGTTATTTTCTGCTACGCAGGAATTGGGCACGTGCTCGGACGCACACCCGACGACCGCGCCTACAAATCGCTTACCGTCTTTGGCGAAGTTTTGCAGAAGATACAGCAGGACTACGTCGACGAACCGAACATGCACCTGGTGACGGCGGGATCGTTGCGCGGCTTGCTCGAATCGCTTGATACCCAATCCAGCTATCTAACGCCGCGGGAATACACCGAATACAAGCAGAAACTCGCGAGCAGCACGCCCGGCGATACCGGATTGACGCTCAGCAAGCGTTTTGGTTACGTGATTGTGATCTCGGTCCTGCCGGACAGCCCCGGAACCAAATCAGGAATTCGCAGTGGAGACATTTTCGAATCGATCGCAGGATTTACCACCCGTGAAATGTCGGTTGGGCAAGCGCAAAACTTGCTCTCCGGGCCGCCGGGAAGCGGCGTGAAAGTTGCCGTGATTCGTCGCGGCAAAGCGACGCCGGAGGAAGTGGACATCGTCCGCGAAAAACTTTCGGCGTCGAAGATCCTGGTGCAGAAAGCGGATCCGGACGTGCTGGTGTTGCGCCTGCCATCGTTTGATACCGGCCGCGCCGACGAAGTTCGCGCAAAACTGGTCGAGGCCGACAAGCAGGGAGTACACAAAGTAATCTTGGACTTGCGTGAATGCGGCCGCGGGCCCGTTTCTGAAGCGATTGCTGTGGCCCGTTTGTTCGTAGCCAGCGGAACGCTGGCCACCCTTAAGGGGCAGACCGTTTCACAACAAGTTTTTTCCGCCGAGCCGAACAAAGTTGTATGGAAGGGACCGGTCTCGGTGCTGACGGACGCGACCACCTCGGGAGCTTCTGAAGTTTTGGCTGCGGCCATGGAAACCAATCACCGCGGCGATGTGGTGGGCGAGCGGACATTTGGACTCGCGGCAGAGCAGAAACTGATTACGCTCGATGACGGCTCGGCCCTTTTTCTGACGGTTGCCAACTATGCCAATCCTGCCGGAAAAGCGATTCTGGAAGAAGGCGTGACGCCGACCGAAGTTGTTCGCGCGGTCGTAGCCGATGATTCCGACGGCGCGGATGACGACACCGTGACGCAGGAACCGTCAAAAGATCCCGGTCTGGGACCACGTCCGTTGTCGCCGGAAGATCCTATTTATCACAAGGCTCTTGAACTGCTGAAGGTTCCGGCGAAAAAGGCCGCTTAGTTTTTTGTGAGCCGTCGCCATGTTCTGCGGGAATCTCCGCTCCCCCGTCCCAAAATAAATTTGAGCTGCGGCGCATCATCCGCCGTGGTGTGCCTGCTTTTGGCTTTGGCGCTGTTTGCCAGCGGCTGCCGGAAGGAAAAATCCACCCGGCTGCCTGCAGCGCAAATCCACAGAATAACCAAGGAAATGGCCGCTGCCGCCTCGGCTGCCAGCGCCGCCGGGACAGTCGTGAAAATCAGGCAAGGGGGGATGAATCAAGGCGGCGGCAGCGCGGATGAAATTTACGTCGGGTTGAAAACCGCTTCGCGTGCCGATTCGCAAACAGCGGCGGTGGGGAAAATTCTCCAATCGCTCGGCAACGTAGCAACCCGCGAACAACTGACGCAGGACCAGATGGCTTCTGACGGCGACACGCTGCGACTCAGTTTCCGGCGTTCCGGCGTCGTTACGCAAACGGTGGTGATGGTCCGGCGCGCTGCCGTTGGGCCTTTAAGTTCCAATAAAACACCCGGCGGCACAGAGCCGCCCGCCCGGCTCGCCATTATTCTGGACGACTTGGGCAGCGATCGCGCCGCGGCCGATGCGATTTTCCTGCTTCCCTATCCTCTGACAATTTCCGTGCTGCCGGAGCACGCTCATTCCGTCGATATTGCCGAGGAGGCCCACCGGCGCGGCTACGAAGTCATGCTGCACCTGCCCATGCAGTCGGTTGGAAAAGAACGGCCGGAAGACCAGGAGCTTCGTCCCGGGATGTCCGCCGGAGAATTGGATCGCATCGTTGACAGGTTTCTGAGAGATGTTCCGAACGTGGTCGGCGTAAACAATCACCAGGGCTCCCAGGCCACGGCCGATCTGGCTTTGATGAACGAATTGATGCCGGCGCTTCGCGATCGACAGCTATTTTATGTGGACAGCCGAACCACGGCGGCAACGGTGGCTTACGATACGGCGCGACGCTGGAATGTGCACTCCGGCTTTCGCAATGTTCCCTTTCTCGATGATGTGGCGCAGGTGGCGGCTGTGCGAAAACAATTGGAGTTGGCGATTCGCGGCGCAAAAGAAAAGGGCCAGGCCATCGCCATCGGCCATCCGCATCCGGCAACGCTGGCGGCCTTGCGCGAAGTGCTCCCGAAGGTCACAGCGCAGGGCGTGCAGCTGGTTTTTGCCTCGGATCTGGTCCACTGAACGCTACCGGGGGGCCGCATTCTCCGCTGCGGCGGGCTTTTTGGCGGGAAACGCCAGGTGAATTGCGAGCGCAGCACAACCCATTGTCAAGAAACTGAAAACGCTTCCTTCGGGTCCGGTCGAACCGCCGGTCAGCCAGGCCGGCCCGTTCAGCGTGGCATGCGAAAGATGTCCCGTAAAGCGCATGCCGCTGTTCGGAACTGAGAACAGAAATGTCTCTCCGAAATCAAAGGCAGCGTGAAAACCCACGACGAACCAGAGATTTCCGGTGCGGCGCAGGGCCAGGGCAAAAACGAGCCCAATGAAGAAGATGCTGAGCACGCCGAACCATTTTTCCCCGCCATTGTCGAGGTGCACGATGCCAAAGCCGGCAGACAGGATGACTGCTGCAGGCCAGAAACCAATTCCGTCGGCCAGCGTGAATTGCGCGTAGCCGCGGAAGGCAAATTCCTCGGAAAGTCCCACAAAAACAAAAATAACCGCCCACAGCACCAGCCACTCGATAATTTCCGCTCCGCGCAGCGCCAGGGAACCGAACGAATAGCCGCCGAAACTTGCGATGAGTCCGATCAGGATAGAGATTTCAGAGAGCCCCGCCAGACCTCCCTGCAGGAAACGTTTGCTCGACCAGCCTGCCAGGGGAAGTCCGTAGACTCCCAGGCGCCGCATTTCGATTCTGGACATCAGATAGGCCGTGAGCAGCAGGACGATAAATCGCGCGATCTCGACAAGAAGCAAATAGGCCGGAGTTAGGGCAGCGGGCGCCGGGCGGATGAAGGTTCGAATCACCGCTTCAGAAAAAATCTCGAGCGTGACAAAAATCGCAGTGAAAAGCAGCAGACGCCAGCCTGAGCGAAGTCCCGCCTTGTTGTAAAAAATCTGCTCCAGGATTCCCTTGGGTGGAGGAGCGACGGTCTTTAGTTCCTGCTCGAAGGGAAATTGCTGACTGCCCATTCCGTGTGTCCTCTCCACGCGCGCGCCATGGCCTCTGCTTGTTCTGACGCCAGGAAAATTATGGCGTAAGCAGGTGCGTCTCTTCAATTGAGACACAATTCAGTGTGCTTTGACGTCTGAGTTTGTCAAAAAACTGTGACGAAGGAAAGACGAGCGGCGGGTTCAGGACTGCGGAGCCGGTGCAACCAGACTCGCCGCCGCCGCTCCCAGAATATGCCGTGTTTTTCGTTCTTGAACAAAAACAACCAGGCGCAAGTTTTCGAGCTTCCATTTGGAATTCAGGGAAACGGATGGGGTGCCGGAAAAGGCGGAATCTTTGCTGCGGTCGGCTGTGCCAATCCTGCGCAGGGATCGCACGACCGGCGCATGGTGCAAATCCGATCCCGAATTCTCCCCGGCCTTCACACTCGTATGGAGCCCTTTTTCGGTGACGGCGAGCCAGACATCGGCCGGTAGATTCTGGGCGCTTCCGGCGAGTCGGCCCACACCAATCGTCACTCCACGAACCGTTTTCCCGTCAATTCCGCCTACCTTGATTGCTACCGGAACCGGAGCCGGGGTCGCCGCTTTTTGAATGCTTTGCAGCGCTTCGCCCGCGCGATTACCGACAAATTGCGCGGTTCCGTTCACGATCATCTGCGGCGTAAAGGTCTGGCCTGATTTCAAATCAAACGAGTACTCCTGCTGCCGCTGCGTCCATTCGGGAGAAGAGTAGGGGTCGAACCAGCCACCTTCATTCCAGTAATCCACGTGTTCTTCCAGGGCGATGACTTCGGTATTGGGTATTGGCTGCTCGGAGTCCAGTTTTGCCAGCAGAGCGTCGGCGGGCGGACAGGACGAGCAGCCTTCCGAGGTGAATAGCTCCACAACCACGGCGGTGCGGAGGCCGCTCGCCGCTCCGGGTGGCTGGGGCACGGAAGCAGTTTGCGACTGGAGAGTCAAGGTAGTGGCGAGGAAAACGATCGGGACCAGGGCCAGAGCTCGCTTCATGGAATTACCCTCACTTCCTACTGACGGGTCAAACATAGCGTATGGGAGCTGGAATGTAGATAAAAAGTTACAGGAAGGAGCGCTTAAAACGTCGGGTAATCGTGTAACCAGTGTGTTAGATTTAACTGGTTAAGGGCTTCCGCGGAAGGAACACCCCGCTTGCTGAGACCGCCACAAAAAGTGAGTCGTACCGGATCCAGGTTTTCGCTCGGGGGCCGGCTGGCTGTCGATTTTGCCAACGTGCCAGCAACTCCCGGCCAGCCGATTCAGAAGAGCCTCTCGTGGGAAGAGCTGCTCGCCTTTCTCGAAGCGTCAAGAATCATCGCAGCGGAGCGAAGGGCGCAACTCCTGACACTGCCGCAAAGTGATGCGCAATCCGCCGATGCATTGCTCGTTCGTGCGCTTCGCCTTCGCGACCGTTTGCGCCAGATCTTCGGCGCCCTGGCGCGCAAGGAGCGGCTGGAGAGCGAGTGGGTTGAGGCCATCAATGGAGTCCTTCGCATAACCGAAGGCCACGATGAGCTGGTTCTCGATGCGGGAGCGTGGAAGTTGGGGTTCATGGCGCGCGAGGGAGGCCTCGATTGGCTGCTGGCGGCTATAGCACGGTCTGCAGCGGAAATTCTCGACGAGGGAAAAGACGCCAGACTCAGAGCTTGCGGCAATCCGCATTGCAGCTTCTTTTTCTATGACCAGTCGAGAACCCACAAACGGCGCTGGTGCTCTATGGCGCTGTGTGGAAACCGGCACAAGGTGGCGGCCTTTGCCCGCCGGCATCTGGTAAGGAATCGCGCAGGGGCCTGAACGGCGGGGCTCCCCGCCGGCAAACCTCATTTTACATATTTAGGCGCTTCGCCCCGGGCCCAGGGATCGTAGGTATGGGCAAAGATCAAACGGTCCGCCATCGGCGGGTGGGAATACAACCAAAACGTAATGAACGGAGAAGGGTTCGGGTCGGCAAGATCCACTTCGCCCAAAACCTGGAACGCGTGGGCCGCGACTTCTTCTGAATTGGGCATGATGCCGTGAATGACTTCCAGCCCAAAAACATCGGCTTCATGCTCTTGCATCCGGCTGAAACCGTTGACCAGAGGTGAAGAAAGGAACACAAAAATCTGCAAGAACAGCATAAGTACCGCGAAGGCCGCCCAATCTTCGGCGCCGACGATTTTCCAATCGACGGCCCAGCGGTCCAGGGCCCAGTGCAGGCAACGAAAAAGCAGGTAGAAAACCACGAACAGGAGAACCGCAAAAAACAGGAAGAAGTTGCGGACGTGGCCGAGAACGTAGTGGCCGCTTTCGTGGCCAAAGATGAAAAGTGTTTCATCCGTCGTGGACTTCTGAATTGTGGTGTCCCACACGACCACCCGCTTGGAGGCACCCACTCCCGTGACATAGGCGTTAAGAGCATTGGTCTTGGCACTGGCTTGCATCAGGAACATGCGCTCGCGCGGAATATTGAGGCCCGTGCGCTGGACAACTTTTTCCATGGCGGTGACCAGATCCGCATGGTGGACGTCGAGCGGTTCAAACTTATTGAAAAGCGGGTCAATAAACCATGGCGTGATGAAGAAGAAGAAAACCAGAATGGGGAGTACGACCAGCCAGGAATAAAACCACCAGCGTCGCGGGCTGCGGCGCATCAGGACAAAAATAATCAGGACCAGCAGCAGCGCAAACCCGATGCCCAGTACCTCGCCGAGCGCCCAATCCCGCAGCCACGAACCCCAGCCCTGCACGGATTGTTCAAAGCGCAGCGAAAGAGAATGCCAGTAAAGGCGGACCGGCAAATCAACGAGGTCGGCCGCGCCCACCAGCAAAGGCGTGAAAATAATTCCCTGCAGCCATTTCTTGTCCGTGAAATTTTCCGCTATGTCGCGAAATCTTGCGGCGATCCGCAAACGCAGAAAAAGATACAGGACCACGATGCCGAGGAACGAGGAAACAAAATACAGAGTGTATCCGGCGCGCGAATAGGCGATGGCTTTGTCATAGCGATCGTGCGATAGCGTGTATTGTTCGGTTCGTGGCGGCGCGGGCGGCGTAGCGTCTGGAGTTGGGGGCAGAGCGGGCGGGGAATGGGCGGGAAGACTTTGCGCGATGGGAGCAGAAGAGTTCGGTGTTTTTGGCGCCTGCGAAAATGCGCGTTCCGCAGAACTGAAAAGCAATCCCAGAAAAATAAGTGGAATCAGCCGAGGAAACAAACCGCTCCGATTCATCATCTCTCCTGAAAAATAGGGCGACGCCACACCGCGAAGCGTTCCACGTGGCCGGGACGCCGAGAGTATGTCCCAGACGTGTGACTTCTGCAAGAAGGCGCGCTGTGCATAGGATGGATGGCAGGCAAAAAGCGTTTCATACGGCATCCGGCGGGATGGCGCAGGAACTAGGGCGAAGTGCTATGCGCGGTCTTTAGTGAGTAGTTGCGCACGGCACCCGTTGTCGCGACTCCGATATGAATGATGGAAGTCCAGCGTTCGAGCTTGTGGTGGCCATAGCGATGAAACAAGTAGGAAGCCGCCATGGAGACACCCGTTCCGGCGGCCTCAATGGCGGCGAATGCGGCGTGATTGTCGACTGCGTCATTGGTCAGAAATATTTCCTGGCGGCCCCGGCGGCGCATATTCAGGGTCGAAAAATAATCGAGAGTCCGGGAGGCGCCGACGCCCGTAAACAGCAGGGCGTTTTCGGTATCCCAAAAGGAGTGTTCTTCCGGGTGTCGGCTCACGGGGTGTTTTGGTTGTGCAAGGGAGACGCATACACCAGCCGTGGCGCAAGCCGGCGGCTCCTGAGAGCAGCAGTTCGTCGAGAAAATTACCAGCACGGCAGACAAGCCAAACAGTCTGAATGGAGAAGCGACCCAGTTCATGAAACCTTCCCTTCTCGTATTTTTTGACTATATCGCAATCGAACGGAAAAGCAGCAAAACGCCCGTCGAGTTTGCTCTCCGTCTGGAGTCCGCCGCGGAAATCACGCGCCCCGCGCGTTCGGGCCCCGGGGCGTGCACCTCGCGGGAGCACTGCACAGGCCGCTGAATCTCCCGACGGCACGCAGGCATCCTCAACACGTAGGGCCCGGCCGCGCGCGCCCGCCCAGTTGGCTGATTCGCGACCTGCGATTCCATCGGAATTGTGCGCGTAGGCCCGCGGGCGTATTGTTGAATTCTAACCCGGCAGATCGGTAGAGAGGTGCAAGGTCATGGGAACGCGTATTTCGCTGCGAATTGCCTTGCCGGCAATTGTCGTGATATCGCTGGTGCCGCTGTACGTTGCGGCGCAGAGCACGAGTCAGAATTCCTCGCAAAATTCGAGCCAAAACTCTCAGCAAACCTCGGAGCAGAGCACCACGCAGCCGCAGCAGGCGCAGACCATCGCCGAAGCGGCTAGACAGTCGCGGGACAAAAAACAAAACACGCCCAAGCCGGTAAAAGTGGTTACCGAAGATGACCTGGACAAAAGAAACGTGCAGCCGGGCCAGCAAGGTTTGACGGTCGACGGCCCGCCAAAGCTGGAAACCGACGCCCCCAGCCCGGGTGCGGTAGCCGCCGCCGAAGCGGCCGATCACGCCGCCGCGCCGCCTGCCAATCCCAATGCGGGGGAAGCGGGAGTTCTCAAAGCGCAGTTGGCCGAGACCCAGAAGGAATTGGACATTCTCAAGCGTGACTTGGCACTCGAGCAGGACACTTTTTTTTCCAATGCGGATTATGCGCACGACAAAGCAGGCAAAGCGAAGCTAGACGCCATGCTGGAACAAGTAACCGAGAAGCAGCAACAGGCCGATCAATTGAAAGCGAAGCTCGACGCCCTGCCCGCTTCGAAATTGGCCCCCAAACCGACAACGCCAGCGCCGGGCGCGAATCCTGAACCGCCAGCCGTGCCGCCGCAATCCTAGGCTTTGTTCCGGCCGTCCCACCGGCCCCTTTTTTGCAGGTTCGATCGATCTGATTTCTTCCTATTCCTGTAAACTTTCTGTGCCCTTCGTTCGTATTCCCTCCTAGTCAGACACGAAAACCAGATCAGATCGGAAATCCATGCAACTGCGCGTTGAGCGTCTCAACAAGAAATATCGCGGAGGTGTGCACGCTCTCCGTGATCTAGACATTGTTCTGGAACCCGGAGTGCTCGGCCTGCTGGGACCAAATGGCGCAGGAAAATCCACGCTCATGCGCATTTTGGCGACGATTACAAAACCAACGACAGGACGCGTCGTCTGGAACCAGGCGGATATGGCGCAAGATCCCGACGTGTTGCGCAACGTGCTCGGTTATCTGCCGCAAGACTTTGGCGTATATCCCAATTTGAGTGCCGTCGAGTTTCTGGAATATCTTGCCGCGGTAAAAGGAATCGGCGCGGCGGCAGCTCGCAAACGGATCGGCGAATTGCTGGAGCTTGTGAATCTCGCCGATGTAGCCAAGCGTCCTCTCGGCGGCTACTCCGGCGGCATGCGCCAGCGCGTGGGAATCGCACAGGCGCTGCTCAATGATCCTCAATTGTTGATTGTGGACGAACCCACGGCGGGCCTCGATCCTGAAGAGCGGGTGCGCTTCCGCAACCTCCTCGCTGAACTCTCGGGCAAGCGCATCGTGATTCTGTCGACGCATATCGTTTCCGACATTGAAGCGGTGGCTTCTTCGATTGCGATATTGGCGCGGGGAGAGCTACTGGCCCACGGCTCGCCGGAACAACTCCTGGCTACGGTATCCGGAAAAGTCTGGGAGCTAACCGTTCCTACGGCGGAGTTTGCCGATCTCCGGAACCGCTGTCTGGTCACCAGCATGGCCCACCGCAGCGACGGCGTGCATGCCCGCGTCGTTGCTGACGCGGCACCGGCAACGGCCGCCCGGCCCCTCGAGGCTTCCATTGAGGACGCCTATCTTTTCGCTCTGACCACCCAGCGCAATGCCAACTCTCGGGCGGCAGCTTGAACGCCGCCAACGTGATTTTTGCCGTAGCCCGTGCCGATTTTCTTGAGCGCATCCGGAGCTACAGCTTTCTCGCGACACTCGTCGCCGCCATTTATTTGGGCTACGCCGCCGCCACAGGCAAAGTGGTTATGAGCCTGGATGAGTACCGCGGTGTCTACACCGCAGGGTGGATCGGTCTGATGGTCGCGCTGGTGACCACCACGTTCGTTTCCTTGATCGGCTTCTATGTCGTGAAAAACGCCGTCGAACGAGACCGGGTGACCCGTGTCGGTCAGATTCTCGCCGCAACCCCGCTGGCAAAATCCGCCTATATGTTCGGGAAATTCCTCAGTAATTTCGCCGTGCTGGCTTCTATCGTGCTCATTCTGGCGCTCGGCGCTGTAGCCATGTTTTTTATCGCCGCAGAAGATCCCCATTTCCGGCTTTGGGCGTTGCTCGGGCCTTTTATTTTGATTGCACTGCCCGCGATGGCGCTCGCGGCCGCCCTGGCACTGCTTTTTGAAAACGTTCGCTTTCTCAGCGGCGGCTTTGGCAATGTGGTCTGGTTTTTTGGCTGGGGATTCGCCATCGGAATGCCGGACATTGTGAAAATGCCGCGCCTTGATCCGATGGGCTTGCTGGGCGCCATGAACAGCCTGGTGCCCGTCGCGCAGGAATCGATTCCCGGCTACAAAAACGGACTTGCGCTCACCATTGCCGGTGGCCACGTCAAGATCGCGGAGAATCTGCACTTTGCCGGCATTTCTTGGAACAGCGAGAGCGTCGTTCTGCGGCTCGTGTGGGTGGGCGTTGCGGTTATCCTTACGCTGTTTGCTGCCGTAATCTTTGATCGCTTTGACGACGCGCGTCGCTGGTTTCCGGCTTTTGGCACGCGCGAACCGAAAAATTCGGCAGCGGCGCCGGAAACCATGCCCGGAACGGCGACTCGTCGGGAACTGCCGAAGTTCACGCCAGTGCACCTGACTCCGCTCGATCGAACGACGGATTCCGGAGGGTTTGGCCGGATTTTTCGCGCCGAACTGCGACTTGCGCTGCAGGGCAATCGCTGGTGGTGGTATGTCGTCGCCGGTGGATTAATTGTTGCCCAGATTGCTGCGCCTCTCGCTGCGGCGCGGGGTCCTGTGCTGCAGTTTGCATGGTTGTGGCCCACCTTGCTGTGGTCTGCACTCGGAGCGCGCGAATCGCGCTTCGCGACCCGGCAGCTGCTATTTTCCTGTGCCAAGGTTCTGCCTCGTCAGCTGTTGGCGTGTTGGCTTGCGGGCGTTGCGGCGGCGCTGCTCATGAGTGGCGCCGTGCTCACTCGCCTGCTGCTCGCACGAGAATCGTCCGCGGCCCTTGCGCTGCTGGCGGGGGCGGCCTTTGTTCCCGCGCTGGCGCTGGCCCTTGGCGTTGTTTCCGGATCCAGCAAATTTTTCGAAGGGTTTTATACCGCCCTCTGGTATGTCGGCCCTTTAAACCACAGTCCGGGCCTCGATTTCACAGGAGCAAGCGACGGCCCCCGGACTCTCGACGATGCCGGGATCTATGCGCTGCTGGCCGCAGCGCTTTTTCTTACCGCCTACGGCGCCCGTTGGCGCCAGCTTCGGGACGCCTGAGAGATACGGCTTACCTCGGCTCCGGCACCAGCGGCAAACCGTTCTTGGGATTGCCAATAAAGACGAGTTTCGTGTTGGTACTGCAGCCCGCTTTTCCGTGGCTGCAATTCCCTTCCGCCCGAGCAACTGAGCGCTGATCCCCTGGGCCACAATTTTCTGAGCGTCCGGATATCGCGCGCGGGTCGCTTCGAATCCGATACTTAGCGACCACAGCCGAAAATGGCGTGACATCGTACCGGCAAGCCAGCCCCTACATCTGGTAGTCTTTTCGCTTGACACCACAGGCTTCTCGATTCAAAATCCGCGCCAACAACCGCTTTGGGCCAGCCAGGGGATTTTGCGCTGCGCCTTTGCACACAAAGTTCGGCCGGCCTCTGAGGGAGTCCACACATGCAATTTCTGCCCGGTTTCACCGTGCAATGCATCAATGCGCAATGCGAAGCTCGCGGACAGTGGATGCGGGCCGACGCCACAGCTCCCATCGGTAACGATGGTCGTTGCCCGTGTTGCGGCGATTTCCTACGCAATGTGCCGCCGCCGCTGGGTCCACGCTTCCGCATGAGGCCGCGTCCACTCACAGCGCGCCCGCCGCTTCGCCCGCGCCCTCGTTAATCGAGTGTCCGGGCCAAATTTCCGCGACTCGGCCACCTGCAAAAAGCGGAGTCGGGTTTCGTCGTCTGATTCCATTGCACTTTTTTTTATTTCCGGCCCCGGTGATGGCAGCGCCGGCGCGAGAGCTCTGCCCGGGCAAGAGTTGGGTTTTCTGGATCGTTCAGGCGGGGCTCATTCGCTGAAGGCGGGCTGGGCGCTGGTGACGGGAGAACGACGGTCGGGATACCAGATTCCGGACGAACCAAAAAAGCTCTACGCTTCGACTAAGCCCCGCTCGAGCATCTCTTCATCGCTCAGCCACAAATCCGGAATGTTGGCTGAACCCAGGCGAAGGATGTCTTCCAGGGCACCGCGCACTTCGCTTAAATGGAAATCCACGCCAATGCGCTCGAGGAGTTCGATGAGCATTTGCGCGCCTTCGGCGAGCACCGGCTTTGGCAAAGCCCCTTGATGATCCAAACGATGATAGGTCACGACGTAAATGGCCGTGGGTCCGGTGCCATGACGCACGATGTGCAGGAACCCATGCGCTTTCGGCGGGAGTGGAGCCAGCCGTGCCGCAGCTCCAAGTCCGGAAGGGACTGCGCTCATCGTTTTTCAGTTCCTTCCCAAGCGATGACGGTTTGCAAAAGCCCTCGCTTGCGTTCGCTGTCTCAGCTGCAGCCGCTGGTGCTGCCGCAGTTTTCGCACTTGTAGCAGGCGCCGTTCGGCACCATCAGCATGCCGCACTCAGAACACGTCGGAGCGCCTTCGTGAGCGTTCGTTTGCCTGAGGGAAGCCGATGTCGCAGCCGGAGCCATATACGACGACTGGGCCACCCCTGGAAGCACTGGAGCCATGGTGGGCGCGGATGCCGCCGCCACTTCGGCCGGAGCAGCGCCATTCAGCTTCAGGTAGTCCGAAGAGATGAAGCGTCCCCCGAGCCAGCGGGCGATGTAGTCGAGCACGGATGAGACAAAGCGGATATTGGCGTTGGCGGTGATGCCTGAGGGTTCAAAGCGCGTGTTGACGAGCTTGTCGACGAAAACTTTCAGCGGCACGCCGTATTGCAAACCAAGTGAAATCGTCAGAGCCAAGCCGTCCATCACGCCGGACAGCGTCGAACCTTCCTTGGACATCTTGATGAAGATTTCGCCGGGCCGGCCATCTTCGTACATGCCAACCGTGATGTAGCCTTCGTGGCCACCCACGCTGAACTTGTGCGTGACCGAAGCGCGCTCGACGGGCATCTTTTCGCGCTGCTGGCGGCCAAAAAGCTCGCGCTGGATCGGCTCGATAATGGCGGCGACTTCGGCGACTTTTTCTTCCTTCTTTTTGCCGGCGGCCGACAGCGGCTGCGAGCGCTTGGAATTGTCGCGGTAGACGGCGACGGCCTTCAGTCCCAGCTTCCACGATTCGATGTACGCTTCTGAAATATCTTCAATCGTGGATTCTTCCGGCATGTTGATGGTCTTCGAGATGGCGCCGGAAAGGAACGGCTGCGCTGCGGCCATCATGCGCACATGCCCGGTCCAGGCGATGGAGCGGCCTCCGCCCGGAGGCGTCAGCGAGCAATCAAACACCGGCAAGTGCTCCGGTTTCAGGTAGGGCGCGCCTTCAATCGTGCCCTTGGCATCGATGTGCGAAACGATTTCACTCGACTGTTCCGGGCTGTACTGCAGCTTCATCAGGGCTTCGGGAACGGTGTTATTGACGATCTTGATCAGTCCGCCACCGACGAGCTTCTTGTATTTCACAAGCGCCAGGTCCGGCTCGATACCGGTCGTGTCGCAATCCATCATGAAGCCGATGGTGCCGGTCGGAGCCAGCACCGTTACCTGCGAGTTCTTGTAGCCGTATTTTTCACCGTGTTCCAGAGCCGTGTCCCAGGACTCTTGCGCCGCCAGGAACAGTTCGGTCTGCACGTGATCGGGCTTGATACCGCGCATGGCGTCGCGATGCATGCGAATGACGTCGAGCATCGGTTCGCGGTTCACCGGGTATCCGGCAAACGGCCCCATCCGTTCGGCAATACGTGCCGACTGGGCATACGCTTCGCCGCACATCAGCGCGGTGATAGCGCCAGCAACGTCGCGGCCTTCGTCGGAGTCGTACGGCAGCGCCATGGACATGAGCAGCGCGCCCAGGTTCGCATAGCCGAGTCCGAGCGGCCGGAAGTTGTGGGAATTTTCTTCAATCCTGGGAGTCGGATAGCTGGCGTTGTCGACCAGAATTTCCTGCGCGGTGATCGTGACATCCACGGCATGGCTGAACGCTTTCACGTCAAACGAACCGCTGCTGGTTACATATTTCATCAGGTTCAGAGAAGCCAGGTTGCAGGCCGTGTCATCGAGGAACATATATTCGCTGCAGGGATTGCTGGCATTGATGCGGGCGGTGTTTTTCGAAGTATGCCAGCGGTTTACCGTCGTGTCGTACTGCATGCCGGGATCGCCGCAGCGCCAGGTGGAATCGGCAATCTTCAGCATCAGGTCGCGCGCGCGCAGTTTTTCGTTCGGCTGGCCGTCGATGACGTTCTTGGTCCACCAATCCTTGTCGTCCACAACCGCGCGCATGAAATCATCGGTCACGCGCACCGAGTGATTGGCATTCTGGAAGAAAATCGAGCTGTAGGCGTCGCCGTCGATCTCGGAACCGTAGCCCTGCTCGATCAGCACGTGGGCCTTGCGCTCTTCCTTCATCTTGCATTCGATGAATTCGACGATATCCGGATGGTCGATATTGAGGATAACCATCTTGGCGGCGCGACGGGTCTTGCCGCCGCTCTTGATGACGCCGGCAAAGGCGTCAAAGCCCTTCATGAAGCTGACTGGGCCCGAGGCGATGCCGCCGCCGGAAAGCGTTTCCCGGCTGCCACGCAGCGCGGAGAAGTTGGTGCCCGTGCCGGAACCCCACTTAAAGAGCATGCCTTCGGTGCGCGTCAGTCCCATGATCGATTCCATGCTGTCGCTGACCGAGTTGATAAAGCACGCCGAGCACTGCGGCTTGGCCTGCACACCCACGTTGAACCACACGGGCGAATTGAAGCTCATTTTTTGTTCTACGAGCAGATGCGTCAGTTCATCGCGGAACGCGTCGCGCGAGCCGGCGTTTGAAAAGTACCCGCCTTGCTCGCCCCAGCGGACAATCGTATCCACCACGCGGGCGATCAACTGGCGCACCGAGCCCTCGCGCTCGGGCGAACCGGGTTTGCCGTGAAAATATTTGCTGGTGACAATGTTGGTCGCCGTCTGCGACCAGCTTTTCGGCGTCTCCACATCTTCCTGGCGGAAGATCGTCACACCTTTTTCGTTGCCGATCAGCGCGGTGCGCTTTTCCCATTCCACAAGGTCGAACGGGGATTTCTTTCCGTCTGTGAAGTGGCGTTCAAACGCGAGACCCTTCCTCGTTCCACCTGACGTCATCTCCGGAGCTAGTTTTGTTTCCAGGGTCTTGCCATTGAGTGCCGGCTTCACGGTCGCCATTCTGTTCCTCCACACCATCTAGGGTCCCTACGCAGGAACCCAATCATTTTACTCCTCTGCGCCCGCAGAGTCGCTGTGTGGGGTATCCGACACAAAGTCGGCCCCCGGCACAACTGGATTCAATGGGTTTCGTGGAAGCGGGTCAGCAAAAAAGCAGCGTAAAACGCCAACGCTCTGCCGCCGGCTGGTGGATCGCACACAGCCTCACAGCAGGTGTAGCGTAT
>DATHFT010000037.1:0-44772 GCA_035317965.1 Saccharimonadales bacterium (SeqCode) | reverse complement strand
GCGGCCATCGGCTGAAGAACGTCTAGGCAGCTCCGTTACGCAACGCGAAGCATTCGCCATTGGAATCGATGTTGGCGGCACAAAAATTGCCGCCGGCCTGGTTTCCTTTCCGTCCGGAAAAATCCACGCAAAAGAGATTGTCCCTACCCTGCCGGCGCGCGGCGGACAAGCAGTACTGGCGGATACCTTAGCAGTGGCGCAGCGCATGAAAAATCGTGCGCAAGGGCTCGGCGCTACGGTTCAGGGAATTGGTTTGGGAATCGCCGAACTTGTCAATCTCGACGGAGAAATCACCAGCGAGTATTCCATTCGGTGGCGTTCGCTGCCTGCCCGGCAATGTCTCTCGGAAGTGGCCCCAACGCGATTTGAATCGGACGCCAGGGCGCCGGCCGTAGCCGAAGCACGTTTCGGCGCCGGCAGAAATTTCAAGAATTTCGTCTACCTTACCGTGGGAACGGGAATCAGCTATTCGCTGGTCATCGACGGCGAGCCCTACGCTGGAGCACACGGTCACGCCATAATCGTGGCCAGCGGTCCGCTGACATCTGAATGCGAAGCGTGTGGACACGTCTCCAGTCAGGTGCTGGAAGAGTTTGCCGCCGGGCCCTCTTTGGTGGCTCGCTACAATCGCCACGCGCAGACCAGTGTCACCCGGGGACAAGATGTAACCGCGGCGGCGGCCGCCGGAGATCCGGTCGCAAAGCACGTCGTTGAATCGGCAGGCGCGGCGCTCGGCAACAGTGCGGGGTTTCTCGTCAATGTGCTGGATCCCGAGGCCATCGTCGTCGGAGGTGGATTGGGACTGGCCGGCGGCTTATATTGGGATCGTTTTGTGCAGGAAACGAGAAGCCACATCTGGTCGGACGTGTCGAGGGGTCTGCCCATCCTCAAGGCGTCTCTGGGTGCCGACGCCGGTCTGATTGGCGCCGCCGCCATGATTTGGAAGCACGGAGTGCAGACCCGGGCCTAGATCTTGCAAAGCTGCGCGCGGCAGGGACGGTGATTGAATGCGGACCCACTTTCTTGAAGACATCTTGCGACAACCCGGCGAGCTACAGCGGGCGCTCGACCGGCTCACCGGCCCGGATCGTGCCCCACTTGATCAGGCTGCGCGAGCGATAGGTCGAGCACGCCACGTGTATCTCACCGGCATCGGAGCAAGCTGGCACGCCGCGCTAAGTGCGGGAGTGCTATTTGATTTGGGCGGACGTCCGGTTTATTTGCGTGACGCCTCCGAGCTGCTGCACTTCGCTAAAATTCCGGCAGACTCGACAATCCTGGTTCTTTCCCGCTCCGGGCAAAGCATTGAGATCGTTCGTCTGCTGGGCAAAGCGCGAGCTGCCGGAGCGACGGTGGTGGGAATCACCAATGCGGCCGATGGAACGCTGGCGCGCGAGTCGACGATTGCGGTTGTCGTCCCAACCGGCAGAGATCACGGAATTTCGGTCAATACCTACTCAACATTGGGGCTCGCAGCGGCCCTGCTGGCGACGGTCGTATCCGGGAACCTGGACTCGGCCCTAATTCATTCCCTTTCAAGAGCGCTCGAGGATTCCGCTCCCGCACTCAAGACCTGGCACGAGCAGGTCCAGGATTCGCCATGGTTTGAACCTGCTGCTTCCTATTATTTCCTGGCCCGCGGCGCAAGTCTCGGAACCTGCCACGAAGCCAGGCTTTTGTGGGAAGAGGGCGTAAAACATACCGCGACGGCCATGAGCACCGGCAATTTTCGCCATGGCCCGCAGGAGATCTCGAGGCCGGGACTGCGCGTGGGAATGTGGATGGACGCAACGCTTATGCGGGACGAAGATCTGGCGGTTGCCAGGGATCTCCGGAAGCTGGGAGCATCGGTCATGCTCATCGGACAGAATCTTCCCGAACTTGAGGCCGTCCTGAGATTGCAGCTTCCGGAAATCCCGGCCGAATGGCAGTTCCTGATCGATGCCATGCCTGTGCAACTAGGGGCGGAATATCTCTCGCGCGCTTCTGGCGTGGATTGCGATTCGTTTCGGGTCTGTTCTTATGTTGTCGAGGGAGAATCCGGGTTGCTGGCGGAGAACCAAGCTCTCCCCCAGGATTGATTTCCGGCAAGGTCGTGGCGCGGCCGGCAAACCGGAAAATCGCGGCGAAATCGATCTACGGCTGATCGGGAGGAACGATGGCAAATGGCGGGAGAGTAAAGGTGGGAATTATCGGCTCGCAATTTCAGGGGGATATTCACGCCGCTTCCTTTCAGATGGTCGCGCACGAAGCCGAAGTCGTGGCGGTTGCTTCTCCCACGGCGGGCCATGCCGCCGAACTGGCGAAAAAATACGGCATTCCCCGCGTGTTTACCGACTACCGCGAAATGCTCAAAGAGCCGGACATTGAGCTCGTCACCATCACCGCACCCAACAGCCTGCACGCAAAAATGGCGATGGATATCGCCCGAGCCGGCAAGCACATTCTTTGCGAAAAACCGCTGGCGATGACGATTGAAGAAGGCGAGCAGATGATTGAAACAGCCAAACGCCATGGCGTTCTGCTGATGTACGCCGAAGAGCTTTTTTTCACTCCAAAATATCTAAAAGCCAAAGAAATGGCCGATGCCGGGGCCTTCGGGAAAGTGTACCTCGTAAAGCAAAGTGAAAAGCATTTCGGGCCTCATAGTCCGTGGTTTTGGGATGTGGATCGCGCCGGCGGCGGAGCCTTGATGGACCTGGGCTGCCACGGGATCGCCTTCTGTTACTGGTTCCTCGGACGTCCGGCGATCAAGTCGGTCTACTGTCAGATGGGCACCTACGTTCACGGAGACAAAACCAAAGCCGAGGACGATGTCCATTGCATCATTGAATTCGCGACCGGAGCGGTCGGTGTGGTCGAAGACAGCTGGGCGCGCCGGGGCGGCATGGACGATCGAATCGAAGTCTACGGCGACGCGGGCGTCACCTACGCCAATCTTCACATGGGAAATGCCCTGCCCACCTTCAGCGAAAATGGCTACGGCTACGCCGTCGAAAAAGCGCCCACGACAAAGGGATGGACCTACCCGGTGTTCGAAGAGCTTTGGAACTATGGCTTTCCTCAGGAGATGGCGCATTTCGCGCGGTGCGTTCGCGGCCGGGAACGGCCGCAAGCAACCGGTGAAGATGGACTAGTGGTCATGGAAGTGATGTACGCGGGCTATGCCTCGGCGGGTGAAGCGAGGAAGATAAATTTGCCTTTCCGTCCAGCGGGCGTAAAAAAACCAATCGACCTGTGGCGCAACGGGCCAGCCAGATCACCCCAGGTCGCTCCCTAAGAGCCGGTCATGGCCTTCCGGCTCGCTGCGCTCCGTCGGAACGCCGGAAGAAAATTTATTGAATAAATCGGCAGGACAGTCATAACATGACTGGCACGATGACGGCGGGGCTGGCACGCAGATTTTTCGGGGTAAACATTCTTGTTGCACTCTGGTGCGCCGCGATATTGTCGGGGTGTGCCGCCAATCGCTACGCTCGACCGGTCAACACTTTTCGTGACCGGACCCAACAAACCATCGGCGTCCTGAGCGATTTCTATTCCTCGCGCAACTCATACGAAATCGACATCTACCTGCAAGGTGTGGCAGCGGACAGCAAACTTGAAGTCTTGGGAACCGACGCCGAAGGACAACCCACACCGCTTGGCCGGCCGGTATTCTCACCAGCTTCGATCAAAGCGCGTCTGGACGCTCTGAACTTGATCGGAATTTATGCCGGCCGACTGTACGACCTGGCCGACAGCAAAGCTCCGGGAGATTTTCAAACCGCAGCGACGACCCTCGGAGCCAATCTGGGCAGTCTCGACCAGACTTTTCAGAAGCTGCAGGGGGTATCCGATCCCACCGCCAACGCCTATGTCGGCCCGATCAGCACTCTGATTGGAATCATCGGGCAAATGTATTTAGAGCACCAGCGCGACCAAATGATCGAGAAGGCGGTAGTGGCGGGCGGTCGGCAAGTCGACACGATCCTCGCGCAGATGCGGGACGACATGGATAACGTTTTCTCTAAAGAAGTGATCACCGGGGCCAAGGAACGGCTGGCGCTGCTGGCCCATGCGTACAACGAGGAACGAGGCAAACTTAGTTTCGAGCAGCGCACTGCCCGACTGGCGGAGATCAAAGCGGCCTCTGCTGAAGCGGCCGCCAGCGTAGGTTCGGCTCCCGCCAGTGTCGTCGCTGCGATGATGGAGGCTCACAAGGCGCTGGTGCAAGCGGTCCGTTCTTCCCGCCGGGACAAACCAGCAAACTTGGCGGCGCTCAACGCCGCAATGGAAACCTGGACCACGCAGATCCAGAGTCTGACGGCCCAGGTGAAGCTGCTGATTCACTAGAGGTAAGGACGACGAATGCTGGCCACCGATACGACCACCCTATCCGACATCATTATTCAGTGCTTTGACTATTCCATGGATGGACGATTTTCGCCGACGCAGCGCAGCGCTTTTCTTGTGGACGGAAAGCGGCTTCGCGGCCTTCTGCTAAATCTTCTGTCGGCCCGATTTGCTGAGGGAACGCAAGCAGTTCTTGACGCCAACAAGCAGCTTACCCGCATCAATGAGGAACTCGCCAATTCCGCTGAAACGCTCGCGCACACTGCCGAAGTTCTGGGCGGCGTGGCCACCCTGGTCGCCAACCTGGACAAGCTGCTGAGTCTGGCCACAAGTTTTTTGTAAATTGAATTTTCCCCGTTCGCCGTCGTTCGAGGCGGCCCCTGCTCGCGATACACCGTACAGCCCTCGCGCGACACTTCGTATTTGCTCGCGAAACCACGCCTGCGCCGGTTCTGAACGTAATCTCGGATGCCCCACCATGAAGTAGGAAAAGCCTGTGATCTCCACCGGCGGCTAGCCGAACGCCGTTCAATGCCTCGTTCGCCTCCGGCGGCCGGCTGACCAAACCTCCCCTTTCGGCGTCCAAGTGAATAGGCCCGGCCGCTGCCCGCGGGGAGGCTTGGTTTAAGGTTCTTCCTTTTCGGGATAATTCAGCCTAAAATAGCAGCAGGAGCAGCTCTGCAAAGCTCAAAACAAATGGGTTGCGCTCCAACCATACGAGATAATTCGTTCTAATTTAGATGGCGTTATGAGCCGGCAGCTTGCGGGCGAAACATTTGGCCCCCTGCGGGCGTATCTAACTAGGCAGGACCGGCACCATGCCGAGGTTTGTGTTCCTGCGCGAGTTGGATTCACGGACAAAAAGAAGGGGTAGCAGATGAAGACGTGGAAAAAGGTCTTGATTGCCCTGGTGGCAGTAGTCGTCTTGGGGACTATTGTGCTGGTCAGCGTAAATCAGGCAAACAAGGGTGTCGTAACGGTCCAAACGGCCAAGGTAGCGATGCAGGACACGCTGGTGTCCCAGGTGACGGCGTCGGGTGAAATCAAGCCCACGACTTACACCAATGTCACCGCCCAAGGTTTCGGCAGAATTACTGGAATTCTTGTAAAAGAAGGCGACAAGATCAAAAAAGGCGATCGCTTGTTGCTGCAAGAGGACGTGCAGGCCAATGCCGATGTGCAGGCCCAGTCTGCGGCCATCAATTCTTCTGAATCCGGAGTGCTGGCGGCAGAAGCCAGTTACCGGGCGGCGCAGGCGGACTTGATTTCACAACAAGCCAACCTCGAAAAAGCCAATCTGGACTATCAGCGCGGCCAGGGATTGTACAAGGACGGCTTGATTCCCAAACAGGATTTCGATCAACGCAAAACATCGTATGACGCGGCCGTAGCCGCTGTGGATTCCTCCCGTGCCCGCATGGTATCGCTGAAAGCGCAGTCGGACCAGACCCGTTCGATGGTCAATCAAAATCGGGCGGTGCTGGTGCGGACCAAGGACATCCTGAGCAAGACGGCTTACATTTCTCCCATCAACGGGATTGTCAGCTACTTGCCGGTGCGCGTGGGAGAGTACGTAGTTCCCGGCATTCAAAACTCGAACGGCAGCTTTTTAATGACCTTGTCGGATATGTCGCTGGTGACTTCGGAAGTGAAAGTCGACGAGACCGATATCGTAAACGTAAGAGTTGGACAAGATGCGGATGTGACGATTGACGCTGTGCCCGGGAAAATTTTCAAGGGTAAGGTAACCGAGATCGGCTCACAAGCGGTGCTGCGCAGTTCCGGGCTTGCCACCACGCAGACCACGACCAGCAACCAGGAAGCAAAGGATTTCAAAGTCGTGGTGACCCTGGACAATCCTCCGGACAACCTGCGGCCGGGACTTTCGACAACGGCCAAGATAAAGACGGCGGAACGAAAAAATGTTGTGGCGATTCCCATTCAGGCCCTGGCCGTTCGTACGCGCAAGGACTTGGAAGAGGCCGCCAAGAAGGCCGCGAACAATCGCAGCGGTTCCAGCGTGACCCTGGCAGCGCCTCCGCCTCCTGCGCCGGGCGATCCCAAGAAACAGGACGTGCAAGGCGTGTTCGTTGTGAACGGGAAAAAAGCGTTGTTTCGCCCGGTGGAAACGGGAATCAGCGGGGTGACGGATATCGAAGTGACCAGCGGACTGAAGTCCGGCGATGAAATTGTGGTCGGCAGCTACAAGGCGTTGCGGACGCTTAAACCCGAGTCGCAGGTAAAGGTGGACAACTCCGCACCGAAAAAGACGGAAGATAAAGATAGCTGACGCCGGAGACGGCACCGGCCCAACCGCTTGAGGGAGACTTGAATGCCTGTAGAGACAACAGCAGCGGAGTCGTACCGCGAGGATCTGGTCAGCTCCGGCGTGGTCATCAAGACCCAAGATCTTTCCAAAGTGTATGAGATGGGCGCCGAGCAGGTACACGCGCTGTGCGGCGTAGACCTGGAGATTCACAAGGGCGAATATGTTGCGATCATGGGGCCGTCCGGCTCCGGCAAATCCACGCTGATGAACTTGATTGGCTGTCTGGATTCGCCAAGCTCCGGAAAATATTGGCTGGCCGGAAGACTCGTCAGCGAATTGGATGACGACGAACTGGCCTACATCCGAAACAAAGAAATTGGATTCGTATTTCAGACTTTCAACCTGCTGCCACGGGCGACCGCCTTGCACAACGTGGAATTGCCGCTGATCTATAACGGCACTCCCGCCGTCGAACGCATCGAGAAGGCCAAACTGGCCCTGGAACGCGTGGACCTGACCTCCCGCATGACGCACAAACCCAATGAGCTGTCCGGAGGACAGCGACAACGCGTGGCCATTGCGCGGGCGCTGGTCAATTCTCCCTCGATCGTGCTCGCCGACGAGCCTACCGGTAACCTGGATTCCAAGACCGGCGCAGAAATCATGGCGCTTTTTGCGAATCTGCATCAGCAAGGCAACACCATCATTCTCGTCACCCACGAACCGGACATCGCGCAGCATGCCCACCGCATTATTTACATCCGCGACGGGAAAGTCGCTTCCGACCAAGCCGTCGTTAAGTAAGGGACAATTCGGCTCTTCCCTTCCCTCGCAATTCGCGTACTCTCGCTTGCGGCAACTGAAGCGTAACCGCGTCCGCTGTCAGCTGCGGAGATGGGGCGAGCGATGAATACCCAAAGTTTCTCTCATGAGCGTGCCGACACGCAGGAAGTTCTGGATCTCGCCGCGCGCAAAGCGTGCCAGTACCTGGCGACTGTCGGCCAGCGAAGCGTTGCTCCGAGCGAAGCGGCGCTGGCCGGCCTGGCGGCATTTCACGAACCATTCCCCAATGCGTCTGCCGATCCTCTTGAAGTGATTTCCAAACTGGACCAGATCGGATCGCCCGCAACGGTGGCCACCACCGGCGGACGCTACTTTGGTTTTGTGATTGGAGGAACGCTTCCAGCATCCCTCGCTGCAAACTGGCTGGCCGCCACCTGGGATCAGAATGTGACCTTGCGTGTGATGTCGCCGGTCGCCGCCGAACTGGAAGAAGTTGTTCTTCGCTGGGTCGCTGAAGCCATCGGCCTTCCGCCGGAATGTCCCGGCGGGCTGGTGACTTGTGCGACCATGGCAAATTTCACGGCGCTGGCTGCCGCACGCGGCGCACTGCTTTCACGCGCTGGCTGGAACGTGGAGGACGATGGCATGTTCGGGGCACCTCCGATCGAAGTTGTGGTCGGCGAGGAAGTGCATGCCTCGATTCTAAAAGCGCTGAGTATGGCGGGATTTGGAAAGAAGCGAGTCACGGTGGTTCCCGCCGACGGCCAGGGGCGCATGCGCGCGGACCGCTTGCCGCGTTTGTCGAGTTCTACTCTTGTTTGCATTCAAGCCGGCAATGTAAATACCGGAGCGTTTGATCCGGCCGAGGAGATTTGCGCACGCGCACACGAACAAGGAGCCTGGGTACACGTGGACGGAGCATTTGGGCTGTGGGCCGGCGTCTCTGCAAAATACCGCGATTTGATGCGCGGGGTTGCCATGGCCGATTCCTGGGGTACCGATGCGCATAAATGGCCCAATGTAAACTACGACTGCGGCGTTGTTTTTGTACGGGATGGCCACGCGTTGCGAACTGCCATGGGCATGTCGGCCGCCTATCTCGAGCCAGGCTCGCGGCGCGAACCAACGCACCACGCTCCTGAATCTTCGCGGCGCGGACGTGCGATTGAATTGTGGGCGGCGCTGAAATCACTGGGCCGTTCTGGCCTTTGCGACTTGGTCGAACGAACCTGCGGCTTTGCGCAGATGTTTGCCTCCGGTCTCCGGGAGGCCGGCTTTTCCGTGCTGAATGACGTCGTGCTCAACCAGGTTCTGGTTTCCTTTGGAACGGCGGAGACGACGCGGGAAGCGATTCGCCGAATTCAGCAGGATGGAACCTGCTGGTGCGGCGGAACCGTTTGGCAGGGGAAGACAGCGATGCGCATCAGCGTTTCTTCCTGGGCGACCACAGAAGCGGATGTGCGAGCGTCACTAGACGCCATGGTTCGAATCGCCCGCGAGTGCAACCAAGCGTCACAACCGCGCTAGCGGCGGACCCGCCGTGCAAGTTAGGGCGGTTTCACGTGGAACATTCCCGCCGGCCGTTCCGGGCTCTAGCGAGTTGGCGCAGCGCTGGTGGCGTCGATGTCGGCTAATGTTTGCGCAGACGTTAGATACGTTCGCGAAAGCCGGTCATGCCAGGTGAGCGAATCCTCGTCCCACACGGACCACAGGTATCCAAGAAAGAACGTGCCGGCCGAAAGCATGTACCCCGTGCTGCGCAACAGGAGTTGCCGCGGACTTGGTGAGTCGCCGGAAAAGCTGGCCACTTGCAGTCCACGCATCATCATGCCGGGTGTCGTGCCGCCGAACACGGTGAACAGGGCGAAATACTGCAGGTAGACAAAGGCAAAGGTGGCGGTATACACGGCGGCGCTCAATTTGCTGAGAGTAAATTCCCCGCCGAGGGATCCAAACAGCAGCAAGAATCCGCCATAGGCGAACAGCAGGCAGAAAGCGTCGACCATTCCGGCCAGGCGGCGTTCTTCAATCGACGCGGTTGGATAGAGTCCCTGACGTTCAGCCGGGGCTTCGACCAAGATCTCTGGACCGTCCGGCGTCCAGGGCTCGCAGGGGTGCGAGACATCGATCTCCATGCGGGAGTTCTCAAATTCCTTTTTCTTTGCAGGACGCCCGATAGCAATCGTGAAGGAAAAATCGTCTTCCGGGCCAGGCGCTTCGGCCACAGCGACGGGAGCGCGCGAGGACTTCCTGGGGGCCGCTTCCTCAAACGGCAGTTGCGATTGCGCTGTGCTCGGCGCACCCTTTTTGCGCCGGGAGCGGTAGGCCTCGAGGCGCTCAGCCAGTTCCCCGCGCCACTGCGTGTTCTCTTCTGCTGACGCAGCACCCGGGTTCACCCGGACACGACGGTCTCCCTGCAAGTGGAGATTCACTTGCGTTTCGGTATTCGAGCGAGCTTCTGCGGGAGAGAAATCGGCAGAGAACGATGTGTCACAAAACTGGCAAACCCGTACGCCTGAAGGCAGTACGGCGCCACACTGCGAGCATGTTTTAGTCACCGTTGAGTTTTGCGCTGCGGACGCAACCACTCCGGTGAGGAGAGGTACAAAGCTAGGCTACCACAGCAATTCCGCTGTCAAATGTAAAAAATAGAGCCAATGTTGCTAATCGGCTACCGCTGGTGCAGGGAGATGTGAAGCGGCGTGGAGCGGATGGGTTACCGGCGAACTAGGCTTCCATCTGTTGTGCAAGCAGGTCTCTGCTGAAGGCAATGCGGCGGTCCAGGGAAACCGCTGCAAAGTAGGTGCAATTCGCGCGCTCGGTTTCCGTCCAAGACTTGAGCGCCGGGACGATCCGGGCTACCGTGGCTCGCAGGAAATTCAGAATGCCGAAATAGGCGCCCACCGCCTGAATGTTGTTGCGGTCATCGGGCCGTTCCGGGCAAAGCTGCAACAGCTGAACGACGCGGCGAAAGTCCTCGCCAGAAGCCTTCTTGGTGATCCCGGTGACGTCCTGCACTTCTGCCGAAAGCGCCTCGTGCGCGTGCGACGCAATCAGGGACCGGCAATACGACACAAAAAATTGCAGCAAGGCCGCCGCCGATAGAAAAAGAATGAGTCCGGCCATCATCGCGGCACCATCGTAAGACGCGCCGGAACCAGACGGCTGTCATCCGGCACACGCCAGAACGCATAAGCCCACGCGAGAGGCAGCAGGCAGCCAATGATGGGAACGAGAAAGGAGACGTAGTTGAAAAGATTGGGACGCAGGTTCGATATCGCGTAGCTTGCCGCATACGCACTGAAATAAACGCCGAGGGAAAGCACGAGCTGCACAAGTAGCGCGCGTGTTTCGCGCAGCTTCAGGATCGCGCCCCAGAGTACATACGTCAGAACCAGGCCTACGAAGTAGAGATTCTGGCTCAGCTCGAATACGAAGTGAGTAACGAAGCGGGCTTGGGACTGATTGACAACCGCGTAGGTAAACCAGGCAGTGCCACCGAGGAGAAGTACAGCGCCCATGCGCACGTATTTTTCAACGTGCATTTCCTGAAACACATAACCGAAAAGGCTGATCAGCGCGAAGAACAGCGTAATCGTCAGCAGCGCATCGGAATAGAAATAGAAGTAACGATAGACCGTGGAATCAACACCATCGGTCATCAACACGCGAAACCGCCCGGCACTGATGGCGGCGGAAAGCAGCATGTAAAGGTTTAGGAAGAAATAGCGGCGAAAAAGATTTTTCTTGACCGCGCACACCACCACTGCGACTTCCAGGAGCGTTCCCAGGAACCATATCGCAAATTGCAGGGGACCAGGCATTTTAACTTTCTCGAAGCGCCTGATCCTGACCTTTTAGGGGTCTGGAATTACCAGGGCTTCGGAGCCGGTGCCGAACCATTCTTCCAAGGCTTCGGTGCCGGTGCAGAACCATTGAGCCAAGGCTTCGGCGCGGGCGCCGATCCATTAGCCATTAGTACAGAGTTGTCGCCGTGTGCAGTTACAACAGTCTTGAGACCCATTGCTGTAACCAAAACAAACATGGCGAGAAACAGAGTGGTGAGCTTACGTGACATGAGTGCTGCCTCCGGGTATAAGGACATATCCCCGAGTGCACTCTATATCTTCTTATGGCGATGTCAAGTATCGAACGACACACTTCTGTTTCTAATAGGTATACACCTCCGCCTGTTACAGTTTCGATAGGTATTCGCCTATCGGCTGTGTTAGGCGTTCTCTGACTCGCCTAGGTTAGGTTTTAGGCCTGTGGCGGTCAACGGTACCGTAGTACTAAAAGGACTAGAACTACCCTGTGCGCGGATTGGGAAGGGGGCACTTGACGGCCGCGCCGGACCGGCTAACAAAATCCGGCGATCGTTGCTAGTGGGACATGAACATGTCTCCTTTTTCTGCCCCAGTTTCTGGGGCACCCAAAAGCGGGAGCTTTCTGGTTCAAAAGCGGGTGGCTGCTTTCCGGGAGGAGCCCCCGGAGTTAAGGGAGGAACCGTGCAAGCTGCACGCCCGAATTGGCCTGAAGCACGTCCCCCCAGAAAAGGAGAGGCAGAAAAGTCGGCCATGACGTTTTGAAGTTCCCAAGCGTCGACTGGTTTGCGACTCCTCCCGGCAATCGATTTTCGAGCGGTTCTTTATGCCCGCGCGTCACTGGCGCGCCCCGTTTGTGGTGTGAAAATTTGGCAAAGTGCCGAGGCGGGGCACCACCTGGCAATTTCGCCTTAACTATTTCCAAAAATTGACTTTAGGGGAGAGCAATCGCGGGTCGGGTGATCCGGCGAAAGTCGCGTGCGCGTGGCGGATAAAATATAAGCTTGACAAAGACTTTAATAATGTATACAGAATACGGACAATTCCTGCGGACTTGGGGGCTTGTGCGTCGTATGGGTAAACGTTTACTAACGTCCGCAAGTGTTACAAGCGCGCAGCCCTGAAACTGAAACGGCCGCGGGTTGGGGTGCATTTCTACAATGAGCTGGATTTTCGCCCACACTCAAAGTTCCGTGTATTCCCGCGCAGGCCAAGGTTAGGGGACGCCATGCTTTCCAGATTGGCTGCCTTATTCGGTGTTCTTGAGAGAAGGGAGATCCATATGTTGCATGTTTGGTTTCGTGGGCTGCCGGGGGCGGTGATTGCTGGGTGTATTTTGTGTTTATGTTTTGTCGCGCCGGCCACGGCCGGGCAGACCAGTTCTCAGGGAACGGTGAACCTCACGGTTGAGGATCAGAATGGCGGCGTGATGCAGGGGGCGCAACTGGCGCTCGTCGACCTCAAGTCGAACGAGGTGCGCAACGCGGAGACGCTGCAATCGGGGACTTATAGTTATGTCGCTCTGCCGCTCGGCAATTACAAGCTGACGGTGACCAAAGACGGATTTCAAAGCAAGATCTTTGATTCAGTCGTCGTGCAGGGCGGACGCATCACCGACATCAGGGTGGTTATGACCGTGGGCGCGGCGAGCGACAAGGTGGTCGTCGAAGAAGCCTCTACACCGCTTCTTGAAACAAGTTCGAGCGCCGTCGCCACCACCATTGACATGAAGCAGATCGAATCACTGCCCCTGCAGGGCAGAAACATTTCCGATCTTTCGAAATTGTCGGCCGGCTACAGCGGTGCAGGGAACATTGGCACCTGGAACGGTTTGCCGGTGATTGCGGAGTCCAACACCATCGATGGCGTGGCTTCTTCGACAAGCCGCATGAAGTTCGGCGGCAACGTGACCCCGGGACTTGAAGCGCGCCTGGAAGGCATTGAAGAAATGACCATTCAGACCGGCCAAATCGATTTGAGCCAGGGTATGGGCATGGCCGCGATGCAGGTTAACTTTGTGACCCGGCGCGGTTCGAACGACTATCACGGTCGGGTGTTCGAGGACTTTCGCAACGCCGCGCTGAACGCCAACAGCTGGGCGAACAACGCCGTAGGACAGCCAAAAAATCCTCTGATCAAGAACGATTTCGGCGGTAGCATTGGCGGCCACATTCTTCGCGACAAGCTTTTCTTTTTCGGCTCGTTTGCCGTGGCCAAACAGCCGGGTGGATACCAAGCCAATACCATTGGGAATCACTTTGTGCTGACCCCCTTGGCGCAGCAAGGAATTCTCACGCGAACCGACGGCAGTCAGGTGAATCTGTTCACCCAGGTTGCCGGACCGAATGGACTGCCGACCACGGTCAGCTCCGCTTTCACAGATTTGCAGAACAAAATCAACAGTGTGCTATCAGCCGATGGAGCGACGCTCTCGGATTCGGGTGACCCGAACTACCAGACGATCAACTGGCTGGTCCAGTCGCCGGTGACGACGTATTATCCGGCTTTGCGCGTCGACTACAACCTGACCCAGAAAGTCCATATTGATTTTTCGTTGCAGGAAACCAAGATCAACCAACCGAACGCGACCGCGCCAATTTTTCCCGGGAGCGATTTCAGCGGGACCGCGGGTAACAACAGCTCGAAAAACTACATCACTTCCGTGGGCGTCAATTGGACCATTACGCCGACGCTCATCAACCAATTTCGCGGCGGCTACTACTACAACGCGTTTTACTACGGATCCGGCGCGACTCCCGATTGGACCACGCTGCCCCAGATCAGTTGGGGCCTTGGGAATTCCGGCCAGACCTTCAACCTTCCGGTATCCACCTACTACCCCATCGTCAACGCATCGGACAGCGCGACGTGGGTCCACAAGAACCACACGCTGACGTTCGGGTTTGACTTCTATCGCGAGCAGGACCACTACTGGAACCCGCCGGACGGCATTCAGAATATTTCCATGGGGATCGTTAACGGCGATCCTGCTTCCGATCCGTTTGACTCGGCCTTTCCGGGCGGTACGCAAGACACCACCGATGCCAAAGCGCTCTATGCCACGCTCATCAGCCGAATTTCCGGAGCGGGCCCGGTTGGCAGCGGCTTCCCGTACGATCAAAAGACGAAACAGTACGCAACGACGGCTGGTTCGGCCTACAACCTTGACGAGCTCTCTAAAGCGTGGGGTTTATACGCCCAGGATGCATTCCGGATCACGCCGCATCTCACCCTCAACTTTGGTCTGCGTTGGGATTTCATCGGCGACAACCACGATTTGACGAGTGCGTATCACGGAGCCACGGAAGCGGCCATGTTCGGACCGTCCGGAGTCGGCAATCTGTTCAACCCCGGCGTACTCGAGGGCACCAACGATCCGACCTATGACGCCAGCAGCCATCAATACAATGGATGGAACAAGACCCCTCAACCAACAATCGGAGTGGCCTGGAATCCGAGTTATGACGACGGCATCCTCGGCAAGTTGTTCGGCGGAAGCAAGACCGTCATTCGCGCCGGGTTTGACATCAAGCGATTCACCGAACCTTATCAATACTTCTGGAACAACGCTTCGAATCACGGCATGGCGTTTTTCCAGAGCTTCGCGCTCACCCCCGGCAGCGGCGGCGTGGGAACATTCGCCCCCGGGAGCCTAACCTACCAGGGCCAGCCGCTGGACCCGGCCATTTTTTCGTATTCGCCCAACCAGTATGCCGACAGCATTCCGCAGTCCGCTTTCACCTTTCAAAACTATTTTTCCGGAGCGGGCTTTAATCCGCACATCAAGCAGCCCTACGTTCAGGAATGGAATTTGGGCGTGCAACGGCAATTAGGCTCGGCGAGCGTGCTGGAAGTGCGCTACCTCGGGCATAGAACTTTGCACCAGTGGATCGCTACCAATACCAACGAAGTCAACGTGTTTGAAAACGGCTTCCTGGACGAATTCAAGGGCGCGCAGTCGAACCTGGCGATTTGCGTGGCCAACCCGGGTTGTTCGGCAAACCCCAGCTTTGCCAACAGCGGCTTGCCGGGGCAAGTGAACCTCCCCATTTTTCAAACGGCTTTCCAGGGAGAAAACGTGGTGTCCGGGCAGCTGGCGGACTTCAGAAACGGGACATTTATTACCGCTCTCAATCGAGGCGCAGTCGGCTCGGTTGCAGGGGCGCTGGCGAATCCGTTCGGGCCGGTGCCCTATATTTGCAACCTGGTCGGCTCGTCGCTCACTCCGTGCGCGACGAACTATGGTGCGACCTCCCCCGGACCGTACCCGGTCAACTTCTTCCAGGCGAATCCGTATGCGAACGGCATTGGGTATCCCCAGTTCGGGGACACCGCAGCCCTCGCATCCTTTATGGACGCTCAGGGGTACGGCACCTACCACGCACTGCAGATCGATTTCCGCCAGAAGCAGTGGCACGGAATGCAGTTCGATGTGAACTATACCTGGAGTCACACGCTGGGGATTCAGCCGGACAATTCCTGGACCGGTTCCACGACCATCTTTTCGGTCCGCAACCTGCGAGACAGCTACGCACCGACTTCATTCGATTTGCGGCACGTGGTTCACGCCAGCGGAACGTTTGACCTTCCATTCGGTCACACCAAGAAGTTCTTGAACCGCAGTGGAATCGTCGACAAGGTGGTCGGTGGATGGACCGTGGGAACGATCGTCACGATTCAGTCGGGTTTCCCATTCGCGCTGACCGGGGACTATCTGACTTCGAACGACTATGGAGGGGGCGGTTTCGCGACCAGCGCCAGCGCGCTGGCCAAACTGCAGTCCGCGGTTGGCGTCTTCAATCCCAATTGCACTACCAATTGCGGCTTCGTGAATGGATTCGATACCAGCGTCATCGTCGCTCCGGCAAACAACATCTGCAATAGCCGGGCGCTCGGTGTCTGCCAGAATACGGAACCGGGGACATTCGGCTCCCATCCCTACCTGTACGGGCCGCACCTTTGGAATGCGGACCTGTCGATCACCAAGGTTGTTCCGCTCGGCGAAAGACTCCGGTTCAGCCTGCAAGGTGAGTTCTTGAACGCTTTCAACCACCCGAACTTTGCCAACCCGAACGGAAATGTCACCTCCTCCAATTTCGGTCACTCGGGCCCGAGCAACTTTAACGGTCCGCGCGTTGTTGAATTGCGCGCGAACTTTTCGTTCTAACCCAGTCGAAGGCTGATACCGGCCTGGTCGTGGGAGGAATTCACTCGGAGCAGTTTCCCCCTCACCCCGGGAAGCTCCGAGTGAAGGCCTCCTTTCTTTTTCCGGGATTTGCCGAGCCGTTTTTACGGCAGGAATCCGGTTCGCAAGGATGCAATGGCCGCCGCGCCGCGTGCACCGGACTGGCCGACCGGGCCGCCACGCGAGTGTGAACCCGGCAGTTTGCGCGAATTGGGCGATATACTAGGCGGCAGTGGAAGCTCTCCTTGTGAACAGGAAATGGGTTTTTCGGGTCCTTTTGCTCGCGCTGGTGGCGGCGTCCCCGGCCGCTGCGCAAGTGCTCGGGCAAACCAAGCCGGTGGCCTCGACAGCGGCGGTCGAACGCGCCGTTGAGCAGGTTGCCACAGGACATTGCCAGGAAGCATTTCCGCTGTTGAAGAAAAGCCTCGGCAAAATCAGCGGCAAGGATTTGCGCTACCGCGCGGGTATGGCGGCGGTACGCTGCGCCATGAGCTTGAACGAGGTGGAAACCGCCGTGCAGTCGTTGTGGGCGCTCCAGCGGGACTTTCCAGACGATCCCCAGGTTCTCTATATCTCGACGCACTACTATTCCGAGCTGGCCACCCGGGCTTCGCAAAAGCTTGCGGCGGTGGCGCCGACCTCCGCTCAGGCGCGCCAGTTGGAAGCCGAAGCAATGGAGTCGCAAGGGCGGTGGGACGAAGCGGTTGCGCAATACCAGCAGATACTGGGACAGAATCGGCAGCAGCCTGGAATTCACTTCCGGCTGGGCCGCATAGCGCTCACGCGACCGCCGACGGCGACTTCGGTCGACGATGCCAAACGAGAGCTGGAAGCCGAACTGCAGATCGATCCTACCAATGCGGCTGCGGAATTTTTTTTAGGCGAAATTGCCCGGCAGGCAGGGCAATGGAATGATGCCATTCCGCGGTTTTCAAAGGCGGCAAAGCTGGATCCGGGATTTGCCGAAGCTTATCTGGCGCTGGGAATGTCGCTGAACGCAGCGAATCGGTTTTCTGAGGGCGTTGGGCCGCTTGAAACGTATATAAAAGTATTGCCGGACGACCCGGCAGGGCACTACCAGCTTTCCCTGGCCTACGCCCGCACGGGACGGAAAGAAGAAGCCGTTCGCGAATTGGCATTGCAGCAAGAACTCGCAAAAAAGAAGCCCGGCGGCACGGCGCCCCAGTAAACCGGGATTTTTAGGAACAATGGCCACGACGGGGGAACCATGGTTTCTCGGCGGCACCTGCTGCAGATGCTCGCTTGCAGCGCGGTAGGCAGCGTCCTCAAGCAGGCGAATCTCGACGCTTTGCCGCGAGCTCCTGGCCCACCCGTAAATTTTCCTGCATTTGAAGAAATTCCGGCAAAAGATACCGGCATTTCCTGGGTCCACGTAAGCGGCCAGTCTGCTGAAATGTATATGCCGGAGACGGTGGGCGCGGGGTGCGCTTTCCTGGACTACGACAATGACGGCTGGATGGACATTTACCTGGTGAACAGCGGGGTTTGCGATTTTTATCAGCCGGCGCAGCCGCTGCGCAACGCGCTTTACAAGAACAATCGAGACGGCACGTTCACCGACGTGACGAAAACGGCCGGAGTCGGCGGTAGTGCCTACGGAATGGGAGTTGCCGTCGGAGACTATGACGGCGACGGGCTGCCCGATCTCTACGTCACGCAATATCCCCACAGCATTCTCTATCACAACAACGGGGACGGAACTTTTAGGGACGTCACTGCCCAAGCCGGAGTCGCCGCGCCCGGATGGGCGACCAGCGCGGTTTGGTTTGATTATGACAATGACGGACGACTCGATCTATTTGTTTGCCGTTTCGGCGACTATGACAAGTCCAAAAATATCTTCTGCGGTTACGGAGCTACAAACACACGCTGGTACTGCAAACCAACGCCTTACGACCCATTGCCCTGCTGGCTGTTTCACAACAACGGGGATGGAACCTTTACCGACGTCACCAGGCAATCCGGAATCGGGAAATCGCCGGCAAAAGCCTGGGGTGTAGTCGCAGCGGATGTGAACAATGACGGCTGGATGGATCTTTTCGTCGGGAACGACACCGTGCCCAATTTTCTTTTCGCCAATCGGGGCAAAGGCAAATTTGAAGAAATTGGGCCGCTGAGCGGCGTAGCGTACAACCCGTTTGGGCTGGCGCGGTCGGGAATGGGAGTGGACGCGGCGGATTTTGATCAAGACGGCTGGGTCGATTTATTTGTCGCCAACGTCGATCACGAATCTTTTTCCTTGTACCGCAACGGCGGGGACGAAACGTTCGCCGACGTGGCGACCGCTCACGGAATTTCTTCCGCCACAAAAATGCTAAGCGGTTGGGGGTTGAAATTCTTTGACTACGACAATGACGGCAACATCGACCTCCTGCTCTGCAACGGGCATCCGGACTTAATGGTGGAGAAGCGCATGCGGGATGTGAAATATGAAGAGCCGATGCTCTTGTTCCGGAATGACGGGAAGGGCTTCAAAGATGTGAGCGCCGGGAGCGGAGCGATATTCGCCAAGGCTCTGGCGGGGCGGGGAATGGCGATCGGAGATTTTGACAACGATGGCGCCGTGGATGTCCTGGTGGCAACCAACAACGGAGCGCCGGTGCTGCTGCGCAATCGAAGTGCAGCGACGAATCATTGGTTGGGAGTGCGGCTGGTCGGCAAGACGGCGAATATCGACGCCATAGGCGCAAAATTGACCTATCAAGCGGGACGTTTACTGCGACACTCGGTGAAGACGGGCGGCGGAAGCTATCTGTCCTCGCACGATCCGCGCGTGGTTCTCGGCCTGGGGCAGAATACGAAAATCGACTGGCTGGAGGTACGGTGGCCGAGCCCGAGTCGCAAAACCGAACGCTTCAGCGAACTGCCCATCGATCGCTACATCACGATCGTTGAAGGAGAAGGCCGATGGAAGTAGGGAACCCGACGTGAAGCAGCGACCAATCCCGCTGCCGGTGTGTGTTTTGGTTTTTGCGGCGGCGCTTTGCGCTGTTCCCGCTCTCGTCGCGCAGAGCGGGACCGGTCGCTCGCCAGAAACCGCTCCGGCCGGCGCGAGCGCGGCGCAAGCAGAAATGGAACTGCAGACGGGAATAGAACTCACACGAAAAAGGCTGTTCACGGAAGCCATCCCGCACTTTCTGGCGGCGCAGGGCCGGGTGCGGGACGACTACGCCGCGCGCTTCAATCTGGCGCTTTGCTACGTGGGGATTTCCGAGCACCTGAAGGCCATCGAAGTACTGGACGTGTTGCGCGCGGGCGGGCGCGACGACGCGAATGTGGAAAATCTCCTCGCCCAGGCCTACATCGGCAGTGGCAAATCCGAGGAAGCTTTTAGAGCCTTGCTGCGAGCCGCTGCGCTTACCCCCGACAACGAAAAACTCTATGTTTTTGTCGGGGACGCGTGCCTTGAACAGGGAAACTACACCCTCGGATTGCGGGTGGCGGACGTGGGACTCCGGCACCTGCCGGGTTCGGCGCGGTTGCACTACGACCGGGCATATTCACTCACCCTGCTCGATCAATTTGATCTCGCAAAAGCGGAGTACGACACGGCCCGTGACCTTGCGCCGCATGGCGAGGTCGGATTCCTGGCCGCCACGCAAAAAAATGTTTTTGCAGGAAATTTGCCGGAAGCGATTCGGGTTGCGCGCACTGCCGTCAGGGAAGGCCGGGCCAACTATTTGTTGCAGGCCCTGCTGGGCGATGCTCTGCTGCGCGCCGGCGCCAGTCCGGGACAGCCGGAGTTTTCTGAAGCCGAAGCCGCCTTAAAGTCAGCGGTAGCGGCGGGCTCCGGTTTTGCCGCGGCGCACGTGACGCTCGGATATCTTTATCTGCTCGACGGCCAGCCCGAGCGAGCGCTCGGCTACCTGGAAAAAGGACGAGAACTGGGTCCGCAAGATCCTTCGGTCTATTCGCATCTGGCGGTTGCCTACCGCAAATTGGGAAAACCGCAGGAAGCGCGTGAAGCCCTCGCCACCCTGGCCCGGTTGAACGCCCGGCAAGTGGCGCAGATCCATTCCTCAAATGGCGAACGCAAAGCAATTCCCGGCGGCCGGACGACACCACCCTAGGCCCGGCGAGACTCTACTTCCAGAGGACGCGGGGAAACCGGCGCTCGATTTGGCCTGTGCCTTCGCGAACCGAAATCGTCTGATCGCTTTTTATGTTTGTGAGTTTTGTGACTTCACCGCTCGGCCAGACGATCTCGACGGCGTCCACTTTGTCGCGGCGTCCCAATCCGAAGTGCAAACGTGGATCTTGCGCCGACTGGTAGCTCATTCCGCCTTTGCGCTGGTCGTACTGCACCAGGTCCCCGGCCGAGACCCGTACGCGCGCGCCCACTCCATCGCGATTGGAACGGGTGCCCAGGAGAAATATTTGCAGCCAGTGACTGGAATTGCCACCGTCGTTCCGCAACAGCTGGGGAACCTGGCCGCAATTGCTGACGAGGATGTCGAGATCGCCGTCGTTGTCAAAGTCGCCGACGGCGGCGCCCCGGCTGACGAATGGCGCCTGAAAATCTCGGCCCAGACGATCGCTGACATTCTCAAAAATACCCTGGCCCGTATTGCGAAACATCAGTTTGGGCTCGGCGTAGCGGACGTCGGAACGATAGCGCCCGATGTTGTCGAGGACATGCCCGTTGGCCATGAACAGGTCGCGCGCGCCGTCGTTGTCATAGTCCATGAAGCGCGTGCCGAAACCGCTCATGTGAAATGTGGCGTAGGAAAGTCTGGAGCGAAACGTCACGTCATCGAACGTTTTGTCGCCGAGATTGCGGTACAGGCGCGCGAGTTGCTGATCGAGGTGCGTTACGACCAGATCGAGCTGGCCGGTGCCCGTCGTGTCGGCGGCGTCGGTTCCCATGCCGGCTTCGAATTGCCCATCGAGTCCCACCGCCACACCGGCGGCGTAAGCGACTTCGCGGAAAGTCCCGTCCCGATTGTTGTGGAACAGGAAATTGGGCATGTGATCGTTGGCGATGAAAATGTCCTGCCAGCCGTCATTGTCATAGTCGAAGGTCACGACTCCCAATCCGTTGCCAGACTTCAGGCCTAAACTGGACGTGCTGCTGACGTCGGTGAACGTGCCGTCGCCGTTATTGTGAAACAGCGTGGGCGCTTGCGGCTTGTAGACATCCGGATGGCAATAGCTGCGCATCCCGGGCCCTTGGTCGCCGCAGTAGAAATTATGCTCGGGTGACCAGTCGACGTAGTTGGCAATGACCAGATCGAGTTTGCCGTCGTTGTCGTAGTCAAACCAGGCGGCGCTGGAAGCCCACTTGCCGTGATTCGCAACGCCTGCTTGGGCGGTCACGTCGGTGAACGTTCCGTTTCCGTTGTTGCGATAGAGAAGGCAGCGGCCATAGCCGAGTACGAACAAGTCGGGAAAGCCGTCATTGTCGAAATCTCCGACAGCGACGCCCATGCCGTACAAGCCTTCTGCTTCAACGCCAGCCAGGACGGTCACGTCGGTGAACGTGCCGTCGCCGTTATTTCGGTAGAGCGCGCTGCGGAGCGGGCGCGGGGGCTTGTAGACCGAGGTAGCGGCTCCGTTTACGAGGTAAAGATCCATCAGGCCATTCTGGTCGTAGTCGATCCAGCCGCAACCCGCGCCCATGGTTTCGATGAGGTATTTTTCACCCGAAGCGGCATTGTCATGCCGGAACAGGATTCCGGCCGAAGGGGCTACGTCGCGAAACGTGACGCGTTCCGGCGGAGAACCGGGCGGGACAAGATTGTCGGCAGCCACCAGCGCGCCGCCCAGATACCGTAATAGCTCGCGCCGAGAAAGGCGATGGGAACGGGTCATGATCGAAATATACCGCGAAGCGGTTTCGAGCTTGGCATAGGGCCACCCTCGGCGGCAACGAGCGGGGCCGGCCCGCTGGCAATTTAAAGCGTTGTTTTGCGCGGGCGATGCAGGCTAAAATTCCAGTGCCTGGAACGGCGACGTCCCGACAAGGATCATACCGTAATTTCAAGTAATCGTTTACTATGGGCTGAAACGGCGAAATTTCCCGGGCCGGCAACACCGGAAGAGCAGTGCTGGGAGGCTTGTATAAAAAATACGATTCGTGCATGGGGGTTGCTGCTGGCGGCTTTTGTGCTTGCCGGCACTGCGTTCTACGCGCAGCAATCCAAGAAAAAAACGCCGCCCGAGTCCGGACCCATGTTGGCCGACGGGCTGCTGAGACTTGAAACGACAGACTTCACCGTCGACCTGGTGCGGTCGTCGCAAACCGTTGCTTCGCTGGTACCCAAGATGGCCAAGGATTTTGATTTTACTCCGGGCGATCTGCTGGCCGAGCGTTCGCAAGACGGCTACTACCATCTGGGAGATCTGGATCTGCGGCTGCGAACCGGCGATTCCGGCGAGTGGAAGAATTATTCGACGTCCCTGGCACGCAAGCCGGTGGCCGCACTTCCCGCTTCCGGGGAAACGCTGGCGGCTGCCGATCTCTCGCCGACGCTTCCTGCCGACATTCCGGTCGCGGTTTTGCGAACCTGGGTGAACCAAGGCGGGAAGCTTGTCCTCCGTTTTGTTTTGAAAAACAAAACGTCAGAAACCGTGCAAATCGGTGCGCTGGGCATTCCAATGATTTTCAACAACGTGCTGAACAACCGCACGCTCGAGCAAGCCCACGCGAAGTGTTCATTCTACGATCCCTACATCGGGGAAGACGCGGGCTATTTGCAAGTGACGCGCTTGAGCGGGCTCGCTCCTGCGCTCCTTGTGGTTCCGGATGGACGGACTCCCTTTGAAGCGTACAACCCGATTCTCAGCAAAGGACGGAACCGCGGCGGACCGGAGGCGATTTTTACCGACCCGACGCCGCGCTCGGTGACCTTTGAAGGGTTCTACGACTGGATGGTGCATAGCACCGCGTTTGCCGACACTGAATGGAGGAATGTCCCGCAGTGGAATCCGCCAACGATGCTGACCCTGGCTCCTGGGGAGTCACGGACCTATGGTGTGAAATTTCTTATTTCCGACTCCATTCGAAATATCGAAAAAACCCTGCATGAAAATCGCCGTCCGGTGGCGGTAGGCGTGCCTGGCTATGTATTGCCGACCGATCTCGAAGCGCAGCTGTTTTTGCAGTACGGAGCCGGCGTGAAGTCGCTCGCCGTGGAACCGCCTGAAGCCTTTTCCATTGCCGAGGAGCCGAATTCGCCGGCGGGCTGGAAAAAATACCAGATCAAAGGCCAGAAGTGGGGACGAGCGCGGCTGACCATCACCTACGAAGACGGCTTGGTGCAGACGGTTCAATATTTCGTTGTGAAGCCTGCGCAACAAGCGGTTTCCGACATGGGCCATTTCTTGACCACCAAGCAGTGGTTTGTCGATGAAAACGATCCATTCCACCGCAGCCCTTCAGTGATTACGTATGATCGCGAACTTGGCAAAGTCGTGACGCAGGACGGTCGCGCCTGGATCGCCGGCTTGAGTGATGAAGGCGGGGCGGGTTCCTGGCTCGCGGCGGTGATGAAGGAGTTCGGGCAGCCCAAGAAAGAGGAGCTTGAGAAATATCAGCAGTATGTGGACCGGGTGCTTTGGGGCGGTTTGCAATTCAAAGACGGCCCGCAGCAATATGGCGTTCGCAAAAGCCTGTTTTACTATCAACCGGATAAAATGCCTGCGAATTTTTACCGGAGCGACATCAATTGGGGCAGCTGGACGAGTTGGAACAAGGAAGCGTCAGAACACGTCGATCGCTCGTACAACTATCCCCACGTGGCGGCGGCTTATTGGGTGTTGTACCGGCTAGCGCGCAACAACCAGGGGTTGGTAACCAATCACCCCTGGGATTGGTATTTGCAGCACGCTTATGAGACGTCGATGGCCATGACCAGGTACGCGGATGGTCTGGCTGTTTTCGGCCAGATGGAAGGTACCGTGTTTGTCGAAATTCTTGCCGATCTCCAACGGGAGGGAATGAAAACCCAAGCCGGACTTCTGGAAGCGAAGATGAACGAGCGCGCAACACGATGGAAAAGCGAAGCCTACCCGTTTGGAAGTGAAATGCCATGGGACTCCACCGGGCAGGAAGAGGTTTATGCCTGGATGAAGCATTTTGGCTATCAAGCGAAAGCCGATGTGACGCTGAATGCGATTTTGGGGTATGACCCCACGATTCCGCACTGGGGATACAACGGGAGTGCGCGGAGGTATTGGGATTTTATCTATGCGGCAAAATACACGCGGCTAGAAAGACAGCTACATCACTACGGATCCGGGTTGAATGCGATTCCGGTGCTGGCTGAATATCGCGAACATCCCGCTGATTTGTACCTTCTTCGAGTCGGCTATGGCGGAACGATGGGGACGCTCACTGATATCGACCAGGAGGGTTTTCTCTCGCCTGCCTTTCATTCCTTTCCCGACATGCTCAAGTCCGATCCCCTGTCCGGAGACAACGGTCCGAATTTTTTTGGTCATGCTTTAAACGCTGCCACTTATATTGTCGAGGATCCTCAGTTTGGCTGGATTTCATTCGGCGGCAATACCAGAGTCGAGGGGGATTTGGTCAAAGTTACGCCGCTCGATTCCTTCCGCACTCGGGTATACGTCGCCCCGGCAGGTTTGTGGCTCACGCTGGATGCGGGGAAATTTGACCGCGTGGAACTGAATTCAAAGACCGGTGTTTTGCGTGTGGGGCTCGGGACCTCAACAGAGTTTACTTCAGCGGCCAGGCTGCGCATCGAACAGCCGGCAAAGCTCGATGGAGTGGGGAGGTATCATCCGGCCAAGCCAGTTGCGACGGAAAGGGATGCCTATGTTCTGCCGCTTGCCAATCGCACCACCTGGATCGAACTGACAGCAAAGCCGTAGCGGCAAATGCTGCGCTCCGGCGGGGTCTGCAATCTGCAAGCCTTGCAGCGCCGGAAAAAAAGAACAGAACAACTTCAAACAAAAATTGAGGCCAGCATGGACAAACAGCCGAGCCGGAGACAAGTTCTGAAAGGCGCCGCGGCGGTTTGCGCCGCGATGGTTATCCCGACTCAGAGAGGCGTGGCGGCGGCCGTCGCTCGTGTAGCCGGGCGCGAAGTGGAGATTTATCTTTCGCCGGTCAGCGCGCACACCTTCCGGCTAACCGTACTTCCCGCGGCAGGTCTCGGCAAACGGGACGTGGGGCAAGCCGTTCCGGGCAACGGGTCCCTGGTGAAAGATGCATGGGGCCAGCCGCTGGCCAAGGTCGGCCCGTCGGAGGCCACAAAAAGCGTGAAAATCGGCGACGCGAGGGTGACGATCGCGACCGATCCTGTGCTTGTGACGATCGCATCAGCGAAGGGCACACAAGTCCAGCAACTCGAAATCGACAAAGAGACCGGCGGCTTGTCTTTTTTGACCGGCAGCGCACCGCTGCTCGGACTCGGCGAAGGCGGACCGCAATTTGACCGCCGCGGTTCGACCGATCGCATGCGCAGCGGCCAGGGTGGCTACAAACTTGACACCCACGGCGGGCGGGTTCCCATACCGTGGTTGATTGGCACGGCCGGATGGGCCCTGTTCATTCATCATCCGTTTGGCACCTTTGACTTTACCGGCGCGAAAAGCAGGTTCCTTCCGAAGGGTCCTGAAACGGCGCTGCCCCTGGACCTATTCTTTGTGATGGCGAGCGAACCGGCCGTCATCATGGCCGAATACGCTCGTTTGACGGGCTACGCCGAAATGCCGGCTTTGTGGACCTTCGGCTACCAGCAATCGCACCGCACGCTCGCCAGCCGGGAAGAAGTCATCGGGGAAGCCAAGAGCTTTCGCGAAAAAAAGCTGCCTTGCGACGCCATGATCTATCTGGGGACGGGGTTTTGTCCGTCCGGGTGGAATACTGCCAACGGCGCTTTTGCGTGGAACACGAAAGTGTTTCCTGACCCGGAGCAAGTGCTCCAGGAGCTCCACCGGGAAAATTTCAAAGTGGTCCTTCATTCGGTGATCCTGACCGACAAGCTTCGCGGTTCGGTGAGCGAAAAATGCGACCGGGCGACACCAAACATGGAATGGGCGAGCTGCCTATGGGACGCTCACCGAAAAGATTTCGCCTTGGGCGTCGACGGCTGGTGGCCGGACGAAGGTGACCCGCTGGACATTCCTTCGCGCCTCGTGCGCAACAAAATGTATTGGGAGGGCGCACAAGTCGATCGCCCGAACGAGCGGCCTTATGCGCTTCATCGCAATGGATACGCCGGCATGCAGCGGTACGGATCTTTCCTGTGGTCGGGCGACGTGTACTCGAAGTGGGAAACGCTCAAGACCCATATTCCGATCGCGATCAATGTTGCTTTGACCGGTGTTCCCCTTTGGGGGACCGACATCGGAGGATTTGTGCCGACGAAGGAATTTACCGCTGAATTGTACCTGCGCTGGTTCCAGTTTGGCGCGTTTTGCCCGCTCTTTCGTTCACACGGACGGACCTGGAAGTTGCGTTTGCCGTGGGGATGGAATACGGGAGATCCCGGACCGGTGGAAATCAGCAACTACAATGGCGCCGCGATTCCGGATGAGAGCCAATTGCACAACGCGCAAGTCGAGACGATCTGCCGCAAATATCTGGAACTGCGTTATCAACTCTTGCCGTACCTCTACAGTGCGATGCGCGAATGCGCAACGACCGGCATGCCCATTGTGCGTTCTCTGTGGCTGCACTATCCGGAAGATCAGCGGGCGGTGGCATGCGGCGACGCGTATTTGTGGGGGCGGGATTTGCTGGTGGCCCCGGTCGTCGAGCAGGGAGCCACGTCCCGCACGGTCTATTTGCCGCCTGGAGATTGGTACGATTACTGGACCAACGAACGCTGGCAAGGGGGCCAAGAGATTCAGCGCAAGGTGGATCTGGAAACCACACCTTTATTCGTGCGCGCGGGCACGATACTGCCGCTTGGTCCCGTCCGCCAGTACGTCAGTGAAAAGGTGGACGGGCCGTTGCAGTTGCTGATTTATCCGGGTGCCGACGGTGCTTTTTCGCTTTACGAAGATGATGGAACATCGTTCAATTACCGCCAAGGCGAATGGATGGGAATTCAAATGAAGTGGCACGACAGCAAGCGCTTGCTGGATTTGTCGCTGGCCGCCGGGAGCCGCATGATGCCCCCGGGGAGCAAGGACATCGAGGTCGTGCTCAACGGCGTAAAGCGACAGGTCGTGTTTCAAGGCCGATCGATCCAAGTTGCATTTAGCTGAAATGGCGCGAAGCGCGGCCCGGGCGCCGGTCAAATATTCCGGCTCACTCGGGAAGCGGGCCAGGTTTCACATGCTCCGCCAAGTAGCGCGCCAGTAAGGAATACAAATGGAAGTGCGTTCCAGCTCCTTCGGCCAAAGAGTGCGTGCGTCCGGGGTATTCCATGAAATCGAACGGTTTACCCAGCTCCACCAGCCGATTGATCAGCAGTTCTGTGCCTTGAAAGTGCACGTTGTCATCGCCAGGACTATGAACAATCAGCAAATTCCCTCGTAGGCCTTCGGCAAAATTGATGGGCGAGCCAGCTTTGTAGCCGTCAGGATTCTCCTGCGGGGTACCCATGAATCTTTCCTGATAAATGGTGTCATACAAGCGCTGATCGGCGACCGGAGCCACGCTCATGCCAACTTTGTAGATTTCCGGGGAACGGAACATCAAGTTCAAGGTATTCGAACCACCGCCGCTCCACCCCCACACGGCAACGCGATTGGTATCGAAAAAAGGATGATTTCTGGCAAGAACCTGGAACGCTGTTGCTTGTTCCTGCGAAGAAAGTACGCCTACGCTGCCGTAAACGATCTTTCTCCACGCGCGTCCTTTCGGAGCCGGTGTGCCACGATTGTCGATGCTGACGATGACGTAACCCATCTCTGCAAGCGCCCGGTGAAACAGCGAAGTCTCTCCGTCCCAGGCGTCTAGGACCGTTTGGCTGGCTGGCTCACCGTAGACAAAAACCAGTACGGGATACTTCTTGGCGGAGTTGAAGCCTTTGGGTTTGATGATCCACGCATCGAGCGTGACGTTTTGGCCGATATCGACGCGAGTGAATTCAACAGGCTGTGAAATTAGATCCTTCATTCGTTCCTGCAGTTCGGAATTGCTCGCCAGCGACCGTACGGACTTGCCTCGTGTCAGATCGACGAGACTTGCCGCGGGTGGCGAGTCAAATGCGGAATATGTATCTACCGCCCAATGAAAATTGGGCGCGATCTGATAAGCGTGCGTTCCGGGTTCGCGCGCCGGGGAAATTCTCTCCGGAAGACCGGTCCCGTCCATCTTCGAACGATACAAATACCGCTGCGTCGCGTTTTCCGGCGAAGCGCTGTAGTAGACCCATTCCTCGCCCGGAGTTACGCCTTCGACTGCGATCACATCGAAGTCGCCCTTCGTCAACAGGCGAGATTGTTTACCGTCGCGCGAAATGCTGTAGATGTGCCGCCAGCCGTCCTGCTCACTCACCCAAAGAAAGTCTCGTCCGCCGTGGAGCCACTGGAAATTGTTGACGACATCCACCCAAGCTTGGTCGTGGTCGCGATAAATTTGTTGTACCGACCCGCTCTTGGCATCAGCCAGCAAAACGTCATTGGTGTTTTGCTGGCGATTGAGGTGCTGCAGGACCAGCGTCGTCGAATCGCCAGCCCATTCCATGCGCGCGATGTAGTTGTCGCTCGGATCACCGGGCACGCGCATCCATGTGGTACCGCCGCCACCAGCGGAAACCACGCCGATGCGAACTGCGGAGTTCGGCGTCCCAGGCTCGGGATAGGGAATTTCCTCCACCACCGGATAAAAGCCATATTCCGGGTAAGGAATTTGCGTGGTCACCTGGTAGGGGGCGCCGGCGTTGTAAACCAGCGGGAATTTGCGCACCTTGCTCGTATCAAACTGCCAATAGGCGATTTGCTTTCCGTCGGGGCTCCAGCGAAACGCGTCGCGCAGGAAAAACTCCTCTTCATATACCCAATCCGTCGTGCCATTGATGATCGAAGCTGAACTGTCGTTTGTGAGCCGGGTGATTTGCCCCGTCTTTGCGGTTTCGACATAAATTTCATTTTTGCTTACATAAGCCAAGCGCGTTCCATCGGGGGAGAATTTTGCGAACATCAAACTGGAAGGCGCCGCGCTCCCACCCAGCTTGCGAAGGGATTTTGCGCCGCGGTCGAACAACCAATAGTCACCGCGCGTATTGGCGCGCCACACTCTGCGAGAATTTGTGTAAATCAGCGCCAGGCTCGCGTCCGAAGACCAGTCGTAGCCTTCGATGACCAGGGGCTTGCTATCGCCTTGAGCGATCAAGTCTTTTGCCGGGATTAGGATTTCTCTTTTTCCTGTGGCGGTTTCATAGCGCACCAGATCGTTCGAGCCGGGCAGCGACGGAGAAGCTTCCACCGTGGTGTACGCTTCTCCACCATCCATCCAGCGCATGGGACCGAAATGTTTCGGCTGGAATTCCCGCAGCAAAAAGGCCCGGCGGAAAAAATTGTTGCCATCCAATGGTTCCTGCGCTGCTAAGGCCGGCGAAACGAGCACCAGCACGAGGAAGCCCGACAGGGACCGGCGGGCAGCCAACCGCAGAAGTTTTTCCCGCCACCTGGCATGCGCATTCTTCATCGATTCCCCTCAGCGGGCGAAACTGCTAACCCTGCAATAAGTCTCGGTTTCCGTGCGAGATACAATTCTTTCAAAGATTTCCATTGACGCGTGGATATTATATACAGGAATATGCCGGTCGTGGCTAACACTACTTTCCTGCTGCCCAGGAGTACTTGCCTATGCCTCGAGCCCCGAAAATTTCGCGCCGGCAGTTTAACTGCTTGGCGGCCGCCGCCGCGGCTTCAACACTCGCGCTGCCCGATTTGACGGCGGCGCCGCCCGGTGAATATCGGCAAACCGGTAACGTTTCCGGCAGCACTCCCGAGCAAGCCCGCGAAGTGGAAGCCAAGCTGGCCAATATCATTCGCAAGTATGGGCCCCGGTTGTCGGCTGCAGACCGCGAGCACCTGCGAAAAATTCTAGCCCACAACGAAATCATGCTGGCCTCGGTGCGCGCTTTTGCGCTGCAAAACGGTGATCCCACCTCGACCGTTCTAAAGGTTTCCGTTGCTGAAGCTGCGCCAGAGAGAGAGAAGAGGTAGGGCATGCTCTCGGAAGACATTCTGTTTCTCCCGGTCCGTGAACTCGGTGAGCGCATTCGCACGCGCAAACTTTCGCCCGTGGCTCTGGCCGAAAGCTACCTGGAACGAAGCGAACGAATCGGTCCCCAGCTCCATGCCTATGCAACTCTGACGAAGGAGCTGGCACTGCGCCAGGCTCGTGCGGCGGAGAGCGAAATCAAAGCGGGGCATTATCGCGGCCCGCTTCACGGAGTTCCGTATGCCGCCAAAGACTTGGTGGCCGCCAAAGGGTATCCCACCACATGGGGCGCCAAGCCCTATGCCACGCAAGAGTTTGATTTCGATGCGACTGTGATTGCGCGCTTAAACGATGCTGGCGCGGTACTCCTCGGCAAAGCGGCCATGATTGAACTCGCCGGCGGACTGGGATATTCCGGCGGCAATGCTTCGCTCACCGGCGGCGCCAAAAATCCGTGGAATCCAGAGTATTGGACTTGTGGATCTTCAAGCGGATCTGGCGCTGTGGTGGCCGCAGGCCTTGCCCCCTGGGCGATTGGTTCGGACACGCGCGGATCGATTCTTTGTCCCGCTTCCTGGTGCGGCATCGCAGGAATGCGTCCAACGTATGGGCGAGTGAGCCGGTTTGGAGCGATGGCGATTGCCTATACGATGGACAAGCTGGGTCCCATGGCCCGGACGGCCGATGACTGCGGCCTGGTGCTTTCCGTCCTCGCCGGACACGATCCGCTGGACCAGCACAGCCTGCCGCGAGGCGTCGCCGAGTTTCACGATCCCATTCCGCACGTGTCGGTCGGCCAAGGGTTTCGCATCGGCCGTCTCACCAACGTTTGGCGAGAGATGGAGCCCGGTCTACAGACTGCCGTCGACGAAGCACTGAGGGTGCTGGAACGGCAAGGGGCCAAGATCGTCGACGCGGAAGTTCCCGATGGGCCTTATGAAGAAGCGGCCGAATTGACGATTCTCATGGAAGCGACCGCCGCTTTTCAGGAATTGATCTCCAGCGGCCGCTGCGCAGAGCTTGTCGACCCGGTGGGACGCATCAACGGCTATGCCAGCATGGAATTTTCCGCTGAGGATTATTTACGAGTCCAGCGCGTCAGGTTGTGTCTGCAAAAACAAATCGACAAACTTTTCGACCGCTTTGATGTCCTGGCTACCGCAGGCGAATCCTCCAGTGCTTCTCCGCTTTCTGCTCCGCCGGACGAAGATTCTGACGACCCCATTGCTCGGCGCGAGCCGGACGGCATCTCCAGTCTCTGTGGGTTGCCCGCGCTCGGCGTCCCGTGCGGATTCGGCAAGAACAAACTGCCCTTCGGGCTGCAGTTCATCGGCCGAGCCTTGTGTGACGATCAGGTCATTGGCGCAGCACGAACTTTTCAGATGCATACGGAGTGGCACAAACAAAGACCTTATCTGAGTTAAGCCCGCTGTCTTTGGCAGCGGACCGTCGGATCTTAAACCAGAGCGTTTTCATAAAAAATAAATTCGCCCCGCACTGCAGACCATTCATTGTTGTGGGAGGACTCATGAAACGGAAACTTTCCCGCAGAGAGTTATTCAAGAATGTGGGCGCGGCCGGAGCAGTTACACTGCTCAACGTACCTCTGGGCGCGCAACAGGGGGGGAACGGCCGCCAGTCGTCGCCCTTCCAGCAGATTCTGGATCACTCATCGAAGGAATTGCTCGCTGAACACGAACAGTACCTGGTGAAAATTCAAACCGCGAAACTGATCGCGACTTTTGACCGACGTTACGGATCGCTCTCTTCGATTCGCAGAAAAAACGACGAATTGGGCACCAATTATATTGGCAATGAAACAAATACGCCTGGAGTGAACCCGTCTGATTCTCGCTGGACCGGCGATGTGGTGAGCACGGTGTGGCGGCTCTTGGGAGACTGGCGGGCCGCGAAGATCGGTCTGCATGACATTTTCAAAATGTCCGGCGAATGGCGCCGGGAATTGAGCGGCCAGTCCGGAGACATTCGTCACGTCGAGTTTCGCGACAATTTATTTCAGGTCCGATACGACGGCCAGTCGGCAAACGAGCATGGCATACGAAGCTACCGTTTAGAGATGTCGTTTCATCCAGCGGAAGACCACTCGCTCCTGTGGGATATCGAAATTGAAAATGTAACGCCCGGCGTGCTGGAGGTCGGTGAGCTGGGTTTTCCTTTGATGGTGAACGACGACTACGCCGAGCTTTACTATGAACCCGGCGGCCAATCGGCGATCAGCACGATAAATAATGTTGATTTTGTACGAACGCCGTTGCGGCAGAAATTGATCCATGAGCAAAAAGTGATCGTCCATCACTTCATCGGGGGACACAGCTCGTATGCGCTCGTGCAGCGACCGCTCGGGGATGCCCCCTTTTTGCTGTTACATCCGACAAACCAGGACACTTCCTTTGAATGCAGCTACAAGGATCAGGATTCCGCATTTTCCGAACACGCGGAGGGATGGCGAGGGCCGGATATTCTGGCCATTCATTCACGCGCCACAAAAATACGGCGCGGCTGGACCAGGAACCCCTGGGTCAACGGGCATACTTCTGTGGTGTTGCAGCCCGGAGAGAAAAAAAACTATCAGATGCGGTTTGTATTCATCGACAGCTACGAGGCCATCCGCGAGGAATTGTACCAAGCAGGCAATCTGGGCATTCGCGTATTGCCGTCCATGGTCGTCCAGGAAGACACCGAGGTTCTCGTCGAGCTCCAGTCGAAATCGGAAATCGATAAAATCAGCTTTCTGTCCGACAACATAAAGGTCGCGAGCAGGAAGCGTTCGGGCGACAAGACCCTTTTGAATTTGTCGTTTCGCAAGAGAGGTCAAAAGAGCATCAAACTGCACTACGGAGACGGGCGATGGACGAATTTGCATTTTTATTGCATCGAGGACATCGAAACGCTGCTCAAAGCGCGCGGCAAATTCATCGTTGAACGGGAGTTTTATGACAATCCCGAGGATCCCTATCACCGGCATCACGGGTTCCTGCCCTTTGATCACCGCGTTGGCAGTGCTTACACGGACTCGGAAGAAGTGTGGGAAGTCGGGGACAGCGACGAAGCAGGCTTTTCCGAACCCTTATTCCTTGCGGAAAAGAATTTGTACTTCCCCAGGGAAGAGGAAGTCGATGTTCTTGAAACCTACGTGAACGATTGTCTTTTCAAGTACATCCAAAATCCTACGACCTTCGAGGTCAGAGCTTCGCTCTACTGGAAAGAACGCTTGCCATCCAGCCCCTGGGGAAATTGGACCAAGGAACGTTCCGAGGCGACCTGGAGAACATACAACTACGTTCATCCGGCCAACATTTACCACGCGCTATACCGGATCGGCAAACGCTACGGACTTTTGAAACGCAGGAAGGCCGAAGACTACCTTCGAATGTCTTACCACACCTGCATTGCATGGTTTCATGCCGGCCCGTGGAAACATATCGGAATGATGGAAGGCTCCAACGCCATCCATATCCTTGAAGACATCAAACGCGAGGGCTGGCAGCAGGAATACGAAACCCTTTTGCAGGAAATGAAGGAGTGCGACGACGTATTCGTGAGCGACCCCTACCCCTACAGTTCGGAATTGATCATCGATCAAACGGCCCATGAACAGGTTTACTTTTTCACCCGATACTTCGGCGACCAGGAGAAAAACCGCAAAACCGTTCAAGTCCTGAAGGCTTTGCGAGGCGGCAATCAACCGGCCTGGTTCCGCTACGGGAATGACAAGCGGGGCGATGTTTGCTGCTGGTACAACGCTTCGCTGAACGGCATGGCCTTGTTAAGCGCTTTTGAAGATTCCGGTGACCAGGACGCGTTCCTCAAGGGCTACGCGGGGGTCATGAGTGTGATGAGAAACGTGCTGCCGGACGGCATGGGGTTCAATTACTTCATTTGCACCCCGGGGGTTTTCAGCAGCGACCCTCCGACTACCTTTGAGAGTGGCACCGGGCTTTGGGGATTTCTGAAGTCGGCCAAGAGCTACATCTTGAACGACAAGACGTTTGGGCTGGTCGGATGCGGTTGCCGCGTGGAAACGACCGGCCAGGCGATCACCGTCATTCCCAAAGACGGACTCAGGAAAAGGATGCGATTCACGGAAGAGAAACTGGATTTGGAGTGCACGCAGGGGGAGTTCAAGAAAGTGATCTTTGACAGAGCGGACGGTTCTCTGGAATTGCAGTTGGAAGACTCCACGGGAAACGTGAAAAGTGCTGCGATCACCTTGCGCGGCCTCGAAAAAGGCGAATATAAACTTAGCTATGGTAATTCTTCAAAGCGCTCACCGTCCGACGGGACTCTGGTCGTAAATGTAGCGATGTCGGAAGCGCGCCGCGTCCGAATTGAGCCGCTGCGCGCAACGAAGTCCTAGACCAGCAGCAAGATCACGAGGTCATCTCATGCTTGACTATTTCTGCCGCACCAGAATGTTCTGCGTCACGATTGCAGCGCTCATTTTGTCGACAGCGGCCTGGGCGCAAAACTCATCGGCGCCGCCGCCAGCCGCTGTGTCCCCGCAACCGCCAGCGGAGCCTACTCGGGCGGATCTGCTCAGAGGAGCCTATGGCCCCTTGCGGGCCAACAATGATCTGCTTTCCTATCACCTGGACATCCGCGTCGACCCGGAACGGAAGTTCATCAGCGGAAAAAACACGATCCGTTTCAAGATGCTGCAAGACGGCAGCCGCATTCAGCTGGATTTGAATGAAGCACTCAAGATCGACAAGATCCAGTTGGGCACGGCCGATCTGAAATACGAACGCGATTCGGGCGCTGTATTTGTGGACTTCCCGGAGGCGCTTCGCTCCGGCCGGGTCTACGCGATCGACTTCTACTATTCGGGTAATCCGGTCGAATCGGGAAGGTTCGGAAGCATCACGTTTCGCAAAGATTCCTCGGGGCACGCTTGGATCAATACCGCTTGTGAAGAACTCGGAGCAAGCGTTTGGTGGCCCAACAAGGATCAGTGGCGCGACGAAGTTGAGAACATGGAGATCAGCGTCGCCATCCCCAACGATCTTGTCGATGTTTCGAATGGAAAGTTTGTCGGCAAGACGGATCTCGGCGATGGCTACACGAGGTGGGATTGGCTCGTGCAGTATCCCATCAACAACTACGACGTTTCGCTCAACATTGGAAATTATCAGCACTTTTCCGATCAGCTCGGCAAATTGCCGCTTGATTTCTACGCGCTTCCTGAAGACCTGGACAAAGCCCGCAAACAATTTGCGCAGGCAAAGGGAATGCTTGAAGCTTATCAGCACTATTTTGGCGAATATCCGTTTGAAAAGGACGGATACAAATTAATTCAGGTTCCTTATTCTGGAATGGAGCACCAAAGCGCGGTTACCTACGGCAATCATTTCGCAAACGGCTACCTGGAACGCGATTGGACCGGTGTGGGCATCAGCCCGCGATTCGACTTCATCATCATTCACGAGAGCGGGCACGAATGGTTTGGCAATAGCCTTAGCGCCGCGGATCGTTCCGACATGTGGATTCACGAAGGCTGGACTACCTATCTCGAATCCCTGTACGTCGAATATCGCTGGGGAAAAGCGGACGCGCTGAAGTATACGAACGGGTATCGAGCGAAAGTCAAGAACGAGCGGCCGATCATCTCCGAACGCGGCAGGAACGCCACCCCGCCTCCGGACCAATATTTCAAAGGAACGCTGTTTCTAAATACCTTGCGAAGCGTGGTCGATGACGATGCCCGCTGGTGGAAACTGATTCACGATTTTTATCAACATTTTAAATACCAGAACATCATGACCGAAGACGTCGTGAAATATTTCAACGAGCAAACAGGAATGAATCTCACGCCGATTTTCGATCAATACCTGCGCCATCCCGCGATCCCCGCACTGGAACTGGATTTCAGCAAGGCGGACGGCACGATGGCTTATCGATGGAGGGCCGATGAAGCCGCTTTTGCCATGCCGGTGAGGATCGGCAGCCAGGATCACTGGCAGATCATTCAGCCAACGACGCAATGGCAGACGATGAAGACTCCCATCACGAAAGACGCGATGGAAGTAGCGACGGATTTATATTACGTGAACGTCGCCAAAAAATAGCTCAACGCGGAGAATCCGCGCGGATCATGCGAATCCCAAAAACGCCGGAGATTTCGGCCGCGTCCCGGGCTTCAAAACGCACGGTAACTTTTTGTTTTCCCTGCACCAGATCGGCGGGCAGGGCGTATTCCACGTCGAAGAATCGTATATCCTGCTCCGGGCTGCGGCGTTCTGTCGTTTGTTCGCCTATTTTCCGTCCGTCGACGAGAACGTTAAATGTGCCTTTGCGGCGCCCGTCGTTGCTGTAGGTTGCGACCAGAGTCATCGGATGAGCGGCGTCGACCGGCAAATCAAAGGAGAACCATTTTGTTCCCTTACGGCCAAAGTGGCCGGGAGTTTGAATCGGAGCCGTTTCTTCGCCTTGTTGGTTGAAGTCACGTTCGGCTTGCATCTGCCCGGGCTGGGCGAAAGCTACGGTCGCGGCATCGAGTTTTTTCTTCTTTTCCTGTTCGGCTGCGTACGCTTCCGATTTCTTTTGCCATTCCTGCGGAGTGAACATGTCCCAATAGATGGCGTACCTGCGCCGAGGAAGCTCGTAGAAAGGCACAAAATCCACATCCGATTCCAATCCAACGCCGGTGGTGCGAAAGCTCCCGGGCTTACCGGGCACGGGTTTGAGCCAATTGGCGACTGGCTGCGCTGCGGCAACCAGCACGGGAGCGGCGGCCAGCGCGGCGGTCCTTTCCTGGCTGCGCCTTCTTTCCTGTTCCGGTCCCAAGTCTCCGGCGAGGACCAGCGGCCCCCAGAGCAGGGCCACCCGGTTGGGATTGTCCGGCAGAGGCTCGGTTCGCAGCGTCTTCGGCAAAACCAGTTCTATCGTGTCGCCTTGCTTCCAGGTGCGGCTGATTTCCACATAAGAATCCGCTTTGGGAAGATTCCTCACTTCTGTTCCGTTTAGTTTCACGCTAAAACCGGCTCCGGCCCAATACGGACGACGGAGCGCCAGAGTAAATTTCGTCGGCTTGACGGGTGTAATTTTCAGCGAAGCGGATTGACCGGCTGGGAAGTCTGTCCGCATTTCCAGCTTCACGCCCTTGGCGTCCCAGCTTGCTATCGTCGGAGCGTACAGGTTCACCCAAAGTTTTTCGCCGGATTCATAGTAGATCCCATATCCGTGAAGCGCATGGCTTTCCATGCCCGTGCCTACGCAGCAGGTAAAATCCTCGAATTTATCCTGATATTCATGCTGCACCCCGCGGCCCACAGGGACCATGTAGCACACGCTGCCATCGCGCGGATCTTGGGAAGCCAGGATGTGATTGAACAATGCGCGTTCATGAAAATCCGCGTAGTGGATGTCTGGTTCGACCGAAAAAAGTTCCCGCGCCATCTTGATCATGTTGTAGACGTTGCAGGTTTCCGCGGTGCGGCCGTCAATCATGTCGTTCAATTTGTCGGCCGGACCGAAATATTCATTCTTGCCGTGTCCGCCGGTTGCGAAACTGTGGTGCAACGCCACCTGGTCAAAGAAAAATGTCGCCGCCCGGTAGTCGGACGGGTCTCCGGTGTAAATGTAGCTGGTCAAAGATCCCAGCAGCTTGGGGACATTGGTGTTCCCGTGTTTTCCGGCAAGGACATCCTCTCCATTCGCAAGAGGGTCCACGATTGCGCGATGATGGAATTTCCGCGACAGCCCCAGCCAGCGGACATCGCCGGTATCCGCGTAAAGGTCGGCGGCAATCTCGTTCATCCCCCCAAATTCGGTTGCGAGCATCTTTTGGATGTCTTCGTCACTCATTTTAGAAAGAATGCTGTCGGCCCATCCCGCAAATTTGATTTCGACATCCAGCGCCGTACGATTGCCCGTGTATCGATAGGCATCGCGCAGTCCTGCATAAAGCTTGTGCTCGACGTACCAGGGCGACCACAACCCGTTCAAATCGAATCCTCCCGAGCGAACGACGCCCCGACAGAGTTCTTCGAAGTGGATTTTTCCGTCTACACCATCCTTATCGAGCAGCGCGCCTAAATAGCCGTCCCCCTGCTGGTCCTGAATCTCCTTCAACTCCTGGACGATTTTGTCGGCGCGCTCCTTGAAGCGCGTGTCACCGGTCGCCGCCCACATGTAGCTGACCGCAGAAAGATAGTGTCCGGCGATGTGCCCGGTCAGCTGCCTGCCTGGTCCATCCCATCCGCCGTATCCTTTGGCTTTCGGCGCAAGCCCCGCGCGCTCGCGCAGGAAAGCGAGCATTCGATCCGGCTCCAGGTCCAGGAGATATTTGGCGTCCAGGTCTTGCGCGGTCTTGAGCGGCCCTCCGGTAAGCCGAACGCTATTTAATGGCAAAGGACGGACTTTAATAATCTTGTCTCTGAAAGCAAGCGCTTGGTTGGGCGCTTGCGCCAACGCAACGACGGGCAAGAAGAGGTTCGAGATGAGCAAGCCAAAAGCCAGTTTTTTCACGGGGCGCTCCATGTCATTTTGAATATATTATACAGTGACGAATTTTTCCAGAGAAGCCCGCCGCTACCGGGATTTGTCTCCTTGCAGGCGTCGGGGTAGCCCACTTGACGAAATGAAACTGAAGGATTAAGGTTCAAATCAAGCGTATTGCATAATGTATACTTTGTCTCGGTCGCGGTTTTATATCCCTGCATAACCGCTCCGGGGAGCCGTATCGGGCTACCCAGGAACTGCTGCGCTGGTCATTTTACGAGGACGAGGCTTGCCGGATGGGCAGATTCTCTCGGCGAAGGTTTATGGCGAGCAGCGCTTCACTCGCCTTGGGTACCGTGATCCCGCGGAACGTATTTACAGACAGTACCGTCATGCACAGGGTCAGGGTCCGCACCGATGCCGAGATCGGGGTCGTGAAGCCAGAACTGCACGGTCACTTTGCCGAACATTTGGGTTCCTGCGTCTATGGCGGCCTCTGGGTGGGCAAGGATTCAAAAGTTCCAAACGTGAATGGTCATCGCCGGCTGGCGATTGAATATTTGCGCGACCTGGGCATTCCCGTGCTCCGTTGGCCCGGCGGATGTTTCGCCGACGACTATCACTGGCGCGATGGTATCGGGCCGCCTGCCAAGCGCCCCAAACGCGTGAACATTCACTGGGGCGGATCTGTCGAGGACAACAGCTTTGGAACCCACGAATTCATCGATCTCTGCCGCTTGATTAAAGCGGAACCCTATTTTGCTGGAAACGTCGGCAGCGGCTCGCCGCGGGAATTGCGGGACTGGGTGGAGTATTGCAACTATCCGTCGGGAAGTGATCTGTCCGAGGAACGCGTCGCAAACGGGTCGAGGGAACCGTTTCACGTTCGCTATTGGGGCGTCGGGAACGAAAGCTGGGGATGCGGGGGCGACATGCGGCCGGAGGAATACGCGGCCCTGTATCGCCAATTTGCCGTCTACCTGCGGGAGTTCGGAGGCACCAAACCATTTCTCATCGCCAGTGGTCCGTCCGGCAGTGACGTTGGCTGGTCGCGCGGGTTTCTGGACAAAATGCGCGGCGAATTTCCGGACGGTCTTTCGATGCACTACTACGAAGGCGGAGCCGACGCTCCGACCGAATTTACCGTGCCGCATATGAACGACCAGCTCAGCATTTTTGCGAAAGTCGAAGACTCGATCCGGCTGCAGCGTTCCGTACTCGACGGTTACCGGCAGGGCGGCAACGTCGGCCTGATACTCGACGAATGGGGCGTGTGGGATCGCATCCCGGAATCGGATGAACGGCGCTACGGCAAACTCTGGCAACAAAGCACCATGCGCGGTGCCCTGGCCGCGGGCTTGGGATTGAATAGTTTTAATCGGCTGGCGGATAAGCTTTACATGTGCAACATCGCGCAGATCGTGAATGTTTTGCAGTCGCTCCTGATCACCGAAGGCGCGCAAAGCGAAAAATGCGTTCGGACTACAAGCTACTATGCGTTCGCGCTCTTCAAAGGACATCGCTCGAAAACCTCCTTGCATGTGGACACGCAGGACCAATCTCCTTTGGGGCTTTCCTCCTCCGCTTCGAGGGGCGGAGATGAAATGGTTCTGAGTTTTGTCAATCCGCGTTCGGATCTGGATTTGCGAGTGGACTGCTCGTTAGCGGGTGCGCTGGCAACCGAAGGGACGGCGGAAATCCTCCATAGCGCCGATTTGAACGCTTGCAACAGTTTTCTGAAGCCCGACACCGTAGTGCTGCAAAAGCATGCGGTAAAAGTCGACGGTTCTAAAATTCAACTGGATATGCCGCGCTTGTCCGTCGCCACGGTCACGCTGCGCCTGGGACGATGAGAAAAATGCGGCGCGCGCATCGCCATGCACTGCTTTTTTTTCAGGTCTGGCGACTGGAATATAGGGAGCTGCTCGGGTGAGTTTCATGGGAGACCGCTTTGGACATGCGTGAAATCGCCCGTCGGGCAAAGGTTTCAACGGCCACCGTTTCGCGAACGATTAATGGAGTTCCTTCGGTTACCCCCCACCTTGCCAAACGCATTTGGAAAATAGTGGAAGAAGTCGGCTATTATCCCGACACCCAGGCTCGCGGGCTGGTCTCCGGCCGTAGCCGTACCTTCGGACTCATCGTTTCTGAAATCACCAATCCTTTTTTCCCCGAGATTGTGCAAGTCCTTGAAAATATTGCGGTCCAGCACAACTACGAAATTCTGGTGTCGTCAACTGTCCACGATCCTGAACGCATGAAGCATTCCGTGCGGAGGATGATCGAACGCCGGGTGGAAGGCGTCGCGGTAATGACGTTCGGCATGGAAGAAGCCCTGCTCGACGATTTCAAGTTTCGCAATATTCCGCTGGTGTTTGTAGACGTGGGGCCGGGAATGTCTCGCGTCAGCAATATTCGCGTGGATTATCTGAACGGTCTGCGCCATGCCGTGCAACACCTTGCCGCTTTGCGGCATACCAAAATAGCCTTTGTCTCAGGCCCGCTGGCCCTGAGGTCCGCCGTAGCAAGGCGCGAAGCGTTTCTGCACTCTATGGAAGAAATTCAATTGAGCGTTTCGCCCGAATTCCTGATCGAAGGCAATCACACGATGGAGGGGGGCGTAGCTGCCATGGAGCAGCTTCTGCAGCTACCGGAACGCCCCACCGCCGTGGTTTGTTCCAACGATATGACCGCAATCGGCGTCATGCGCAAGAGCCACGAGTATGGGTTGAAGGTGCCCGATGATATTTCCATTGTCGGTTTTGATGACATCCGTCTGTCGGAATTCATAATTCCAGCGCTGACAACCGTCCAGATGTCGCAAGCGGAGCTTGCGCGGCTGGCGTTTCAGGCGCTCTACAAGGAGGTTCAGCGAAAGACCCCAGCGCCGCGTGGCACGGAATACGTTTTGGTAACCAAGCTGGTACAACGGGATTCCACTGGAATTGCGCCGGACGCCAAGGGCACCGGACGGAATGGGCACAAAACCGCCCTGCTTTAGTGTGCCGGTGAATATTTCCCGAAGACTGGTCTGGTTGGATGGTGCAATCTCGTCCACTTGCGGCTAGTGGTGTTGTTCGCGATGTTTTTGAATAAATTCCTTCAGATAGATTCCGGCATCGGTAATGTGCTTCCAGAGCGCCGCTGAAGCCATATCGGGATTTCTCGACCGGCAAGCTGCTAAAAGATCTTCGTGCGCTTTTCCTGCCAAGTGCAGTTCGCGAGTAAACAGCAGGTGCAAGCGTGTGTACCGATCGCAATTGTTGTTTAGCGTCTTGATAAACGACAGCATTGCCGGGCGGTTGGCCGGAGCGTAAAGCGCAGAGTGAAAGCTCCAGTTCCACTCGCCCCAATTCTTGATTTCGGAATCTTTTTCGAGCGATTCTTCGTACTTCTTCAGAATCCCTTCTGCGTGAACGAAATCTGCGTCCTTGAAATTCGGAATCGCGCAACGGAGCATGTAGCACTCCAGAACGGCGCGCGTTTCAAAAAGTTGCTCGATCTCTTCGGGCGCCAGCGCGGAGACCACAGCTCCCCGGTTGGCCACGATGGTAATAAGTCCCTCGGCTGCGAGATGGCTCATGGCTTCGCGGACCGGAATGCGGCTAATCTGAAACTCCGCGGCAATCGCGTCTTGACGCAACTGCTCGCCCTCGCGCAGTTCACCGTTCAGGATCTGATCGCGAAGGCGCTCGACCACTGCTGCGGCCAGAGACTGACGCGGAATGGGTGCGGACTTTTTCGCTTTTCCTGCATGTTCGAGCTTTGATGAAGTTGAGTGCGGTGTGTGACCCGCTCTAGCCTGAGACTTTCTCATAAAAAATTTTGTCTAATTTATGCAGATCACTTTCTGCTGAAGCCTGCTCTTGTTCGCGGCATTTCTTACCCAGGCCTAAGGGCGAAACTTGCCGGGCCCATTCAGCGTCCCATAGCTTATCACGACGGCTCTTTGGTTGATTCGCCATCCACCAATCGCCATATCCGTAACGGGTTATGGTTCTTAAGTTCCTCGGGTAGCGCTTCGTCTGGGAAATTCTGGTAGCAAACGGGCCGTGCAAACCGGTAGATTGCCAGGCTGCCTACCGAAGTCGCCCGAGAATCGGTACTCGCAGGATACGGGCCTCCATGCACCATCGCATGGTTTACCTCCACGCCCGTCGGCAAACCGTTAAACACGATGCGACCAACCTTGGTCTCGAGCACGCGCACGAGCTCAGCATGCTCCTCGAGGTCCTCTGGTGTTCCATGAATGGTTGCAGTCAGATGTCCGCTCAAACTGCGAGCGCAATCGAGCAACTGCTGTTTGTGCGAGTAGGGAATCACCAAAAGGGATGGCCCGAAGTGTTCCTCGGCAAGGTTCGGATCGTCGAGAAATGTCGAAATATCTGTCTGAAAAAGCGCCGCCGAAGCAGCTGCAGGGATGGTGGACTGCGCAGCGGTTCCGCGCGCCACTAGTTTCGCTTTCGCGCCCTGCTCCCGGCTGGCTGTCTGGCGCGCATACGAGGAAGCGATCCCGGAAGTGAGCAAGGTAAATCCGGTCGCAGAACTAACTTTTTCCTCCAGTACCTTCAGGAAATTTGCCGAAGGAGCGCCGGCGCCCAAAAATAGCAGTCCCGGCTTGGTGCAGAATTGTCCTGCTCCCATCGTGAACGAACCGTACAGATCGGCCGCGATCTTTTCACCATGGGCGGCCAGCGCGCCCGGTAATAGGAACAGCGGATTCGTGCTGGCCATTTCGCCAAAAAAGGGAATCGGCTCCGCTCGGCGCACGGCTAAGTCAAACAAGATTCTGCCCGCCGCTTGTGAACCGGTAAAGCCCACGGCTTTTACCAGTGCATGCTGCACCAGCTGCGTCCCGACTGAAGTGCCGGCATCAAAAAGAAGCGAGAAAACACCTTCGGGCAAACTGGATTCGCGAATACTTTCGCGAATCGCTTGCCCAACCAGAGCGCTGGTTCCCGGATGCGCGGGATGCGCTTTCACGATGACCGGGTTTCCTGCAGCCAGAGCGGACGCCGTGTCACCACCGGCAACCGAAAAGGCCAACGGAAAATTGCTTGCGCCGAAAACAACCACCGGGCCCAGGGGCCTGAGCATCGAACGAATGTCAGGCTTCGGTGCCGGCTGGCGATCTGGCGCGGCGCGGTCGATGCGGGCCATCACCCAGGAACCTTCTTCGGCAACCTGGGCGAATAAGCGCAATTGTCCGCAAGTCCGGCCAACTTCGCCCTGCAATCGCGGCAATGGCAACGCGGTTTCCCTAGCGGCACGCTCAACCAGCGATCCAGCGATACTTTCAAGCTTGGCAGCGATGGCCCTTAGAAAACTTGCCCGCGCTCTTCCGGAAAGATTTGCGTACACCGGAAAGGCATCCGCGGCGAGTTGCGCAGCCAGACGTACGTCCTCGATGTTTGCCGAATGAAATTGCGGGTCGAGCGATTCTCCAGTCGCGGGATTTACCGCGCGAAACCCCGTTCCTTCTGGTGTTCCGTCTCGCGAACCGATCAAGGATCTTGCCAAAATGCTCATCGACTTTTCCCCCGGTCACGTTCTTTTGAACGGTGTGCTGGCGGATGCGGGCCGGCTGCGTATCGCGTCGCGCACAATTTTCCGGGTGTATTCCAGTTCCGCCCCGGTAACTTCCATGCGCGGCCCGCGCACCCGCGCGCTCCCCACGCCGACCTCCTGCTGCACCTGCTTGATGAGTTGGACAAACTTGGGAACCGTGTCCAAGCGCAACAGCGGCAAAAACCACCGGTAGAGTTCCGCGGCTTTCTCTTTTTTGCCTTCGATACCATAGTTG
>DATHFT010000036.1:0-8186 GCA_035317965.1 Saccharimonadales bacterium (SeqCode) | reverse complement strand
GTCTGTAGCGCTATTCCTGGCCATCAAAATGTTTCAGCGCGAATCGGTGCTGTTCCGGTCGTAGCTTCTTGAATCCAAAGGAATTGGGATCGCAATGAGGCCTGTTTCCTACCAACAGCCTTTGCGGCACTTTTGAATGACAATTCCACGTGCGGACAGTTCTGACAGCAACTCGGTAACGCCGGGCGACATTTCACGATCTCCCGGCACAATCACGGCCCATTCCAGATTTTCGCGAAATTCCTTTTCGCGAATGGTCCAGGCATCCCAGGACGCCGATTTAACTTCGCCAATCTGGACCATGGACCAATGGCGCGCCAGATCCACTGCCTGCCGATCGTCCGGCGGCGGGCCTCTCAGAATGAAATGGTTGTTGCCATGAACCAGGATGCCGACCATTGGCGCTAGTGATTTGCCCTGATGAGTTTGCCAGCCAGCGTTCCCGTTGACTGGCCATGGTCGATTGCCAGTTGTCCATTCACCAGTACATATTCCAGGCCTTCGGCATAAGACATTGGTTTTTCGTAAGTGGCAGTGTCCTGTACTTTAGACGGATCGAATAAAACGACATCCGCTGCCATTCCCACGCCGATTCTTCCACGATTTCTCAAGTGAAGTTGATTCGCCGGCAGTGAAGTCATTTCACGAATTGCATTTTCCAAGGTGATGACCTGGTCTTCGCGAACGTACTTGGCCAGGATTCTGGGAAATGTTCCGAAAGTTCGCGGATGCGCAAAAGTGGAAATAGCGGGGTTCATGGGCTCGGCATCAGAATCGATGCTGACGAAACTAGCGCGCAGTGCTTCATGTTTTTGCTCTTCATTCATGCTTTTGGGATCGACGTCGACGCCATCCATTTGTACCAGATCAAAGAAGGTGTCCCACACTTCGACGCCACGCAGTTTGGCGATTTCGGCGATAGATTTTCCTTCAAAGCGCTTCTCCGATGTTGGGGGCACGCGCACAACCAGCACGTTGTCCCAGTTACTGCCCACATTCTTGTACCAATTTTCCCAATTCGACGTCGTTTCAATTTCCTTGCGGAGATCCGCGCGGACTTTCCTGTCCGACAGCGTAGCCAGAAACGCCGGAGCACCCTTTGCAAAATGTGCTGGCGGCACAAGGGCCGCCAACCCCAGGCCATTCCGTACATAGGGATAGACATCCGCGCTCACGTCGATGCCCCGGTCGCGTGCCGATTGAATTAGCGCAATCGCTTTCGCCATCAAAGGCCAGTTATCCTGGCCGGCGGCCTTCAAATGATAAATGTGGACGGGGATGTGGGCTTCTGCGCCGATGCGAATTACTTCTTGAATCGCTTCGAGCAGCTGACCGCTTTCGTTTCGCATATGCGAAAAATAGACGCCATCGTATTGTGCGGCGACTTTTGCTAGCTCGATGATTTCTTCCGTTTTTGCGTACGTTCCCGGCGGGTAGATCAGCGCCGTTGAAATTCCTACCGAGCCATCCTGCATCGCCTTGGCGACAATTTCCTTCATCTTGGCCATTTGTTCTGGAGTTGGCGTGCGATCTTCGTCACCGATCACTACGCGACGCACCTGTGCCGCGCCTATGTTGTGAATTACATTCAATCCAAGTCCCTTGGCATCGACGATTTTCCCGTACTCTTCGAAGTTGGTCCAATGCGGAAATCCCGCGGGCAAATTTAGCTCTTTGATCGTTCGTTCATCCTGTGGGGCCATCGAATCGCCTTCGCCGGACATCATGGTCGTCACGCCTTGCCGCAGCTTGCTCAACGCGGTCACAGGATCAACCAGCAAAGGGATACTCGTGCCGGACATCATGTCAATAAATCCCGGAGCGAGGGTCATTCCATTTGCCGCAATCGTCTTTTTCGCCGGACGTCCATCCAATTTGCCGATTTCCACAATTGCGCCGTCGCGAATTCCCACATCCGCCTGATACCAGGGATTTCCGGAACCATCGACGATCTTCGCGTTGGTAATCAGAACATCAAACGCGTCCTGCGCAGCAAACGTACAGGACGTCGCCAGCAGAAAAACCCACGAGACCCATAACATCCGCTTCCCCATTCGCTGCCTCCAAAAAATAATAGATCTAGGTATGAATAAGCACCGCGATTCTATCAACTATTTCGTACAATTCCCCCTGAAACGCTCCGGCGCCTAACTGCACTAACAGCAAAGGCGCCTGGCGCCGTTTTGTCTTCAAGCAAGCCAAAAAACACGCAAGGAGCTTGACCAATGATAACTCCGCGAAGAATTCGTCCTCACGGCGTAGGAGTACGAGGCGCAAACCTTTCCAGAAGCTCAGTTCTGTTCAGCGGCCCGTTCGGGCGCATCTTTCGGGCTCTTCCGCCAGCCGATTTTGGGGTCGATGATGCCGCGACACTGAAAGCCCTCGAGGCACTGGCTGACAAGATGACCTCAGTTGCCGATCCAGCGGACCCCAAGGATGGAGCGGACGACGAAGAGAGCGGAATCCCCTCCGCGTACACTTACTTTGGGCAGTTCATCGACCATGACCTGACGTTCGATCCGGCGAGCAGCTTGCAAAAGCAAAACGATCCAGATGCCTTGGTGGATTACCGAACCCCGCGCTTCGACTTGGACAATGTTTATGGTCGCGGCCCGGACGATCAACCTTATCTGTATGAAGACGGGCGCAGCTTCATTGTGGGAGCTCCCCTCAGCGGGGCTGCCGCAAACCCCAAAGCTCGCGACCTGCCGCGCAGCGCCGTCAGCAATCCCGCTCAGAATTCACGACGCGCCATCATCGGCGACCCGAGAAACGACGAAAACGTTATCGTCTCGCAGCTCCAGGGACTATGGCATCGATTCCACAACAGAATTGCCGCGGACAATCCTGCATGGGATTTTGCCCGCATCCAGCGCGAGGTGCGCTTTCACTATCAATGGATCGTGCTGAACGACTTTCTACCAGCCATCATTTCCGAGAATGTTCTCCGTAATGTTCTTCCCCATCTCCACAAGAAAACCAACGTTGTGGCGGACAAGCCGAATATTCAGTTCTATCACTTCCGTGAAGAACCCTTCATGCCGCTCGAATTTTCCGCAGCCGCTTATCGCTTTGGCCATTCCATGGTGCGGCCCGGGTATCGTCTCAGTGAAACCATCGGGCCACTGGCTATCTTTGCGACCAATCCGATCAAAGCCCTGACGGGCTTCCGCGAATTCCCCAACAATTGGGCGATCGACTGGAATCTTTTCATGGACTTGCAGCCACGCGATCCAGACGACATCACCCGCACACAGCTGGCCTACAAGATTGACACCTCACTTGTAAATCCGCTTGGGAATCTTCCGCCCTCCATTGCCATCAACCCGAGCATTCTGGCTCTTCGCAATCTCGAACGCGGCTGGCGGATGCGTCTGCCCAACGGGCAGGACATTTCCCGCGCCATGGGCCTGGCCCCGCTGGCAGACTCAGAAATCCTCATCGGAAAATTTACAGGAGACCCTGACGATATCCTGGGCTCGATCGACACGATCGACCCAGCTTTCAAGGATAATTGTCCTCTCTGGACGTATGTGTTGGCTGAAACGATCGAATCCGACGTGGCCCTTAAAACCACTAAAGGTGAAAAGAAAATCAAAACCAGGAAGCTCGGCCCAGTGGGCGGACGCATCGTTGCCGAGACCTTTGCCGGCATTCTTCTCGGTGACAGCAGCTCGTATGTCGCGCAAAACCCCCTGTGGACTCCCACAACTCTCGCCGTGCACGGGGTCTTTGGCCTGCGCGAACTCATCCTCACGGCACTGAAAGGCTGACGCCCGTACGCAACCAGGCGAAGGGCTTGCTCTTCGACGGGAGCAACCCCCCTTCGTGCCTCAGGTGCCCGCGAATCGAAACGCAGGAACAACGCGTGGCGAGCTGCAAAACGCCATTGAACTATCCGTCCGCGGTGCTCGTATCTTAAGATACCCGCCATGCGCCGACTTCTCAGGATCCTGCTGATTCTCCTGCTGTTCCCGCCACTGCTTTCGGCTGTCGGTGGATGGCTCTCCGGCCCTGCTTTCCTGCATCCGATTCGGCGTGAATTCACAGCGGCGGACGTCAAACAAGCGGACACGGAGTTCTTGCAAATCGCGGCGCACCGCGAAGATTTCGACGTTCGCGCTCCAGACGGAATTACCCTCCGTGGATGGAAAGTTCGCCCGGCTCACCCAAACGGTTCGTGGGTATTGGCTTTCCACGGAGTAGCGGACAATCGCATGGGGGTGATGGACCAGTCATTGCTGCTGTTGCGTTCTGGCTACGGCGTGGTGATGATGGATTCGCGCGCACACGGAGCCAATGAAGGATCGATTGCCACCTATGGCTGGCTCGAACGCAACGACACTCGTGCCGTCATCGACAAACTGTTTCAGTCCGAAGCGGCATCCTCTGCCCCGGCCCACGTCTTTGCACTCGGTGAATCCATGGGCGCAGGAATCGCTCTGCAATCCGCCGCGGTGGATCCCCGAATCGAAGCTGTCGTTGCCGAAGCTTCGTTCGCCAGCCTGCGTGAAGCCTCCTACGATTACGCCGGTCTACAAAAGTACCCGTTGCTCGGCAAATCGTTTTTCGCACCGGGCGCCTGGATGATGATTTACCACGGGCAAGCCATCGCAAAATTTCCCGTCAGCGAGGTCTCGCCTGAAAAAGCCGTGGTTGCCCGGGCCTTTCCCGTTCTCCTGATTTGCGATGGCGGCGACACCACCTTGCCTTGCCGGCATACAGAAAAGATCTACGCGGCGGCGAGGGGACCAAAGCAAATCTGGATCGTGCCCAAAGCATTCCATACCGGAGCTTTGGGATATCAGCCGGAAGAATTCACTCGCCGTGTGCTGGCCTTCCTGGGAACTTACCGGGGTGTGCCTTAGTCGCTACCGGCCGCCGCGCGGCCGGGTACGGTGTTGACTGTACAAACAGACTATCTAAGCCCACTGGTATCAGTAAGTTGCCGGACAGAGAACCGCGGCTATGTCTTGCTGATACTATGGCTCTCCTTGTAATGCGCCAAAGGGTCAATTCTCGTTTCGCAACACCACACGGACTCCTTTGCCTGGCCCTCCTCCCTTTTCTGAAATACTAGCTTCCAGTGAAAGTGAACGGATGAAAGGTTCGAATATGACGGTCCAGGCCGCAAATCACAATGCGTGGGGAACAACGGAACGGGCCGCCCTACTGGCTGCCGCCTCCGGATTTGCCGTGAGCTTCGCTCTTCTGCTCACCCACGGCATTCCTGCAGAGCTGCCAGCAAGCGCGTCGTATGCGCCGGCAGCGCTGGATGCCACGACCTTCTTTCTGGCGCCAAGTTCCATTCTTTTACTGGGAGCCCAAAGCGCGCAGGGCAAGGTTATCTTGTCTCTGCTGTCAGCATTTCTCAATGCCGGCTACTACACCTTCGCAATGCTGCTTATTTTGGGGATTCGCGAAAAATTTCGTTCCGTTTCGCCGGCGCCTGTGCCCGTAGCAAGCGACGAGCAGCGCGCACATGTTGTGACGCGGATTGCCGATCACATCAGCGTTAGGCGCTCAGCAATCTAGAGAATCCGGCTTTGCGCGAAGATTGCAATTTTTTCCGTGCAATTCTTCAAACCACTTTCATGATCAGCAGGATTCGATCGTCCTCATACAGTCCCTCGAGCGAATGTACTTCGACTTCACCGATAATACGGCGCATGATTTCCTGAGGCGCCTTGTCCCGTAATCTTGAAACAACATCGGCAAGTCGTGGCCTTCCGTACTCGTTGCCGTGGCAATCCATCGCTTCGGTGATTCCATCGGTGCACGCAACCAGAATGTCTCCTTGTTTCAGTTCGACAGTGCCGGATTCAAATTGCACATCCGGCAGCAGACCAACAATCATGCCACCTGTTTCCAACCATTCGATATTGCCATCAGCCCGGACAATCGCAGGCGGCACATGCCCGGCGTTAACATAGCGCAATCCCCGCCCATTTTCTTCAACCAGAGCAAGAAACATGCTCAGATATTTTGTCGGGCGTCCGGCAGCCATGGAGGCACGAGCGCCCGCCAGAATTTTCTGATTGATGGTCGCGGGCAATTTTTCCAGCGAATCGAGGTGGTCAGCCAGTGCGTGCAATGTCGCCTGAACATTTGCCATCACGAGCGCGGAAGCCGCGCCCTTCCCTTCCACATCGGCAACAACTAAAAGCAACTGGTCTTTCCCGCCGACTTTGACCGGAAGAAAATCGTAGTAGTCGCCGCCCACCATCTGGGAAGCCCGATGAGAAACTTCGATTTGCACACCGGGCCATGCAGGAGGAGCTTCCGGCAAAAGGCCCGCCTGAATTTCACGCGCGAGGGCCAGATCCCGCTGCATTTTTTCCTTTTCGACACGCTCTCGGTGGAGCTGCGCCTTTTCCAGAGCAATCGCCACGTGCGCGGAAAGCGCATCCAAGAAAGCCTCGTCTTCGTCGGTAAACGTCTCCGCCTTATTGAGCAGTTGCAGAACTCCAATAATGTCACCAGCTTCATTGCGAATCGGCAGACACAAAAGGCTGCGCGTGGTGAAGCCCAGCTTGCGATCGACGTCCGGCTCAAAACGCGGATCTTCATAGGCATTTTCCAGGCGAACCGCGGAACCTTCGCGCGCGACCCAGCCGGCAATCCCGCGGTCCGCGGGCAAACGAATAACCTCTTGTTCCAGGCCGAGTCCGGCAAGCGACCAAATTTCGTTACGTTCACGATCAACCAGGAATACAGTTCCGCGGTCCGCTCCCGTTTGCCGTGTGGCGATCTGCAAAATAATGTGAATCAATTCGCCGAGGTCCAAGGTGGAATTCAGTTTCTTGGTCGCTTCAACAATGCTGGACAATTCTTCCATCGCCCCGCGGCGTTCTGCCAGGGCCAGGACTACGGCGGCAAAACGTGCCAGCAAGTCCAGTTGCGAGCGGGCATTCTGGTCGATGGCGGACGAGCTGCGCGCTTCCAGCACGCGAACACGAAAATCATCATTGCCCATCGCGCAGGTCCACAGTTTTGCGTCGTTGCTGGGATCAATGACCACATGAGCAAGCGTATGATTGCGCTCTGCGCAGGGCACATCGCCTTCGGCCGCCCAGATTTCGGCCATTCCATTTTCCACACGCCACAAGCGCGCAGCAGTTATCCCTGGCTGGGTCATCGCCGCGCGAACTACGCGCGAGGCAAGCTCGTTCGCTGGAAAGCGGCCTTCGAGTAGGCGCAAGCCATCTAATAGCTCAGGAAATGCTTCCTTTATTCTTTGGCGAGCGGGCGTTTCGCTCATAATTTAGTCTTGTTAGCGTATTCTGCTTGGGACTTTGGCCCCGCTGGAATGGCCGATGGGTAAGCCTAACAGGTGTCTATTCGGTTGGAAAGAGCGGCATCCCCGACACTAAAACTGACAGGGATCTACGGCAACCGCTCGAGTGTAGCGGCAATAGCGGTCGCGCTTAGTGTCAGCTTCTGGCGTTGTGGTTCGTCCCCTGGCAAAATGACTGCACCGGATTTTGTCGGGACTCCCATTCCTGACCGAGCGGTTTCCATTCGGAAGAATGGCTCGAAATTCGCAGTTCCTTACTTCCAGGCAACACTTCTCAGATGCAAAACTCCTTCATTGCGGGAGCCGGCATATAGACCTCCCTGGCCGTCGGAAGCGATCCCTGTGAAAACGCCCGTTTCGGTTGGGCCGTCCAGGCGCACCCATGATTTGGCAAGGTCGCGCGAAAGGTAAAGTCCGCCAGACTTCAGGGGAATGATCATGAAGTCCTGAAAGGCCAGCAGAGGATTTGCATCGAACGCGGGCAGACCTGCTTGCAGAAGATCCCATGTCTGGCCCGCATTTCGTGAAACGAACACGCCTCTGGAAGTTCCCACGAACAGCATTTCCGAATTGCCCGCAAACCGGCGGATCCACTGCGGAGAGTCGAGCATTGCAGAAGGCAACGGGCTCCACGTTACCGCTGCGTCCCCGGAGTGCAGCATTGCAGCGGGAGAAAGCAACCACAACTCCTTGCCGTCCGCCGTAGTCTCCAAACTGCGGACATTGCCAACGATTGATTTCTCGGCAATGGGCCTAAAAATTTGGTCCCTCGGACTGCCGGACCACAAGCCGTGATCCGTCGCCGCATAAACTTTGTCTGCCGAAAAGCGCAGATCAAAGACTTGCGCTGGCATCTCCTTCATGGCGCGGCGGAATTGCCCGGAGTTCT
>DATHFT010000035.1:0-35607 GCA_035317965.1 Saccharimonadales bacterium (SeqCode) | reverse complement strand
CGCATGCCGGGAGCAAGATAAACCCCGAAATCAGCGTGCCAAACACGGCTCCGAGGGTGTTGACCGAATAGAGCCGGCCAATTCGCTTCCGCAGTTCGGAGTGGTACCGAGTGGCAGCGTGAAGCAAAATCGGAAGCGTGCCACCCATGAGAAACGTTGGAACGAACAAGACGATCGCGGTCCCGAGGAACCGGAAGACGGCGAGCAATGCCGGAATACCGGTCAGGAGCGGATAGGCTGCCGTATAAAGTGAATTGACTGCCGCAAGACCCGCCAGGGACACCGCTCCGGTGACGCCGGCAAGGATCTCGATTCTTGCATAGAGAGCAATGGCGTGGGACGGATCGCGGACCCAGCGAGTGAGCACGGCGCTTCCGGCGGCAAGCCCGGCCATGAACACGGCCAGGACGGTAGCGATGGCGTACGCCGTGTGACCAAAAATGAGTCCGAGTGCTTTGCTCCAGGCCACCTGGTACGTAAGAGCTGCGGCTCCGGACAAGAAGAAACAAAGATAAACAGAGTGCATCGAGACGTGCGGGGATGAGTTATTTTTTTTCATGGTTCACAAGGGCCTGCGGTTTTGAAAAGGGCAGTGGCGCGGTATGCCGGGAGAATTCACCTGCGAAGTGCGGCTGATCGTTTTTCCCGTTCGGTCGACCCTCCCTGCGACGTTCGCTTGTGTAAGGTTGCGTAAAGATGCAAGACCCGAGTACGGCGCCGGGGCTACCATGAAAACGATGCTGTGCCGGGGAATTTGGCGATGACCGACCTTCCTGTCCTGATCGTTGATGATGACAAAAGCCTCTGTGCGCTTTTGGCGAGCCGACTCGAAGCCGAAGGTTTCCGGTTGAGCGCCGCTCACGACGGGAAGGCCGGATTGGAGAGCGCCTCGAGCGGCTCGTACGCGCTGGTGATTCTGGACGTGATGCTTCCCGGACTTGGAGGGCTTGAAGTCCTCAAGGCGTTGCGAGCGCGGTCGAATGTCCCGGTGCTGATGCTTACAGCCAAAGGTGACGACGTCGACCGCATCATCGGCCTCGAATTCGGTGCCGACGACTACCTGCCGAAGCCTTTCAATCCGCGCGAGCTCGTAGCCCGTATGCGCGCAATTCTCCGGCGTCTTGAAGTGCAACGTCCGGGGCAAAATCCGCTCGCGGCGGGCGATATTACAGTCGACGTCGAATTGCGCGAGGCTTGGCTTGGAACAGATGCGCTGCAACTCACGACCATCGAATTCGCGATGCTGGAAGCGTTCGTCAGAAATGCGGGGCGAATTCTCAGCCGGGATTTCCTGACGAACGTGGCGATGGGGAGGGACCTCGGAGCGTTCGACCGTTCCGTAGACGTTCATGTTAGCAATCTGCGCAAAAAACTGGGGGATGACGGGGGAATCGAGCGCATCAAGACCATCCGTGGAAACGGATACATGCTGGCGGCACGCCGTACGGCGGAAAAGGCCAGGGAGTGAAATTCCGTTTCCTGGAGCTTGTTCATCCGTTCTGGATTTGGGGGACTTTGCCCGCCGGAGCGTGGCGGCAGTTGAATCCATCCGGTCATTAAGCCGTGTGCCGATCTTGGGGCATTCGCGACAGCAGGAAATCAGTTCGCAGGCGCGCGTTGCGCACGCGCCAGGCGACGAATCTGCGGAGCGAGAGAGCAATTCCTGTCCACACGAGCAAAGTAGCTCCGAGGGCTGCGAGCAAAGCAACGGTTTGTCCGGGAAACCCGAAGACTTCACCGGTATGCAGAACTCGCGTGTACGATCTCCAGGATTGGCCGCGCGACGCCTGGCTGGGAGCAGTCCATTGCAGGATCCGGCCCGACAGACGATTCATCCGAAGTTCGGAACGTTGCCCTTTGCCTTTGCGGTCCGACTCGTCTCCGTCATCAAACATGAAGGCCACGGTCTCTGCCGACGCTCCCTGGACTTGAAGACGGATATTTTGCCAGTCCGGGACCTGCTGCTTGGCCTGCTCAAGAAGAGGATCGAGGGTCAGGAATTCCGCTGCAGTGAGCGGCTTCTGTAGGCCCCGTTGCTCGCCTCGCCCGCGCACGTGTTCAACACCCGGATGCCCGTCAAAATCACGCGCCTCCCGTTTCGGGTTCGTGGTTTGCGGGTCGCGCTCGTGTTCCTTTTCTTCGCCGGGTTCCCGATTCGCGTTTTCTGGTTTGTGCCGCTCGACCCCCGGCGAAGTTTCAGCCATGGTTCGCTCCGATGATTGGAGGCCATGCTTTGTCCGGTCCTCGTCGATGCCGGATTTGGATCCGCGGGCCGCAGGGGGCGGCGACCCCGATGCGCGGTACAGCAAATCTTCCGCCCACGAATACGACATGATGACGCCGGTGAGACTGATGACCAGGAGCGGCAGTGCCAGCCAAAAACCTGTGACGTTGTGCCAGTTCCAGTCGCGCGGGCGGCCCTGCAGATCGGTTCGGAATACGGTTACCGCGCGAAAGTTTGCTTTTCTCCAGCGCCGCGGGACCCACAAAACGACTCCGCTCAAAATGAGAAAGCAGAACCCCAGGTTCGCGGCGTTCTTGATATCGCGAAGGACGCCCTCGCGCTCATGGCCGAGCGCGACGGACTCGTGCAGATTTCTGACCGTGAGCAGAAACGATCGCACAGCGGTGGCGCTGCCGCTCAGCAGACGCCCGGTGCAGGGATCTACAAACAGCACTTCTTCTTTCCCGAACTGCACCTGCGCGGGAAGGCTCGCGTCGGAAAAAATCTGAACCGTTCCGACCGGCTTCGACGTTTGCCGTTGAACCGCGAACAGCAATTGTCCCGGACTCATGCACGCGGACAGGTGAGCGCCGGCATTTGCGAGCAGGCGCCGTTCGAAGTAGCGGACGATTTGCGGCTGGTAGGCGAGAGCGGCTCCCGTCACGGCCATAAACGCTACAAACAGTGCGACGAATACGCCGGCGGTCAAGTGCGACCAAAAAATAAGTTTTCGGAACATCGCCGTTTTCTCCAGCGCTCGTCACCTGCGGTCGACCTAGCGCGTCGCCGGATAAAAAAAATACCGGCCAGCCTCAGGCTAACGGAACCCGCGGAAACTCTCGGTAAGGCTTTGTAAGAGTTGGTAAGAAGGCCGGATTCGCTGGCGGCAAAGACCGCCGCGCCCCGCATCTGATGCCAGCGAGTGGTGAGTACGTCCGGGAGACGCCTATGAGATCCAATTTTAAGTTTCGCCTCCCTGCCATCACGGCAGGCATTGTGGCGCTACTGTTTATGGGGGCCTGCGACAAAAAGCAGCCCGACGATGAGGAGATTTCCATCGCCATTCGAGGAAAGCTGGTCGGCGATTCCGGATTGCAGTACAAACAAATATTCGTACACGCAAGCAAAGGAGTCGTTACGTTGTCGGGTGTGGTTGACAGCGAGGGGCAGCGGACCGCCGCCGTGCGTTACGCGGCGGCTGAACCCGGCGTGACGAGGGTCGTCGATCGCCTAGCGCTAGCTCAGCCGCCTGCCGAGCGACCGGACGGCCAGAAAGAGAAACCGCTGCCGGCGGCGCGGCCTCGCGCGCGGCCGCGATGGCCTTCGTCGTTGCCAGTCGCTGCCGGGTGGCCGGGACGAAGGGTGTGAAACGGACTGCAGACGGCATCGTCGCGAAAGCCGTTTCCTGTCGAGAGGCGATGAGCGCGCGCGAGCTCGCAAGCGTCTGGAGCCGCCGAACACGGACCGAGCCCGCCGAGCTCAGACTGCAACCAGCCTTGCCGACAGCGGAAGTTCAATATCGACTTGCAGGCCGCCTTCCGGTGCGTTTGAAGCCCGTATGACTCCTTTGTGGAGCCGGACGATTCTGTCGGTGATGGAAAGTCCCAGGCCCACACCTTCTGAACTCCTGCTGCCCGAATCCGTGACGCGATAGAAAGCTCTGAAAATGTTCTCCAGCTCGTGCTCGGGGACTCCCGGACCATGGTCGCGAATGCGAACCAGGGCGCGGGCCTGTCCGTCGATTTCAGAAGACGTCAATCGAATTTCAACGGCGGTGCCTGGCGAAGTAAATCGAACGGCGTTGCGAACGACGTTTTCAATGGCGCTGCGAATCAGGTTGTGGTCACCAGAGACCACCACATCAGCGGTCCCGAGAAGTTCTACGCGGCTACTGCGCTCCAGCGCTTCAAAGTCCGCGTCGTGCACGATACTGGCAATCAGTTCTGACAGCGCGACCTCATGCGACGATTCGAGCTGCGCCGTAGCTTCCAGTTTGGCGACGGTGAGAATTCTCCCGATCATTTCGTTCAGCTGCTGAAGATCACCATCCATGCGGTCGACAGCCGAGTCATTCGCCACGCGCCCGCGGATAATGTCCAGGGCGACGTTCAAGCGCGCGAGTGGCGAGCGCAACTCGTGCGAAATGTCGTACACCAATTGCCGTTGACTATAAATTAAATGTTCGGTCTGGCCGGCCATGCGATTGAAATCTCGGGCGAACTCACCCAATTCGTCGCCGCGTTTCGCGATGCTGCCGTCGACTCGGGCGCTGAGGTTTCCGGCCGTGACACTTTGAGCCACCGAGCGCAGGATCAGAATGGGCCTGGTGAGATAGCGCGCCAGGAAAAAACAGATCAGGCCGGAGACCAGGACGGCGATGGAACCGCGCAGCGCCACTTCCTTGAGGTCATATGTGGGCGGAGAATGCGGGCCGGTTACCAGGCCCGACACGAAGACATAGTGTTGTTTACTGACGGAGTCGATACGGACCGCGGTCATCGTGGAATTCAGCGAGGTGGCCGAGCGCGAGGGCCGGGCGCCGGCAAGAACCTGGCTGGCAAACTGCTGGAAGTCGGAACAGCGTTCCCCGGCCAGGGCATTCGCTCCGTCGTCGAAGATACAACCTTGGATCCTGGTATTTTTTGAAAGCTCTCGGATGTAATCGGCGGCCGCGGAGCGGCCTTCCTCTTCGAGCACGTCGACTGCCGCAGTGCCGTAGGCCAGCGCCGTATCTTGAAAGACCCGGGAGGAAGGTTGTTTCGGAGGATGGTGTAAAAACAGCACCGCGAGCACCGAGGCGATTCCGGTCAGCGTGCCGGTGATCCAGAACCAAAGAAAAATTTTCGCGAAAAGGCCTTTCATGCCGGGATTCTTTTCGCCACACGCCGCTGCGTGAGCAGGTATCCCGCGCCATGCACGGTTTTGATTCTCTCCGTTCCGCCGACTGCTTCGAGTTTCCGTCGCAAATTGCTGACGTGCACATCCACGGCGCGATCGAAAAGACCCAGATCCCGGCCCATCGCGGCATGGGACAGAAATTCTCTGCTGAGCGGGCGTCCGGCATGGCGAACGAAAGCTTCCAGCATTTCGAACTCGATCGTCGTGAGGCGAAGCGGATGGTGGCCGACGCATGCTTCCCGAACGCCGACATCGATGGTGATGTCGCCGGCCGTCAAAGATTGCGCTTCGGGGCGACGCTCGTCGAATCTGCGGAGGATGGCCCTGATGCGCGCAACCAGTTCGCGGGGATGAAAAGGTTTGGGGAGATAGTCATCCGCTCCAAACTCCAGTCCCATGATGCGATCGATATCGTCGCCGCGTGCCGTGAGCATGAGCACGGGAATATTGGATTTCGCGCGCACCGATCTCAGGACCTCCATTCCTCCCATGGCGGGAAGCATTACATCCAAGATCACGAGCGAATGATTTGCCGATATGGCGCGCTCTAAACCGGTTTCGCCGTCATGTGCGACGTCCAGATGGAAGCGCTCGGCCTGCAAGCGTTCGGTGAGAAGCGCACACAAGCTCTTGTCATCATCGATCAGGAGAAGTCGATTCATGGTTGGATCCTTACATTGTATTTTCATCGTACCTTCCCTGCGGGGAGCCTTACACATCTTTACCAAATCTTACATTCGAGCTGAAGTGCCCCGAGGCTGCGACCAATTCAAAATCTTAGATGCGGGTCCAGGCCCAGATCACTGCTTCGGGTTGCCCACTTTTCCGCGAAATGTTCAAGCGGAGAGGCCCGTCCGCAAAACACCTGCAAGATTGGCCGGGAATCGCCACCGGTTCGCGGCGCGTCTCGACCCCGCTGCCTGAGCGTGCGCGGGCGTACCCGCTCGCCGCTTTCCCAGCAGGTTTCCGCTACAGAAAAATCAGCCGGCAACGCCAGCGGGCCTTACCCAACTTCACAATCGCTGACCCATCTTTATGGCACCAGGTCGAGCGCCGTGTTGTAGTGAGCGAATCGGTGCTGAGGTGCACGCATGAAAGGCAAAGTATTGCGAATCTCGATGGCCGCCATCGCTTTGATTTTGGTTGCCATCATTCTGTTGGTCGTGACGCGTCTGGCCGTGAGTTTCGCGGTGCTGCAAGTGGCGCTCGGCGACAACCGCATGATTCTGGCGGGAAATGTCGTGCAGGTGTTTTGGGAAATTCCCGTTCCGGTTCGGCGCCATACGCTGCGATCGGTGTTAGAACGGGTTCCCGTTCTACGTCAATTGATTGGCTGCCCCGGTAGAGTGAGCTGCGGCCTCGTCCACGCGGTGGTCGAGCGCTTTGGTGAGCAAGCCGCTGGCTCGCTTTCTGCGGTTCGTCCCGCAAAACCAAGCGATGGCGATTTCCCGGCCCGGGAGTCCAGCCAGCGGATTGTGCGCTGATGACTCTCAGTGAAGCACTGGCGTTTGTCGCGGAGTGTGTTTGTGACCCGTGGCGAGTTTCCGCAGTCGCTCCGTCGAGCAACTCGCTTGCCGAGCTCATCACCGGAGAAATCACCTCCTCGCACGCTCCGATCATTGAACTCGGGCCCGGGACGGGCGTCTTCACCCGGTGGTTGCTGCAGCGAGGCGTTCCCGAGCGGCAGCTCGCGCTGGTTGAGAGCGGCGCGGAATTCGCCAGAAAGCTCGACGGAAAATTTCCGGGAGCTCAGATTCTTTGCATGGATGCGAGCCTGCTCGCGCAGGCCGATCTCTTCGATGGGCAGATGGCGGGAGCCATTGTGAGTGGCCTGCCGCTGGTCTCCATGTCCACACGCAAAGTCGTCGGCGTGTTGCGATCCGCCTTTACGCACCTGCGGCCGGGCGGCTCCCTGTATCAATTCACCTACTACCCGCGTTGCCCGGTGCGGCGATCGGTTCTCGCGCGATGCGGATTGCAGGCCAAGTGGATCGGGGGAACTTTCTTCAACTTGCCGCCGGCGGCCGTGTATAAAATTTCGCGGCTGGACCAGCCGGTTTTGCATGCGAATAGCCCGAGGATAGCGCCGTCACCCAGAACGGAGCTGCAGACGGCGCCGTTCTGTGTGCGGTTTCCTTGAAAACGGCCAGCACGGCGCGAATCCTCACAATTCTTTACAGCTGGGCGGACGCCAAAAAGAATAGGCTCGTGGGAAATGTCGACGAATGAAAACGAATACTTCCTGAATTGGAAGCCGCAACTAAGCAGGCAAAGTGAGGCGCGGGAAAAGCCCGGCCGGCGCGTGCTGGTTATCGACGATGACCTCGACCTGTGCGAGCTGCTGGCCCAATATCTCAAGCCCGAGGGGTTCCTCGTGGAGATGTCGCACAAAGGCGACGAAGGCGTCGAACGGGCTCTCGCTTCCGAATTCGCCTTGATTGTTCTCGATGTGATGCTTCCCGGCATGAAGGGGTACGAAGTACTCCAGAGAATCCGCGTGCACTCGTCGGTGCCCGTGCTGATGCTCACCGCGCGCGGAGATGGTGATGACCGGATTTTAGGTCTGGAAATCGGCGCGGACGACTATGTACCGAAGCCTTTCGATCCGAGAGAACTGCTCGCGCGCATTCGGGCCCTCCTGCGCCGCTCGGCGGGCACGGCTGGCGCAGCGCCGCCGGAACAGTTCGCGGCAGGAGATGTCGCCCTCGACGGAGCCAGCCGGACGGTGCGTTGTGGCGATCGCACCACGGAACTGACCGCGGTTGAGTTTGCCCTGCTGACCCAATTGCTCAAGGAGCCTGGCCGTGTCGTCAGTCGCGAGGAACTCGTCAAGCAGCTGCTTGTGCGGGAATTTTCTCCCGGCGACCGGAGCATCGATGCGCATATCAGCAATCTTCGCAGAAAGCTGGGACCGGCAAGCGACGGCGAAGAACGGATCCGGGAAGTGCGCAACGTTGGGTATGTATTTGCGAAACCGCGGGCGGTCTAGGAAGCCCATGCAAAGCTTGTGGTTCAAAGTGTTTCTGCGGTTCTGGCTGGCGATGAGTATCGTCATCGCCGCACTGGTCTTGGTGATCGGTACCACCCAATCGCGAATTGCCGGTACCCCGTACGCCGCAGGAGAGAGTCTTGTCGTGCCGCTCCTTGGCGGAACTGTTTGGGCGCGCATGGCGCTCGCGGCCGTTGCTTTGGCTCTTGCGGCGCTGGTTTGCCTGTGGCTGGCGCGCGGCATAACGGCGCCAATCGCCAGACTGCGCGAAGCGACCCGGTCCCTGGCCCAAGGCAATCTTGGGATTCGCGTGGGAAGCCCGAGCGGCCATCGCCGGGATATCCTCGCCGATCTGGGGCACGATTTTGATCGGATGGCGGAACAGATCGAGAAGCTCATGAGTTCGCAGCGACGTCTTCTGATTGGTGTTTCGCACGAACTGCGTTCTCCTCTTGCCCGCTTGAGCGTAGCGCTCGGCATCGCTTGGAGGCACACCGATCCGGCGATGGAAAAGTCGCTCGAATCGATCGAGCGCGAAGCGGATCGCCTCGATGAGCTGATCGGAATCCTGCTCGGGCTGGCACGCCTGGAGAGCGGGGTAGAAGTTGCCAATCGAGAGCCGATTGAGCTGGATGCACTCATTCGCGAAGTCACGGTGAAAGCAAACTTCGAAGGGCAAGGCCGCCGTGTAACGGTGCGGATTCTGAAGTCAGAACCGTGCTCACTGGCCGGAATACGCAGCAGCCTGCAGAACGCCGTTGAAAACGTGCTTCGTAACGCGGTGAAGAGCACGGCGGAAGGAACCGATGTGGAAGTGACTCTCCGGCGCGTGCGCGAATCGGCCTGGGAGTCCGCGGTCATTCAGGTTGAAGATCACGGCGAAGGCGTTCCCGAGCAGTGTCTGGATGGTGTGTTCGATCCATTCTCCCGGGTTGCCAAAGCGCGCGGTCGCGCTTCAAGCGGCGTGGGCCTGGGACTGACCATGGCGCAACGCATCGTGCAGCTTCATGGCGGCGAGGTTAAGGCGCGGAATTCGTCCAGTGGCGGCTTGCTCGTCGAATTGAGCTTGCCGCTCGGCGATCGTGACGCAGATAACCCATAAGCGGCACTTTCGGTGACAAAATCCTACCGAGACACACGCGCGAGCACACGCAGGTAGCGCGCCGGGTCAGAAATGTAGTTCGAACGCCAGCAGCTGCCGATACAAAACTTTACGTTTCCCTCACCGAACTTAACCGCACTCGACTTCCTTCTGCTCTAAGGTTCTTGGTTTGGCGGTGCCGCGCGCAGCAACTGGGTCTTTTCCGGGCCGCTCAGGAACAAATATAGCGGGCCCAAGGCGCAACTTTGAGCATGAGCTGGTTCGGAAAAGTGGTTCGCACTTGGTGCATGGGAGTTGGTTTGCTGCTCTGCCTATACATGACTTCGGAGGTCACCAGCCTTGTCCGAGCGCAACAGACCGAAGCACCCAAAATTCAGCGCATTGAATTTGTCGGAAATCGCCGAGTGCGCGGCGACACGTTGAGGGCCCGAATCTTCAGCCGTGAAGGCGATATCTACAACGAGGAGACGCTGCGCCGCGACTTTCAAGCGCTTTGGAACACAAACTTTTTCGAGGACGTACGGTTGCGCGTGGAAGTGTCGCCGGCAGATCCGGCGGCGAAGATCGTCATCTTTGAACTCCAGGAGCGGCCCCTGATTCGTCGCATCCGTTACGAGGGGGTCCGCTCGGTTTCACAATCCGACATTCTCGACCGGTTCAAGGAGCGGAAAGTCGGCTTGACGGTCGAAAGCCAGCTCGATCCGACGAGGATCAAGAAAGCCCAGGTGGTGTTACGGGAACTGCTCGGCGAACACGGGCGGCAATTCGCAAAAATAGTTCCGCAGTACGAACGGCTGGCCTCGAGCAACGCCGTAATCCTTATCTTCAAGGTCGAAGAAGGGCCCAAGGTCAAGGTGGGTCACATCAAGTTCACCGGCAATCACGCCTTCAGCGACCGGAAACTGATTCGTGCGATGCGGCATGACCGGCCCTACGCGATTCCGCTGCACTTCAGGGAAATCCCGGTTCTCGCGAAAACCTATGATCGCGAAAAGCTGGACGAGGATCTTGAAGTGGGCATTCGCGGACTGTATCGCGACAACGGTTACTTCCGTGTGATCGTCGGCGATCCGGTTCTGGCTAACGTCGATACCGAAAGCAACCGGTTCGCGGTTCCCGTCGTCGGGGGCAAGCGACACGGGAAAGCCGTCAATCTCACGGTACCCATTGAAGAAGGCGAGCGGTACCACATGGGAACGCTCAAGATCGTCAGCGCCGACCCCGACAAAGCCCTGTCGCTAAAAGTCGAAGCGCTGAAAACCGCTTTCCCCCTCAAGCGCGGAGACGTGTTTTCGACCGAAAGCGTCCGCAAAGCGCTCGAGACCTACGGAAAAATTTATGGCGAGTACGGCTTCATCGATTTCACGCCGGAGCCAGACACGGACATCGACGAGGGGAATAAAGTCATAAACCTCACGCTGAAATTCGACGAGCAAAAACAATACTACGTGCGGCGCATCGACTTCAGCGGGAACACCACCACGCGCGACAAAGTCATTCGCCGCGAACTGCTGATCGACGAAGGACAGCTGTTCAACAAGCGCTTGTGGGAAGTCAGCATCCTGCGCCTGAATCAGCTGGATTATTTCGAGCGGATTGCCGCGGATAAATCGGTGGAGATCAAAAGAAACGCCAAGGACGCAACGGTCGACCTGAACCTGAAACTGAAAGAAAAGGGAAAACAAGCCATCGGTCTGCAGGGCGGATTGAGCGGTCTGTCCGGCGGCTTCATCGGACTGACCTACCAAACCAACAATTTTCTGGGACTCGGCGAGACGCTGAATTTGTCGGCGCAGTTCGGTGCCCGGCAAAGCAGCGTGCTATTCGGTTTCACAGAGCCGTATCTGTTCGACCGGCCGATCTCGACCGGCTTCACCGTTTTCGACAGCCGCTATAGCTACAACCAGCAGCAGGAACTGTCCATCCTGGCAAACCAGCAAGTCAGCATCAATCCGGCGACGGAACAAAACTACACGCAGAACAGCAAAGGCTTCACGGTATTCGCTAGCTTCCTGCCGAAAAGATTTTCCTTTACGCGAGTCGGCCTAACGTATGGCTATACCTATACGGACATCAACGCGACGACCAATGCGGCGCAGGTCCTCTTCCAGACCTTGCAGTTTCGCAGCTTTGCCGGACCGGCCGCGCTCGAAGGGATCCGGTCGAGCAAGATCACTCCCACGATCACCTACAACACCATCGACAACCCGGTAAATCCCACGCACGGGAAAAGTTTTTTCTACTCGCTCAGCTTTGAGGGCCTGGGCGGCAACGCCAGGTCGATCAGTCAGGTGTTCGAGGCTAAATATTTCCGCCCCGTCAATCACAAACGCAACGTGCTGGGGTTTCGTCTCCAGTCGGCGTTTACGACCGGATACGGCGGCGTCGAACCATCTCCCTATCAGAGGTATTTCACCGGCGGCGACGACAGTGTGCGGGGCTTCGACATCCGGACGATTTCGCCGGTCGCCTTTGTTCCGGTCGCTTCGAATATTCCGGTCAGCTTCAACGTTCCCGGGAACTTGAACGGGGGCGGGGCGCCGGTTTTGCGCACCATCGGAGTTCCGCTGCTGACCTACACGATCGTTTATCCGGGCGGCGATACCCAGGTTGTGGGGAATGCGGAATATCGAATACCGCTCGCGGGACCTGTTTCCATGGGGCTGTTTTTCGATGCCGGGATCACGGGAATCCTGCGGCAGAGCCAACTGCGACTGAACTCGGCCGGACTCGCGCAACTTCGTTCCCAATTTCCGAACACGGCGATTGCTGACAGCCTGGAGCTGGCGCCCGGATCCAATTTCGCGCCGCGTACTTCGACCGGCGTCGAGTTCGTCGTGCAGCTGCCGATCATCCAGGCTCCGTTTCGTATCTATTGGGCGGTGAATCCGACGGTTTATTCGCGAACGGTGACCGCTCCGGCGGGGACCTTTTATCTGTCCGACTCGTTCCGCGATTCACTCCCTCCGAATATTTACGATCAATACATTCTTCCGACCCTCGACAACCTGCTGAGTGCTCCGCAAACGGTTCAGTTTCATGAACGGCGCACCACGTTTCGATTTTCGGTCAGCCGGACGTTTTGATGGCCTTCAAGGGGAATTGTGAAGTGGTGACGGAGAAAACGGGGGAAAGGACCAAAACTATGCTTGGGGAAGAGCAGGGACAGCGGGAGAACAGCAGCACGAAACGGATCCTTTGGCTGGTCCTGGCGATGCTGGCCGCCTGGGCGCTATCGGGCTGCGGGGGCAGTACGACGATTGCGGTTACGGTCAGTCCCAAGACGGCAACAGTGAAACTTCAGAGTACGGTCCAGTTTGCCTACGCCATCACTCCGAGCTCGGATACCGGAGGCGTGAAGTGGTACGTCAATGACACGCTTGGCGGCAACGGAACCATCGGAACGATCGATACGACCGGCAAATACACGGCGCCGGTGAGCAGCAGCACTTCGTTCACCGTCGCCATCAAGGCGATCAGCAATACGGACACTTCGAAAAACGATGCGGCCACGGTGACGGTCGCAACCGGAGCTACCGTGACCGTGTTTCCGACTTCCACCGTGACCATCGCGCAAGGGGAGACCTATCAATTCACGGACACCGTTACGAATTTGGTGGATGCCAACAGTCCGACCGCGGTGGACTGGTATGTGGACGGGGTGAACGGGGGCGCCAGCGCGACCGGGACCATCGACACGACCGGCAAGTACACCGCACCGGCGAGCTCGGGCACGCATGTGATCAAGGCTCAGTTGCAGTCCGACAGTGCCAGTTTTGGTTCAACGAACGTAGCCGTGGTGGCCCCGGCCGCGGCGAGCTTGTCGGGGATCTACCCTTGCGATAGTGCTTCGAGCCAGGTGTACGGTTGTTTTTTGCCCCAGGGGGCGCTGTTCGAGGACGTGTATCTGTATGGAAGCAATTTCCGGTCAAGCAGCGCGGCGCGCGCGAACGGCACGCCCATTGCGACCAGCTATGTATCCACCAACGTCCTGCGGGCGCGCTTGTCGGCCGGCGACCTGGCCAAAGCCGATACGTCCTCAGGAACCGGAACCTTATATATAGACGTAGCCCAGCTAGGTTCCTCCGGGGCCAGTTCCACGTCGAGCGCGGTCGCGATTCCGGTTGGGCGCGTGGCGCCGACGCTGATCAGTTCGACGCCCGACAGTGTGGTCGAAGGCGGAGGAACTCTGAGCGTCGCTTTCGACGGGGGCTATTACACGGATGCCACAGCGGCGGAATTCAACGGAATAAGCCAGTCTGCGACCGTGCAAAATCCGCGTCAGTTGCTGGTTTCCGTCGATTCTTCGAATTTCACAAAAGCGGGCCTATTCCCCATCAACGTGCGGGCGAGCGGTCAGACCCAGCTTGCCGGCGCGAACCTCGCGGTTCGTCCGCCCATGACCCAGAGCACGTCGCCGACGCCTGTCACGGTGCAACCCGTACGCGGGACGAGCCCCAACGCGATTGCGATCAACCTGGTGACGGGACTGGCGGTGGTGGCCAACACGGGCTCCAACAATGTGACGCTGTTTGATCTGACGGCCGCGATTCCGACAGCCGTTGGCCCGTATGCGGTCGGGACGGCGCCGACCGGAGTGGCCATCGACAGCCTGCGGAACCTCTTGTTCGTTGCGAATTCCGGCGACAACTCGCTGCAAATATTCGATCTCGCGGGGACTCCCGGCGCGCCTCCGGTGGCCAAAGCGACGATCAGTTTTCAGATATCTCCCGACACGTCTACGCCGAACCTGGATGCCGTCCAGCCGTATTCTGTCGCCGTCAATCCGCTGACAGGAAAAGCGCTGGTGGTGTTTCAAGGTTCCTCGTATGTGGATGTGATCGATTATTCGAGTTTTGTCTACGGCGTCACCACACCCGATTTGACGCAGATCAAAGTCACGCGAGGTCAGATTGCGACCACCGGCAACTACCCGCGCATCGCCGTAGAACCGAAACTCAACTGGGCCTTTGTAACGCCGGGCGGCAACGGAAACGGTTCGATCGTGGACCTCGGGGGAAACGGCCAGCAAATCGTCTCGCTCATCGCGGTGCCCTCCATGAACGGAACCGTGCGCAGTGCCGGCACCGTGACGGTCACGACGACCGGTACTCACAATCTGGCAGTCGGCGAGTACGTGACGATCGACGGAGTGAATGATGAGACCTTCGACGGATATTTTCAGGTGGTTACCGTGCCTTCCGGAAACAGTTTCACGTACGCGCAGTCGGGAGGCGACGTCAGCAGTGGAAATGGAACCGTCAGCGCTGCAGGACCTCTGGCCACGATCAATGTGAACAAAGACGTCCGCGGAATTGCCATCAACGCGGAAACGGAAACGGCGCTGATGTGCGACCCCACTTCGGTATCACTGACACTGATGAGTTTGCTCGATGAGACGACGAGTTCGATTTCCGGAATCAATGGAGCGACGGCGCGGGCTTCCGATTGCGCCGTGAATCCTCTCACGGACACGGCCGCTATCGTCGATTCGGTCAGCAACACGTTCTCCGTCGTGGACCTGCAAAACAAATACATCATGAGCCAATTCACAATCGGCAGAAATCCTTCGGCGGTAGCGATTGATCCGGTGCTGAATCTGGCCGTAGCCGTAAATGCCACAGATGCCACGGTAACCATCGTTCCGCTCGGCGCGATCCGTTCGTCCGAGGCTAGGCCGCAACCGCAAGTCACGCTTCTCTATCCATTCACGACGCTGACCAGCACTTCGGACGAGACTTTGACGCTCGCCGGCGGCGGCTTTGTGTCAGGTGCCGTGGTTCGCGTCAACGAACGACCGCTGGTCACCACCTTTGTGAGTTCTCGCAAACTTACGGCGTCGCTGCCAGCTTCGCTTTTGGCGGGGCCCGAGCGCTATGTCGTGGACGTGCAAAACCCGGACGGAAACGTTTCGAATGTGAATGGTTTTTACGTCGTGAAGGCCATCAGCGTGGGGACAGCGCCGCGAGGCGTGGCGATTGACCGGCAGAGAAATCTGGCCGTGGTCACCAACACCACCGGGCCCGGCGGCGGAGGAACACTGGGCACGGTCTCGATCGTCGATCTCGGTTCGTACACGGAGAGGTTCAGGATCACGGTGGGCAAGTCCCCGCAGGGGGTAGCGGTTTCTTCCCTCGCCGGCCGCGCCGCCGTAACCAACACCGACAGCGATACCGTTTCGATCATCAATTTGGATACCGGCGCGCTCTCGACGACGGTGTCGGTTGCGCCGAGTGCGGGGACCGCGAAGCCGATCGGGATTGCGATTCATCCCGGGTCCGGGCAGGTCGTAGTCGCCGACAGCAACGCGTCCCAGCTTAGTTTTTTCAACATTTCAGCGCCCGGCACGCCTACCACACTCGCCGTAGATGTCGGGCCGAACGCTCCGGCGATCGATCCCACAAGAAATATCGCCGCGGTTGCTGAAGGCGCATCGGACAAAGTGGTCGTTGTTGATCTCGCGTCCGAGCAAATCCTCGGCCGGATCACCGGTACCGCTTTTCCTACAGGAGCGATGTACGATCCGGACACCGACGCGTTTCTTGTGACCTCCAGCACCACCAACAACGTTTATTCCTTTCACGTTGATCCGACCCAGGGAATCTATTCACCGCCGGTCGGCTACTCGGTCGGATTCAATCCCACGTCGCTCGACTACAACTACCGGACGAGCACGCTCGTGACCAGCAACACTTTCAGCAAGACATTGACCGTCATGAATTTTCTGAACGGAAAAGTCAAAGCAGTCATCCCTCTCGCGGTCTCTCAGCAATTCGGTGTGGCGATTGATGCCAACACCAATCGTGCTGTGGTGGTCGACCAAAACAACAATCGCATTCTGATTGTGCCGTTGCCGCGATAGATCGAGGAGACCCTAGAGATGGCCCGCGCATTTTTGTCGGTCTTTGCCGCTGTCGCGATTTTCTGGGTGAGTGGCTGCGGCGGCGGCAGTTGCACTCCCACTGGTACCGGTTCGACGCCGGACACCACGTGCACGACCACGACGACCGTAACGATCATTCTTCATCCGAGCGCCGCGACCAGCGTGGCGCTCGGGGGCACGCTGCAATTCACGGCGGATGTTTCCGGGTATTCAAACATCGCTCTCAGCTGGGAAGTGAACGGAGTGGAGGGCGGCGATTCCACGGTCGGAACGATCAGCACGAGTGGTTTGTACACGGCGCCGGCGACGGTTCCCAATCCTGCAACCGTCACGGTCACCGCGATTTCGCAAGCCAACACGAGCAATGAAGCGAACGTTTCGGTGGTGATTGTTTCCGGAGCCGCGGTCAGCGTGGCTCCACCTGCGGCGGACCTGCTCCCGGGAAAGCAGCAGCAGTTTACGGCTACGGTGACCGGCAACTCGAATACCAATGTGACCTGGCTGGTCGCCGGCGTGGCGGGGGGCAATTCCGTGGTGGGAACAATCACGGCGCAAGGACTCTACAGCGCGCCCGCTAGTCTCGGCACGGCTCCGCAATCGCTGACGGTCGCGGCGACGACGGTTGTCGATGCCACAAAAACGGCCGTTGCGAGCCTAACCCTCCACAACAACATCAGCGTTGGTCTTTCTCCGGGATCCGCCACGGTCAAGACTTTTGCCCAGCAGCAGTTTGTCGCCAGCGTCGCCAGCGACACTGGTGCCACGTTCAGCTGGAATGTGAATGGAGTACCGGGAGGAAACGCTACGTATGGCACGATCGGGGATAGCGTTGATGGATCCGGCATTCATCACGGGATCTACACGGCTCCGAGTCACGTTCCCACGACCGCAGTTTCGGGAACTAATCTGGCGACGGGCGGCACCCGAACGACGCCGGTTACGGTGACGGCGGTCTACCAGGCGGACACCTATTTTTCTGCCTCGGCCGTCACCACCGTCACATCTCCGAACCAGGCAGTACAGAGTCTGCCTACGCCGCTGGGCGTTTCAGGGGGGAATGCCAACGACACGGGCGCAGGAACGTGTTGCGGAGGCACACTCGGTTCACTCGTTTCGCGCGGAGGACAGCACTACATCCTCTCCAACAGCCACGTGCTCGCGCGGACCGGCCTCGGCACCGTCGGCGACTCCATCATTCAACCAGGACTGTTCGATGCCAGCTGCTCGGCAGCGGCAGCCAACACTGTCGGCACGCTTTCACAATTCGTAGATCTGGAAGCGCCGCCCGCCAGTGGCCCCGTCGATGCCGCACTGGCGCTGGTCTCTGCGGGGAAAGTGGACGCCTCCGGAACGATTCTGCAGTTAGGAGCGTCGACGACGAGTGAAGGACAACCGACCGATGGCGCTCCGCACGCGGGATCAGGTGTGCCACCCACCCTTTACGGGCCGGACGGGGTAACGCCGCTGCGAGTTGCAAAAAGCGGCCGCGCGACGGGGCTGACGTGTTCTGCAATCAGCGCGATCAATGTAACGGCCAGTGTGACGTTTCAACGGGGCTGCGGCACAGGGCCGCAGTTTCAACAAACGTACAGCGATCTTGTCGTTGTCGAAGGTGGAAGCTTCAGTGCCCAAGGGGACTCGGGTGCGCTGATCGTGACCCAGGATTCTGCCGATCCAGTAGCGCTTTTATTTGCGAGTTCCGACGCCGCCTCTCTCGGAGCGCCTGTTTCAGAAGTGCTCGGAGCGCTGGCGGATCCGGGCACCGGCGAAACGCCGATTTTCGTAGGATCTTCCAGCGCCCACGGCGTGGCCGCCTGCTCGCTCCCCGGAGCGCAATCCCTCGCCGGTGCGAGTGCGAATACCGTCTCGAGCGTTTCCGGGGATGATTTGGAGTTGGCGGCGCGCATCCGAGACCAGAACGCCAGCGTTTTGCTGGCTTATCCGGGAGTGGTGTCGCTCGGAGTCGGCGCGAGTCTGGATTCTCCTGCCGAGCCAGCGCTCCTGGTGATTGTGAACCCAGGCACGCGGGCGAGCGCGCTGCCAAAACAAGTCGGCGGAGTTCGCCTCCGAATTCTGGAACAGGCCGGCAGCCTGCCGCCGGCAGGGATTCTTTCTGTAAGCGACAGTCAGCGAATCATGATGGCTCAGGCGGAGATCCCAAGCACGCAAGTGCTGACTGCGGCAGAAGTCGCACGCGCCAGCGCCGCCAAGACCGACGCGGTTGCCGGGTTGCTGCAACTTTCCGGGATTCAAGGTGTGGGTGTTACGGCCAGCGCGGACAGTCCAGCTGAAGCGGCGTTGCTGGTCTATGTGGTACGTGGTTCGACGCACGCCGCCATCCCTCCGGTCGTAAACGGAGTGCGAACTGCGATTCGCGCTTCGAGTCTGTTCCGTTCGGGTTTCGGGTCGGCGGCGGGAACTGCATGTGCGGCGTCCCGGCGAGCGCAGCCGCAAGCGCAAGAGAAAAGGTAGCCGACTAGCCGCGCGGCCGAAGCAGGTGATCTACGCGCAGATCGTTTTCGGAGGAAAGATGAAGCTAAGAACTCTGTTCGGAGCGATGGTGTTGCTGCTGTTTTGTCAAAATTCCCGTTCGCAAGAAACGAGAACGCTCGATCTCTTTCTGGGTTACACCTACACGCGGGTGAGCCCTTCAGCCATTTCGGGCCTTGGTGCGTATCCTTTGCAGGGAGGCGAGGTCGCGGCGTCGCTGCGAGTCTATCGACGGATTTCTGCGGTCGCCGATTTCGGTTTGGGAACGACGACGGCCAGGAGCAGCAACATCGTCGGGATTCAAATTCATGGAACTGCGGCTACCTATCTTTTCGGTCCCCGGCTGACGCTGCCGAGTTGGCGGCGCGTTACACCGTTCGGCCAGATTCTGCTGGGACTTGCCCACGGCACCGGAGGGCTCTACGCCACGGGAAGCTCCGAAACATCCTTTGCCTGGGCGGCAGGCGGAGGGCTGGACTACCGCTTCAATGACAATTTATCTCTGCGCCCGATTCAGATGGACTATTTGCAGACGCGATTCGCAGAACTGGGAAATGGCTCGCAGTTTCAGAACGATCTGCGCATTTCAACGGGCTTGGTTCTTCACTTTTGACGGCGAGGGAATGCCGTCGAGATTCCGGCGTGCCGAGACGAGCACCGCGGTCTCGGCAAAGAGCCTTACAACTTTTTACGCTTCTTGACGGCGATCACTCCTGTTTTTGATTACGCTGGCGAATCTCTCAATCTGAAGTTTTCAGAGAGGAGGGAAGTACGATCCGCCGGTCCGGATCGCCGTCCTGCCGATGAACCCCAAACCCATCGCGCACCTGGCGGTCCGGATCGCGGATTGTCCCATTGGAACTATGCTTGATAATGTTACGTTGCCGGTTGGTGAGACTTCTGTACGGCATTCCGCTCAGGACCCCGCGAAGGTAAAAGCCAGACACCCACCTGCGAGAACCGAGGAAAGAAACCCGCAAACCCTGCAGCCGCAGCCCCGTCTCGCGCTCGCGGATGTTGACGTTGGAACGGAGCGTCCCGTACAAGCCGATGCGCGCCGAGAGACAATCAAAAACTGGCCATTGCGGAAGTTACACCGCTTTCCCCTAAAACGTGCATACGTCTTGAGAAGTACCTGATTTTTGTATAGGCTCTCCGGGTCGTGTCGAGAAAGTCATATCCCTGGTCGTTAGCGTGCAATCTGCAGTAAATTCAGCCGTTTCGTATCAGCGAGGATCGCATGGTGTCCCTCATCCAGTACGCTCGCATTACAAAAAACGATTTTTGGGCTGCCACGAAGCTGTGTGGTTGTCTGATGGTTGCGGTGACAGTGAGTGCTGTGCCCAGTTTCGCTTCGCACAAGACAGCAGCTCCTGCGGCCGGCCAGCAGCCCGCCGCCAAACCGCCGGCTGATACCGCACCGAGTCTTCCTTCTGACCCGGCGAGTCGGACCGCTACGCCTGCGCCGGTTCCGCAAAATACGCCGAGTCCGTCTCCGCAGACGAGTCAATCGCCAGTCCAGGCGCAAAATGGATCTCCCATTCTGATCTACATGCCAGATGGCCAGCTAAAATCTCATACGATCGCGGTCTACGTAACGCATAACATCCGCGAAGATCAGAATCCCCAGCTTCGGCTGTTGCGCAGCCACTCCGTCACCCAAAAAGAGGCAGATGAGGACGTACTGCTTTCTCCCATACTGGTGGCGCCAAACCAGGAGTGGACGCAGACGGAAAATGACAAGCAAATCCGGCGGACAGGAACGTTGCTGCTTTTCGATCTCGGCTCCGCTCACGTCTTTCCGAAGGCCATGATTCGAGTGCGGCCCATCGTCTACTGGACAGAGGGTGGGACACTGGAAAAGGCCATCGGGAAAAACGATGTCAATGTCGGTGACATCGTGGCCGCTTGCCTGTGGACATTGTTATTCACGATTGCCGCGCTCGCGCTCGTCATTGTTCTAGCTAGAAAAGCCAAAAAAACCGCCAGTGGCGCCAAAGAACCGGCGCTAAAGCCGGTCCAGTTCTTGACTGCTGTCGATGGACACCTGTCTCTCGGTCAGACACAGATCGCCTGCTGGACGATCTTTGTAGGCGGTGTAGTGCTTGGCTATGGCCTCATCCGACTGGAAATCCCAACCATTCCCGCCTCGCTTCTTGCTTTGATGGGCGCTTCACTGGCAACTGGTGGAGTCGCCTATTTCCAGGATTCTCAGAAACAGCAAGCACCGGCAACTCCGAATAGCCCGCAATTGTCGGACCTGGTGAAGAATTTCACAGCCGACCAGGCACAAGGGCAGCTCTCGCTGGCCAAAGCACAGATGATTTTCTGGACCGTTCTCCTGCTGGTCCTCTTTGTTTCCAAGAGCATTCTGGATGGAGCGATCTGGGACATTCCTTGGGCGCTCGTCGCGTTGATGGGTTTCAGCCAGATTGGTTACCTGGCGCCGAAGATCGCACCCGCTCAGTAACATCTTCCTGTGCTGGATTCCGGTGTTCTCAATCATCATATTTGTCGTGGTGCCGGACCCACTCGAGATGTTCAGGATTGATCTCATTGCGGCCCTTGGGCGCGAGGTCGAGGTAATTGTACGTGCCGATCAGCAGGTCGCCCCCGCGCGCGTAGGAAGAATAGGTGTGATAAATATTGTTGTCCTTTTGGTCTTGGTAAAACACGCTGATCCCGGGTTGTTCCTCGCCCCGTGATTTGAACTGGCGGTAGTTGTAATACATTTCGCCTTTCCCCAATTCTTCCTTGGTGGCGGAGACGTGATAGTCGAAATTGAAGTCGCTGCCAAACGAAGACACCCACGGGAAGTGCCAGCCCATCCGCTTCTTGAATGCTTCGATCTTGGAAAGTGGCGCTCGTGAAACCGCGAGCAGCGTTACATCATGATGATTGAGGTGGACGAGGGTGCCGTCTATGTGATCTGCCAGAAAGGAACAGGACGGGCAACCCTCCGTCCATTCCGGGCCAAACATGAAGTGATAGATTATCAATTGACTGCGTCCGTCGAACAAATCAGCCAGCCTCCGCTTGCCGCGCGGTCCGTCGAAAACATATTCTTTTTCAATTCTCTCCCAGGGCAATGCATGGCGCTGCCGATTCAACTCATCTCTTAACCTCGTGAATTCCTTCTCTTTCCGGAGCAATTCTGTGCGAGCGGCGATCCACTCGCTCTGGGTAACGACGCTGCGATCTTCATTCCCTGCACCAGTGGATAGTTTGACCATGGCACTCTCCCTTTTTTCGCTGCTCGACGATGTCCGGAACATCCGGTCGAAGGCTCGCGCGGCATTGGCCCTTCCAAATTTCTTCCAGCGTAGCTTCATGAATCACACAGCTATCTGAAGGTTGGACTGCTTCGGCTGCGCGTCGGGCGGAGGAGTTGGATTATGCCACCAGTCGCCGGATACGTCATGAATTTGTCTGCGCGATGATTTTGCCGGGTTTCGCCCGCTGCAACTCCGCAAGCCGGCAGCCCGGTTCTCGCCCGGTGGATTCCAGTGGTCATATCAAATACGGTCCAAGTGGATATTGTGTTAGACCACTGCTGGTGCAATATACGAACCCAGTGTGCTATATAGCTCAAACGAGGCCTCCCACCCGGGCCCAGGTGCGTAATTCGAGCGTCGAGGAACATGAATTGAAAAAGATTGCTGAAGAATCGGCGATCTCGAATGGGAGACCTGGTAATGAGCAAGAGCAGATGGATAAAAGTTTTACTGCTGGCGATTGCAATTCTGCTGGCAGGCGGCACAGCGGACGCACAAGACGTGACGGCATCGATTACCGGAACTGTTTCGGATTCCTCGAAAGCGGCGGTTGCAGGAGCCAAGATCACGGCAACGGACACGGCACGCGGACTGGCTTTAACCGCCTTAACCAGCGCCGACGGAACTTATTATATCAATCGAATTCCGGTTGGGACGTATAACATCCGCGTGGAGATGACGGGTTTTCAGGCAGCGCTGCAATCCGGCATCACTCTCGTGCTCAATCAAACCGCGCGGCTCGATTTTGAATTGCAGGTCGGGCAGATTACGCAAACCGTGGAAGTGACCGGCGGAGAGCCGGTGCTGCAGACCGACAGCACCCAGGTCAGCACCATTATTGACGCCAGAACCAATGACAATTTGCCGCTGGCGACGCGCAACTATGTCCAGTTGACGCTTCTTGCCCCCGGATCGGTCACCCCCAACCCCATGTCCTTCAACAACGGTGACAACACCGCGAACGGCGGACGGCCCTATATCAACGGCAATCGCGAGCAGGCCAATAACTTCTTGCTGGACGGCGTCGACAATAACCAGGTATCGGACAATTTGTTGGGGTACACGCCCACGCCGGACGCCATTCAAGAGTTCAACTTGATAACCAGCAATGCGTCGGCGGAATTTGGAAATTTTCAGGGAGGAATTGTCAGCGCGACCATCAAATCCGGAACGAACGATTTTCATGGTGACGCCTGGGAGTTTTTCCGAAACGACAAGCTAAATGCCAATCAGTGGGAGAACAAAATCAATCCGGCGGGAGAACTTCCGCGAGCCGGCCTGCGCTGGAACATGTTTGGCGGGACGCTCGGCGGGGCCGCGATCAAGAACAAACTTTTCTTCTTTGTGGATTATCAGGGACAGCGCTTTGACCATCCCAATACTTCGCAGAATTTCACCGTTTTCAGTGCTGCGGAACGGGGCGGAGACTTCGGCGCTCTGTGTTCGCAGGGATTCGACGCCAATGGCATTTGCAAGGACACCACAACGTACACCGATACAAGTGGCCTCGGCCACACGGTGGTTGCCAATCAACTTTACGATCCAAATTCACTGCCGGCTGGTTGCAACAGGACCGGGGCCGTGAATCCGTGCCCGCAACCATTGCCTTTTAAGGACAACGTCATTCCGACGAACCGGATCAATCCGGTGGCCCAGGCCCTTTTTGGTTCCGCGTTTTACCCTGCACCTCTTAATGCCAATGCGACGAACAATTACGTTTACCAGACCGCGCAATCGTTCAATGCCGACCAGGGAGACGTGAAGGTGGACTATGCCGTCTCGGACAAGGAACGCGTTTCGTGGCGTTTCTCGCGCGCGTTTCAAAGCAATCCGCAGACCAACAATTTGCCGGTCATCGGTGTATCGTTTGGCGATGCGCCTATCTACAACACATCGATCGACTGGACGCGGTCGTTGCTGCCAACCCTGGTCAACGATTTACGATTCGGATGGAACCACGTAACGCTGAATAGCGGGGCCACGTTTGATCCTGCGGTCGGGGCCCTCGGAGAGACCCTCGGAATTCCCGGATCGAATCCCAACGGAGTCGCAGGCTTGCTGGGGATCGGATTTTACGGCGGGCAACCGAGCGGCCTCGGAACCGGAACAGTCTCCAATATCGGTAACACGCTGACCAACCAGGATTTTAACGATCAGGTATATCAGCTCGATGAAGGCCTGGTGTGGACGCGGGGACGTCACACCTGGCATCTGGGCTTTCAATTCTGGAAGCAGAGTATCAAAACCTTCTACACGGGAAACAGCGGGGAACTGGGCGCGGCCGTCTTCAGCACAACGTTTACTGCCGATCCCACCAACGGCGGCGCAGCCACCGGGAGCGGTCTTGCGGATTTCTTTCTCGGATTGCCGGATAACTTTGGACGCGGGATTTCGAGCGGCGGTTGGATTCAAAGCTCCAAGATCTTTGCCGGATTCGCTCAAGATGATTGGCGGCTTACCAACCGCCTGACGCTCAATCTTGGTTTGCGTTATGAAGCGCACACTCCGTGGGTGGAATCGAATGATCGGCAGGTCAATTTCGGGTTGTTGTCCGGAGAAGTCGAGTTCGCCGGAGTTGCCGGAAGCAGCCGCGGGCTTTACAACACGCACTATGGCGGACTCGATTTTCAGCCGCGAATAGGCTTTGCATGGACGCCGGCACTCCTCGGTCAGAGCACCGTAATTCGCGGAGCGTATACGGTTTCTTCCTATATGGAGGGGACCGGCACAAACCTGCGTCTGACCTTAAACCCGCCGTTCAGCCCGGCGGAGTTCCTGACCCAGTACAGTGGAGGGCTGCCCGCCTCGACCATTGATCAGGGAATTCTTGCTCCCCCGGCAGTCGACCCGAGTTGTCCGGATCTGGATTGTTTTTCTGGCGCACTCATTCGGTTGTGGGATCCCAACGTTCAGCCGGCGATTTCGCAACAATGGAACCTGACGCTGCAGCGCCAATTCTGGAGCAACACGACCTTGCAAATCGGATATGTGGGGCAGCACAGCACCCACCTAATGGTGCCGATGCCGTACGCCCAGAGGCAGTTGAATGCCGATGGTACGGTCTCACCCAGCATTTACATTGCTGGAAATCCCAATTTGTCGAGCAAGATTTCGCAGATCTCGGGAACCGCTTCGATCGGCAACCAGCGCTACGACGCGCTGCAAGCTGTTCTGCAAAAACAGATGCGGAACGGGCTGCAGTATCAGATTGCCTATACCTATTCGAAGTGTATGACCGATTCGATCGGATACTACGGATCGTTTGGCGCGCTGGCGTCTCCAACGTCGCCCTACTTTCAGGATATTTACAACCAGAAGGCAGAGTGGGGACCCTGTTATTTCGATGCGACGCATGTTGTTAGCGGCTATGCCGTATACGAATTGCCTTTCGGCCGCGGAAAGCGTTTCGGAAAAGATATGAATCGCCTTCTGAACCTGGTCGCCGGTGGCTGGTCGGTTAGTCCGATTGTTTCCTGGCACACCGGATTTCCCCTGACCATCGTAGACGGCAACAACAACTTCCTGAACAACGAAGTGGGATCGCGAGGCGTTCGCGCAGACTGCGTTGCGCCACCGAGCTACCTTGGGAATCAGCCGGCTGCAGCCGATTTCGGCGGAGGCGTATTTTTCTTCGACAAAAATTCTTACGTCCCTTCACAACCCACGCAATTTGGAACCTGCGGCGTCGGCACGGTTCGTGGTCCGCGATACGGAAATCTCGACGTGAGCTTGCATAAGGATTTCAAGATTTCCGAATCCAAGAGCATTCAGTTCCGCTCAGATTTCTTGAATGCCTTCAACCAGGTGAATCTGAACGCTCCGAACACCAACATCGATCTCAGTGCGACGAGCACGACCGGCCTGATTCAGAGCTCGCAAGCTGCTAGAAATATCCAGTTTGCGCTGAAATTCTACTATTAACTTTTCATCCTGGGAGAGGGCGGGGAGTTCCCCTTCGGGTCTTCCCAGCTCCTTGAGCAGCAGCTTCCCGTGATCCGCAAAAAGGAACGGCCATTAAGGAAGACAAAAAACGGCCTGCCGGGATTCATAACCTAGGCAGGCCGTTTTTCAGTTGACCTTGGTCCTCTTTACAGTATCGGCGACCTTGTAGCTCTGCATTTGTTGTCTCAATTGCGCATCTACCTCATCCGCGATGGTCACAATGTCAGGAAGCAGCATGCTGAAGTCCAGATGTTTCACGTTTTTGTGCAGCGTGGTAAAAATGCAGACTTGCAGCAGCCGCGACTCCTCGATCAGCATCTCCACCGTATAGCCTTGTTTGTTTCGCAACCGTCCGTGGCGGGCGGCCGATTCCGAAATGGCAGCTTTGGTATCTGCGTCCAGACGTACCCGCGCCGTCACGTCATGCACAAGCCTCGGAAGATGGCCGGTGCGCTCTTCGTGGTTCAGCGGAATACTTGTTAGGTCCGGCACGTCTTTTGCCCGGGCAAACCAGTCTGCAATGAGCGGCTCTAGTTCCCGGTCTAGGACGCCCGCCACGCTTTCAACGGCCGCAGTACCGCCTGTGCTCTTGGGCCCCGTAGATTTAGTCATTTGCCGACTCCCTCATCCCGCTCTTCATCGCTTGTCAACCTTGCAAGAGTCGCACGAACGTGGCCTGGCAATCTGTTCCAAAAGGGTCAGCAACCCCCACTCGAATTCTTTGCCGCATGGCAGCGTGGGGTAGGGTACCGCAACGAAATAGTCCAGTTTCAGATGGCCAGTAGCCGGGCTGAGGTTTTTTTGCGCTCCAGCGAACTGGTTCAAACAGCTAGTTTTAACTCGCGAATCGCTGCTCCAGCGCCACTGAGGTTGGCCAGGCGCATCTCGGAATACTTCCTCGATAGCAGCACGCCTGGCGCACCGGCGCGGAAAGCTGCCAGAACCGCATCCTTGACGCTGTCCGGCGAACACTTGCTGTTCGCGGGCTCGGTCGGGATGTCGATATCAATGCCCGGCCAGATCAGCGTGCTCGTGCCCGCAACACCCTCGAGCGCGCGTTTGGTCTCGCGGCTGACGTAATCAGCCGAAAGCCCGGTATGAGCGATCTGATCATAGCGGCGTTCCTGGAATCCCATCAGCGCATAGTTGAGATCGATCAGACTCTGTTTCGAGAGATCTCCATAAAGTGTCGAGCCGATATTGTCGGCATACAGCGCCATGCGCTCGCCGCCGCAATTGTTGTACATGACGATCTTTATGAAATCGGAATACTTCGAGAGTTCCTCTAGATCCTGTTCGGCGCGATAGATCGGATTGAAGGAATTGTTGTGCCAGATGTGCCAACCCACCGGCACGTTCGGCTTTGCGGTCTTCACTGTTTTGTAAATTGCGTCGTAGGTCTCGCGAAGGCTGTCGGTCCAGAGCATTTCCCAGGCAGCTAGTTCGGGATACCGCAACAGCAGCCGCCAGAACTCGACGAAGTAGCCGTCCACGGGGCGTTTCCCGCTGCGCGCCGCGCGAACGAATTTCTCCAATGCCAGGAATCCTTGCTTGGCGCGTTCCACATTGATGCCGCGCTGTTTTGCCTTGCTCTGACAAAATTCGCAGAAACACGTCACCTTGCCCGGATCGACAGGCGGCGTGTCATGCGTGGCTCCCAAACCGTCGGAAAGCGCGCCCTGCCGCTCGGATCCCCACATGATTCCGTCGATGTCATAGGAACGGGCATAATCCTCGACGAGACCGGTGAGGAAATTCCGGTAGTCCGGATTGTTGACGCACAGCGTCTCGGCATTCCGCCCGTACAGGTCTCGCTCCTGCAGCTTCGCGATGTTCGGCAAGTCGGTGCGAAACACGTCCTCGAGCCAGCAGACGACTTTCAAGCCGCGCTTTTTAGCGGCAGGGAGCACTTCGGCCAGGATATCCAGGTTGCCGTGGTCGGGTGCGCGCGTGTCCCGGAGAATCGTGTTTTTGTAGTACTGGGGATGAGGAGTGGCGAAGTTCCCGCCGTGAAAATTGAGATCGTACTCCTGCTTGCCGTGGTCGGGCAGCGGCTGGCCGGGAATCTGTCTTCCGGCAATACCTCGGCCATAGGTGAATACCGCAAGAAACAGCGTATTCACGCAAGCCCGCTGCTGCAGCGTATCCAGGACTCGCTCGGTACCTTCATCCACAAAGGAAACCGCTCCGACCTGGATGCCAATCATTTTCGAAGGGACCGCAGCAGATCCTGCCGTAGGCAGGGCCAGGGCGGCGCCGGCTCCAGCCGCGATCTTCAGAAATTCGCGACGATTTACGTCCGATCTCAGCATGGATCACTCCTATTGTCTTTGCTTGCAACGGGTGATCGGCGGCCGACGACCCGTCCATGATTTTGCAGTTTCAGAAATCCGCGACTCGCTGGATTCGTACTCTACGCTATCATGAATGCTTTTGAGGCGATTGAGGTCTCTGCAAGAGTGAAGAAAAAATCGGTCCCACGCAAGAACTTGCCGGCCATCCTGACCTGTTTTTTTTGTTCAGGCGCCGCCGGTCTCATCTACCAGGTGGCTTGGGTAAAAGCCCTGGGGCTGATCTTTGGGCACACGGTGTTTGCGACCGCTACTGCGCTCGCGGTGTTCATGGCCGGCGTTGGCGCTGGCAGCCTGTACGTGGCTCGGTGGAGCGAACAGCGTGCCCAGCTCGTTGTCTTATATGCCCGGATCGAGTTTCTGGTGGCCGCGACAGGCGCCCTGTCGCTCGCCGGACTTGCCGGTGTATCTTGGCTTTACGGAGTTCTCTATCCGGCCGTTGGTGGCTCGCAAACACTCTTGTTGGTTGTGAGATTCCTCGGTGCAGCGGTGGTTTTATTTGTTCCAACCTTTCTGATGGGTGGCACGTTCCCCATCCTCGTGCAGAGCATCACGCAGCAGTCTGCCGAACTGGGTACCCGGGTCAGTCAGCTTTATTGGGTCAACACCCTGGGCGCGGCTGCCGGAACATTAATTTCAGGATTTGTGTTGCTTCCCGAATTCGGCTTGCGTCTCACGATTGCCTCTGCCGTGGCGCTCAATATTCTTGCTGGTCTCGTCGCACTCCGGATCGCGAGCAAGCCGCATGTCGCGCATGGCGGCGAGCGCTCGAGCCCGACGGTCGGTTCCCCCGCCACGGACCCGCCAAAACAAGCGTCTCGGTTCCTGCTTTTCATGTTTGCCGGAGTAGGCGGTACCGCCTTTGCCTACGAGATTGGGTGGACGCGGCTTCTGGCGGCCACGATCGGTAGTTCCACTTATGCGTTCACACTGATTGTGGCAACGTTTCTGGCCGGCACGGTCATCGGCAGCGCAATCTTTCAGCGTTTCAGGGCCCGTTCAAGTCGCGTTTCGCTCGCCACGTTTTCCAGTACACAAACCTGGGCCGGAATTGCAGGACTCTCGTCCCTGATTCTCTTTCATTGGACGCCAGAGGTCATTCCCGTCTTGCTCGAAGCGACCCACAAGACGTTTAGCGGGCTGGTTCTTGCGCAAATTGTCACGACCACCCTTACTGTTCTCCCCGTGGCTTTGGTTTTTGGTTTTAATTTTCCGATGGTCGTCACCCTCTTTGCCGGTACCGCGGGCCCGAGCTCTGGCCTGTCGCCAATGGTCGGCAAGGCTTATGCCGCGAACACTCTTGGCGCCATCGTTGGGTCATTGATAACTGGATTCTGGCTGGTTCCCTGGCTGGGTGGTTTTCGTGTGGTTGCCGTCGCCGCCGGAGTGAATGTGTTGCTGGCACTGCTGCTGGAGTTCCACTCGTCGCAACGGCGCATGCTGCACCTTGCGACGAACTCCCTCTGTCTGCTGATTGTTCTCATCGTGGCGTCCTCTTCTTTCTTCTACAACAGATCTCTGTTGTCCCTGTCAGCAGTACTCTACGGGAACGCCTATCAAGGACATTTGACGCTCAGTGAAATCGCCGCTACCAACGACCTCGTGTTCATGGCAGACGGCATAAATGACTCGATCGCAGTGGTCCGCTCAGATGACTACGTGGCCCTCCGCGTCAACGGTAAGACCGATGCTTCGACTCGTGACACCCGCACACAGCTTCTGTTGGGTCACCTGGGAACCGGGCTGCATCCCGCGCCGCGGCGGGTTCTCATTATTGGCTTCGGCAGCGGAATGACGGTGTCCGCCGTCGCCCGATATCCGGACGTTGAAAGAATCGATTGTGTCGAGATAGAACCCGCCGTTCTGCGCGCCGCGCCGTATCTCGATAGCCTCAATCGCGGAGTCTTGAGCGATCCGCGCGTTCACGTAACTTTCGACGATGCGCGAAACTTTCTTCTGACTTCTTCCGACAAATACGACCTGATCATTTCCGAACCGTCCAATCCCTGGATCGCAGGCATCGGCACACTCTTCACTGCTGAGTATTACAGCGCCGTGCGTCAGCGCTTGATGCCAGGTGGAATATTCGTGCAATGGGCACAAGCCTACTCGCTGGCACCGGCCGACCTGCGCATGATTGCCGCGACGCTGGCGGCTGGATTCGCCGAACTAAGTCTCTGGCACGCCGAGGGACCCGACCTCCTGCTGCTCTGCCGCACGGCCGCTTCTCCGGTCCAATTCGCTCACCTGCGCTCCCTCTGGCAAAACCCAGCGCTCCGCAGCGACTTTGCAACCCTGGGTATTCATCAACCGGAAGGACTCGTTGCTTACTATTTGCTAGACGACGCCGCGGTGCGAAAACTGTCACTAGGCAGTAAGTTGAACACGGACGATCGCACCCTCCTTGAATATCATGCCCCGCAGACTGTGCTCACTCCCGGTCTGTTTGAAGCAAATCAAGAACTCATTACCCAGTTGCGCCAGAAGCCGCTGCCGACGAATTTGGAAGAATCAGACGTCGGGCGCGCGCTTGAAGCTGGCGCTCTTACAGCGCTCGACACTGGTGACGCGCTTCGTGCTAAGGATTTTCTTGTCGCTCTGAAATCTCAACCCGAATCCGCTCCCCACTCCTTTGTCGAAGGGCGCCTCGCACTGATGCAAGGCGCGCTCACAGATGCCAAATCTTTCCTCGAAGCGGCCGTCAAGCAGGATCCCGACTCACCGGAAGCCATGCATTGGCTCGCCACCGCTGAGCATCGCAGCGGCGAGGACGTCTCGGCGCGGTCGCGCGTCGACCAAATTTTGAAGCGCTATCCCCGCTTCCTCCCGGCGCTCACAGATGAGATGGAGTTTGCCGCAGATCGCCGGGACTTTCGCATCGCCCTGATTGCGCAGTTGAACCGCATGGCGGTAATGCCGGACGTCCCCGCTTCTGAATACTGCCGCCTGGGAGCAATATGGATAAAGATGTCCGATCTCGCCGAGGCTGAGCCAGTTCTGCTCAGAGGAACTCTGAAGGACCCTTACAGCTACGCCTGCCACCTCGAACTCGGCGAACTGTATCGCGAAACCGGTCGGCTGCCTCTTGCGCGTCAGCATTTCGAGCTGGTTGTGCGTTTCTATCCGGACTATGAACCCACGATCTTCAGGTCCCTGGCCGGCGTGTACCTCGCCCTGGGAGACCGTCACGCTGCCATGGCCACGGTTCGCAAGGGCCTTCGCCTCTTTCCCGATGACCCGCAGTTGCAGAAGGCAGTGCTTGGCAACTGACTGCCGCGCGCCTTGCGGATGAATCGGAATTCGATAACGACGGCGAATGTCGTACTCTAATACCTCAGTCGGATAAAATGAGCGATTTTTCACAACAGGGCGACCAGCACAGACGGAGCCTCTTCCGGGCCGCAAAACGCGTGGTCATTAAACTCGGAACCAGCACCGTCACGGGTTCCGAGGGCGAGCTCTCTCTGGAACGGATCGTACCGATTGTGGATGCTGTCGCGGCACTCCGTGCGGACCGCCGCCAAGTCGTTCTGGTATCTTCAGGCGCCGTCGGACTCGGCCGGGGGTGGCTCGGGCTGCATCCTTCCCGCTTGAAAGATATGGTGACCAAGCAGGCTTGCGCGGCCGTTGGTCAAAGCTTGCTGATGGAAGCTTATAAGAGGTTGTTTGGCGCGCACGACGTGAAGATCGCTCAGGTGCTGCTGACGGAAGAAGACTTCAGCAACTGGCAGCGCTATTCGAACCTGCGCAGAACAATGGAAAAACTGATGGGGTTTGGTGTCTTGCCGATCGTCAATGAAAACGACACGGTTTCGACAGCCGAACTCGAGACGGTGGGCGGCAGTGCTCGCTCGGTGGCTTTCAGCGACAATGACCGTCTAGCCGCCCTGGTCATGAGCGGCTTGGAAGGGGACGCGCTCATTCTTCTCACCAATGTTGACGGTCTGCTGGATGCGGAGAGTTCCGGAAAACAGAAACGTGCGGGACCGGCGAGTCTCCCGCGGGTGATCTCGCAGATTGCCAAGGTGACGCCCGAGTTGCGGGCTCTGGCCAGCGGGCCTTCGCAATCCGGGCGAGGCGGCATGGTGACGAAGCTGCAAGCCGCTGAAATTGCCATGAATTGTGGCGGCGTGGCGGTGATCGCCAGCGGGAGCCGGCCGGAAACACTTTCCCGCATCTTTGCCGGGGAATCGGAAGGGACCGTGTTTCTGCCGTCCAGCAGGATGAAAGGCAAACGTCGTTGGCTCGCCTACGCGGCCGGGGTCCGTGGCCGCGTCGTCGTTGATGCGGGCGCGCAGCGCGCCATAACGCGCGGCAAAGCGAGCTTGCTCGCATCGGGAGTGGTTCGCGTTGAAAAACCGTTTGGTCCGATGGATGTCGTCAGCATCGCCAACGTTGCGGGCGACGAATTTGCAAGAGGGATTGCCAACTGCTCGAGCGAGGCGGCAGCGACCGCTCGCGTCCTGTTCACTCGCGATAATATTGTTCTCCTGGAGTGCGACACTTGAATCACACGCCTGGCAGGAAACCATTCACGGATGTCGCTTCGGTCGCGCTCTCGGCCCGGGAAGCGTCCAGAAAACTTGCGCTCCTTGCCGACCAAACCCGCAGAACGACTCTTTTGGCAATTGCCGACGCGCTGGAAGAAAATAGCGCACGGATTCTTGCGGCCAATGCCCGGGACTGCGCCGCCGCGGACCACCTCCTGTCCACGGGAGAATTGACGCCGGCTCTGTATTCCCGGCTGCAAATCAAAGAGAGTGGCATCGTTGAGATGGCCGCCCGTGTCCGGGAAGTTGCAAATCTCCCGGATCCACTGGGAAAACGGCTGGCAGCCACAGAACTCGACGAGGGTTTGCTACTGTACAAAGAATCCTGTCCGCTTGGTGTGATTGCGGTGATATTTGAGTCGCGACCCGATGTCGTTCCGCAGGTTGCCGCGCTGGCGCTCAAATCGGGGAACGCGGTGCTGCTCAAAGGCGGCACAGAAGCCTTACAAAGCAACGAAAGCATTGTGGCCGTCTGGAAAGAGACGCTTTGCAAGTTTCCCCTGGTCCCGCAGGAATCCATCCATTTACTGCAATCGCGTTCCGATGTTATGGAACTCCTGCGTCTCCAGGGCGAGGTCGATCTGTTGATTCCACGTGGTTCGAAGGAATTCGTTGCCTTTGTCGAGCAGAACAGTCGAATTCCGGTTCTGGGCCACGGCGAGGGAATCTGTCACGTGTTTGTCGACCGCGCTGCGGATTTGCCCACGGCCGTGACCATCACCCTGGACTCCAAGGTTCAGTATCCCGCTGCCTGCAACTCCGTTGAAACCCTTCTCGTGCATCAGGATATTGCCGCAGCGTTCCTGCCTGGAGCCACAGCAGAACTAAGAAAAGCCAAGGTCGAAGTTCGCGGGTGCCCCCGCGTTCTGGATCTGCTGGCTGGGGCCAGTCTGGTCCCGGCAACCGAACGCGATTGGTCGACGGAGTACTCTGGCCTCATTCTCTCGGTGAAAATTGTGGATACCCTCGAGGAAGCGCTCGAACACATTCATAGGTACGGTTCAAAGCACACAGAATGCATCGTCACAGAAGACCGGATGGTCGCCGAGCGTTTCCTCGAGGAAGTCGACGCTGCCAGCGTATTCCACAACGCTTCGACGCGTTTTGCCGATGGCTACCGTTACGGCCTGGGCGCAGAAGTGGGGATAAGCAACGGCAAACTACACGCGCGCGGCCCTATGGGCATCGAAGGACTCACGACCTACAAGTACAAGCTTCGTGGCAGCGGCCACATCGTTGCCGAATACAGCAGCGGTGTCCGCCATTTCAAACACCGGCCTCTCGGTTAGCCAGCAGGCCTGCACATGGATGAACTCGGGCGACGGCCGGCAGGCGAATGGCGACAACACTTCCTACCTGCGATTTCCTGCTCCCCGAACCAAGCGGAAAAACTACTGTTTTGCCGGGCGCCGGCCCCACGCCGTCCACATGATCGGCGACGGCATCATGAAGTCCGGATGATCGAGCCTGGTAATGTCCTGTTGTAATTCTTCCTCGGTAACCAGTCCACTGGCAACCAGCACATCACGAAGCTGCTCGAAATTAGCACGAGCGAGCGAGGCACCTGCAGATCCTCCCGACCACATCGAGAGACGCGCTTCCGCGCGAACATCGACAAGCCCGAGGGCTCGCATCCGGCCATAGAGGAGCCGGCCCCAGCGCCTTTCCACGCCCCGCTCCTCGACCACTTGAAACAGCGCTTTTTGAGTTTTCAACTGAGCCTCGCCCGGATTCAGAACCGGATCACCAGGCAATGAGACAGAGTCAAACTCTTCGTCAATGATCCAGCCTCCCGGCTTGAGCGCTGCAATCAGGCGCTTCAGCACCGTTTCCCGAGCCGGAAGATGCACCAGCACCAAGCGAGCGTGAATCAGGTCAAAAGCCGCTTCAGGAAGCGGATCCGTCACGATGTTGTGACACCGCACTTCCAGATTTGAAAAATTCAAGCCAGCGAGAAAACGCGGATCAAGATCGGTGACCAGAACATGTCCTGACGGGCCGACGCGAGCGGCGAGCCAGGACGCAATTGTGCCACCGCCACCGCCTACCTCCAGGCAAGTCCAGCCCGGGCCGACGCCGCAATTTTCCAGGCACTGGATGGTAGCGCGGTCATACAGGGTGGATAGAGCGTCGAAGCGCGCGGGAACCGCCGGATCCGCGTTGTCGAGGATGTACGCCGAGTGGACTATAGGGGCGGCGTCTGTCGTTTCCTTGCTTTTCATATTTCTCCTCGCGGTCGCAGGACCAGGGGATACACGAAACGTGCGTTTGCCGGGCAATTCAATCCGGAAGACGGTCCCCTTCGGGTTCGCGCAACCAGAACGTGCCGGCCAATCCGAGAACCAAAAACAGCAGCGCTACGGTCCCCGCGGAGTGGGCGAGTTGCGCGGTGTGACCGGCTCCGGGCATGACGTTTGAAAGCGTGGTGGTCATCAGCGCCGCGGAAACGCCGAGAACGCGGCCTCCAATATTTGCGGCGAAGCTCTCCCCAGTGGCTCGTAGACGAGTCGGATAGACTCTGGGCAAATAATTTCCCCAAAAACTGTGAAGGCCGTTGAAGAGCATGGTGGCAAGAAAAATTCCAAGTTCGAGAAGGGCCAAACTGCGAGTCGCCGCGAAAAAATAGAGGAAGGGAAAAACGAGGAGCGACGGGACGAAGAAAAACAGTATGCGCCGGCGTTGCGAAACAAAACGGATGACCAGCAGGGCAAAGAGTAGCCGGCCCGTTCCCCCGCCCAGCTCCTGGAACATTTGCACGCGGCTGGAGATTTGCTCGATCTGGCGCGCCGGAAGGCTCTGCACTTCCGCAAGGCCGGAAGCCATACGAACGGTGTGTTGAATGGCACCGAGCGGCAGAGCGAAACTGCAGGCGAACAAAAAGGTGGCAATTAACGTGGTCTTCC
>DATHFT010000034.1:0-3399 GCA_035317965.1 Saccharimonadales bacterium (SeqCode) | reverse complement strand
CGCCCGAAAATGCTCCGGACAAAGCCGAAGAAGTCGAAATCGGATTTGAATCCGGCACACCGGTCTCGGTAAACGGCGCAAAACTCGGCCCCGTCGAGTTGCTCAACAAGCTGAATGAAATCGCCGCCAAACACGGAGTCGGGCGCACCGACCTCGTCGAAAATCGCCTGGTGGGCATGAAGTCTCGCGGCGCCTATGAAACTCCCGGCGGCACGCTGCTCATCAAAGCGCACCAGGAGCTCGAACGGCTCACCATCGACCGCGAAACCGCCCATTTCCAACAGGCGCTTTCCGATCGCTATGCCGAACTGGTCTACAACGGCGTGTGGTTTTCCACGCTGCGCGAATCGCTCGACGGCTTTTTCAACGTCGCGCAAAAATACGTCACCGGTACCGTTGGGCTGAAACTCTGGAAGAGCACCCTCAATGTGACCAGCCGCAAATCGCCCTTCTCTCTATACCGCGCGGACCTGGCCAGCTTCACCATGGGCCGCTACAACCCGAAAGACGCCGAAGGCTTCATCAACCTGTTTGCGCTGCCAATCACGGTTCGGCCGCGCGGCAAGGCCGGCAGCGCAAAGTCCTAACACTACCTGGCGGGGGCGCCGCGCGCCGGCGCCCCCGCAGCAGAAGCCGATTGTTCCCGGCTTTTATGCTCTGAACGGGGAGCCCGGTGCCTGAGGAACCAAGAACTGCAACCATGACCGAAAGAAAAGATGACCGGCTCTGGGGAGGCCGCTTCGACGGCGCGCCGAACGAGCATTTCGACGCCTTCCAGCGTTCCTTCTCCTTTGACCGCCGCCTGTTGCCCTACGAAATTGCCGTAGACCGGGCTTGGGCCAAAGCGCTCGAGCCCATCGGCATTTTCTCGACCCGCGACGTCGCGCAGACCCTTGCCGCGCTGGACAAAATCGAGCAGCGCGCCCAAGCGGATCCCGCCTGGCTGGAAACCTCCGGCGCGGACGCCGAAGACGTGCATCATTTTGTGGAACGTGCTCTGGTCGGAGAACTCGGCCCGCTTGGCTGGAAGTTGCACACCGGCCGCAGCCGCAACGAACTTGTCGCGACGGACTTTCGTCTTTTCGTCATTGACGCCGCAGCGCAGATGCAGCAAAAGCTGGTCAAGCTGCTGGCGGCGCTGCTGACGCAGGCGCAGGCGAACAGCAGCATTCCCATGGCTGGTATGACGCACATGCAACACGCGCAGCCCATTCTGCTTTCCCATTTTCTCCTGGCTCATGCTGAAGCGTTCTCTCGCGATGTAACTCGATTGCAAAATGCAGCGGCCGGAGCAGACGCCTGCCCCATGGGTTCTGGAGCCCTTGCCGGAAATTCCTTTGCGATTGATCGCCAAGCCATTGCGCGCGATCTGGGTTTTTCCAGAATCACGGCCAACAGTCTTGACGCAGTCAGCGATCGTGATTTTGCGCTTGACTATCTGTTTGCGCTGTCTGGAATCGCCACTCATCTTTCACGGATGGCGGAGGATTTCGTCATTTTCGCGTCGCAGGAATTCTCCTACGTCGTGCTGCCCGACGAATTTTCCACCGGCAGCAGCCTGATGCCGCAAAAGAAAAACCCCGACTGCTGGGAACTGATTCGCGGCAAATCCGGCCGCATCACCGGTGCTTTGCTTTCTCTGCTGACAACGCTCAAAGGCTTGCCAACCAGCTATCAACGCGACCTGCAGGAAGACAAAGAAGCGCTCTTTGCCGCGCACGATCAGGTCAGCGACATGCTTTGGGTTGCGGCGGGCGCCATCGCCGGGACAAAATTCCGTGAAGATCGTCTTCGCGCGGCGGCTGCAAACCCGGCGTTGCTCGCTACCGAAGGCGCGGATTATCTGGTGCACAAAGGCGTCCCGTTCCGCCAGGCGCATGACGCCGTTGGCCGGGTCCTGCGCGAAGCCGAGCAGCAAGGGAAAGTCTGGACCGAACTTTCTCTCCCCGATTTGCAGAAAATTTCGCCGGCATTTGCAGCCGATTTCCTGAAAGGTCTCACCGTTGAAGCCGCTCTGGCGGCAAAAAAAGTTCCCGGAGGCACGGCACCTGAATCGGTGCGCGCCGCCATCGGGGATTTGCAGGATCGTCTGAACCGATTCGCCGGTAAACCAGGAGCAAAACCATGAACGCCCGTCCATCTCCTGAAACAGCAATCCTCCCTCGCGGCCGTTCGGGAGGATCGGAGGTCACGTCCGGGGTTGGCGCGCTAGCACCTCGGAAATTCCCGGTATGAATCACGCTCTTTCGGAATCATCTCTCCCGCGCGGTTTTCGTTTTGCCGCCACGGCCTGCGGTCTAAAAAAGACCGGAGCGCTCGACCTCGCTCTGCTTTCCAGCGACGTTCCGGCGTCGGCGGCCGCCGTGTTTACGCAAAATCTCGTCGTTGCCGCACCGGTCCTGATTTCCAAGGCGCATTTGCGCGCTTCAAAAGGCCGCATGCGAGCGGTGGTGGTGAACGCCGGAAACGCCAACTGCGCGACCGGAGCCGCGGGTTACGCCGCGGCCCAAAGCACCGTTGCCGAAGCCGCCAAGCGACTGAACTGCGCGCCCAGTGAACTCTTCGTTTGCTCCACCGGAGTGATTGGCGTATCACTGCCGCTGGAAAAAATCATGCGCGCCTTGCCGGTGATTGCCCGTCACCGCCGTCCTTCGGCGCGCTCGTTCGCCGAACTGTCGCTGGCCATCTGTACTACCGACACCCGCCCCAAAACGGCTGCCGCGTCGTTCAATATTGCGGGCAAACGGGTTCATATGGTCGGCTGCGCCAAAGGCGCGGGCATGATTCATCCGAACATGGCGACGATGCTGGCCTTCATCGTCACCGACGCGGCGATTGCTCCATCGCTGTTGCAAAAAACCCTGAACGCGGTAAGTTCCCGAACGTTCAACGCGATCAGCATTGATGGGGATACTTCAACGAATGACACGGTTGTGGTGCTAGCCAACGGGGAATCGGGCGCTTCCGCGATCCGACCCGGCACGTCGGCGCAGCGGGCATTTGCAGCTGCTCTTGAAGACGTCTGCCATTCCCTCGCCTTGCAGATTGTAGGCGACGGCGAAGGCGCGCAACGCGTGATCGAAATCGAAGTGCGCGGCGCAAAAACCGAAGCCGGCGCGCGCCGCATCGCGGCCACCATCGCCACTTCGCCGCTGGTCAAAACCGCTTTCGCCGGCGGTGACCCCAACTGGGGCCGCATTTTCGCTGCCGCCGGCCGCTCCGGGGTCTCCTTTGATCCCGCGCGCGTGGACATCAAAATGGCCGGCATTCCCGTGTTGCGCAAGGGCCAGCCGCTCAATTTCAATGAACGCGCCGCCAGTAACAAACTGCTCGGCAAACACGTCCCGCTCGTCATGGACCTGCATGCCGGCAAAGCCGCAGCCCGCTACTGGACCTGTG